>JANWWP010000031.1 GCA_025055575.1 Flavobacteriales bacterium | reverse complement strand
GCACATCCGCCCCATCGATACGGCCTGCACAGGAAGCCAACACAGGGACCTGCTGCCGGTGGCTGAGTAGGCGCTCTTGGCGCCGTATCGAAGCCCCGCCCTGGCAGGGCCCGCAGGGTTCCGACTCCTTCAATGTCATGCATGCAAGCCACTAAGGGTTTTGGATATCCGGCCCCTTCGATACGGCTTGCACAGCAAGCCCACTCAGGGACCGGTTGGCGGTGGCTGAGTAGGCGCTCTTGGCGCCGTATCGAAGCCCCGCCCTGGCAGGGCCCGCAGTGTACCAACACCTTCAATGTCTCGCACGCAAGCCACAAAGGGTTTTGGATATCCGGCCCTTCGATACGGCTTGCACAGCAAGCCTACTCAGGGACCGGCTGCCGGTGGCTGACGTTCATATCGTAGAAAGACAACATCAGGAGGATAGCCAAGAGATATGCCCTGTGGAGATCCAGACCAAAAACCAGAAATCATCCCAAACGTTGAAAAATGGTACCAAAACCAATTTTTTAATAATTGCCCCAGTGTTGAAATTATGCTTGCATACTATTTCTTTTTTACTTTTGAACGGAAAAATATCTAAAACTTGCACTCTATGACCGTGGAAACACACACCTTAAGCGCTCTCAAAGGCGGGGAATGGCTGATCCGGGAGTCCCTCTGGCAGGATGTTTTTATTCCAGAGGAATTCGATGAGGAGCAACTCATGATCGCCCGCACTTGTGAAGAATTTGTTCAAAATGAAGTGTGGCCTGTGCTGGACCGTCTGGACAGCATGCAAGAACCTCAACTCATGCCGGAGCTGCTCCGAAAAGCCGGCCAGCTGGGTTTGCTGGGGCTATCCATACCTGAAGAATACGGTGGTTTTGGGAAAAATTTCCTCACCGACATGCTATTTACGGAAAAGATTGGACCGGCCCATTCTTTTGCGGTAGGCATCAGCGCGCACGTGGGCATCGGCACCCTGCCTATTGTGCTCTATGGCAACCCCGCCCAGAAAGCCAAATATTTGCCCAAGTTGGCCACGGGGGAGTGGTTTGCCTGTTACGCCCTCACCGAACCTGGCGCCGGCAGCGATGCCAACGCCGGAAAAACCCGTGCCACACTAACTCCCGATGGAAAACACTACCTATTGAACGGTCAAAAGATTTGGATCACCAACTCCGGCTTTGCGGATGTATTTATCGTGTTTGCCAAAATTGACGATGATGAAAACCATTCGGCTTTTATTGTGGAGAAATCTTTTGGAGGGATACGGCTGGGCGAAGAAGAAAAGAAAATGGGCATCAAAGGCAGCAGCACGCGCCAAGTGTTTTTTGAAGATTGTCCCGTCCCCGTTGAAAACCTGTTGAGCGAACGGGGCAACGGGTTCAAAATTGCCGTGAACATCTTGAATATCGGACGCATCAAACTGGCTGGAGCCGCAGTCGGTGGCGCCAAAACCGCCATCCAGAATGCCGTGGCTTATGCCAATGAGCGCCAGCAATTTGGCCGGCCCATCAGCAAATACGGCGCCATTCGCTACAAAATCAGCGAAATGTGCATCCGCACTTTTGCCACCGAATCGGCTACTTACAGAGCCACGCGGATGATTGAGGACAAAATAGCCGAACTCCAAGCAGAGGGTATGGACCCGGCCGAGGCAAAACTCAAAGGTGTGGAAGAGTACGCCATCGAGTGCGCCATCATGAAAGTGTACGGCAGCGAAGCCCTGAATTATGTGGTGGACGAAGGTGTTCAGATTTACGGCGGCATGGGCTACAGCGCCGAAATGCCGATGGACCGCGCTTACCGCGACGCCCGCATCAACCGGATTTTTGAAGGCACCAACGAAATCAACCGGATGTTGACGGTGGACATGCTGCTGCGTCGGGCCATGAAAGGCAGCCTAGATCTGATGACCCCGGCTATGGCCATCCCCAACGAATTGATGGAAATGCCGGAACCCTTTGAGCCGGATGGCACCTTGTTTTCCCAGGAAAAAGAATATCTGCGCCGTTTCCGCAAAGCCATTTTATTGGTGGCCGGAAGCGCCGTTCAGAAGCTCATGCAAAGTCTGGCCAAAGAGCAGGAAATCCTAATGGACGTGGCCGATATGTTGATCGAGACCTATGTGGCTGAAAGCACCTTGCTCCGTGTAGAGAAGATGGTGCACACGGGCCGCATTGCCTCCGAGGATCCCCGCACGGATATCGTGCGCGTCCTGGTGCATGATGTGGCAGATCGCCTATGGATAAAAGGCAAAGACGCTCTGAATGCTTTTGCCGAAGGCGATGAACTGCGCATGATGCTGGTGGGCCTGAAGCGTTTCACCAAAACCGAGCCGTTTAACGCCAAGGAAGCTCGGCGTCGTATCGCTGCGGCCGCTATAGATGCCAACAAATATCCTTTTTGATTGGCCCTTCTAATAGTTACTTCAAAGCCTGTCCTTTGGGGCGGGCTTTTTTGTTGAGGAAGCACAGGGCTGGAATTTAAACATTCAATGGATGTTTTGTTTTTTTGTCCATTATGGAGAAAAATAATACTGGGGCAGCGCCCATGTTTACAGACCGGATTCTGAACGGACGTTGTATCATCGTCACGGGGGGAGGCACAGGATTGGGCAAGAGCATGGCTCGTTATTTTATGCAACTCGGGGCTCGTGTGGTGATTACCAGCCGTAAATTGGAGGTTTTGGAGACTGCCGCGCGGGAACTCATGGAAGAAACCGGGGGCGAAGCCCTGGCCCTGGCCTGCGATGTGCGGCATTATGACCAGGTGGAACACATGCTGGCGCTCTGTGAAGAAAAGTTCGGACTGCCGGATGCTCTGGTGAACAACGCTGCCGGAAATTTTATTAGTCCTACAGAGCGCCTCAGTCACCGCGCCTTCGATGCCGTGGTAGACATTGTGCTCAGAGGCTCATACAATTGTACGCTGGCCTGCGGCAAAAAATGGATTGCAGCCAAAAAACCGGCCAATATTCTGAGCATTGTCACCACATACGCCTGGACGGGTTCGGCCTACGTGGTGCCCTCTGCCTGTGCTAAAGCCGGCGTGCTGGCGCTTACCCGTTCCTTGGCCGTGGAATGGGCAAAATATGGCATCCGCCTCAACGCCATTGCGCCCGGTCCATTTCCTACCAAAGGCGCCTGGGATCGGCTTTTCCCACCGCAATTTGCAGACATGATCAAGCCGGAAATGCGCGTCCCTCTCAAGCGCGTGGGGCATCATCAGGAATTAGCCAATTTGGCCGCTTTCCTCATTTCCGATTTTTCTGCTTACATCACCGGCGACGTTATTACAATAGACGGCGGGGAATGGCTCATGGGCGCCGGTCAGTTCAACTGGGTGGATATGGTGGCCACCCCCGACATGTGGGATGAATTGGAAAAGACCATCCGGGCCGCTAATGAAAAGAAATCATGAAGCAAGGCAGGGGACTGCTTGCCATTGTTCTAGGGCTTGCAGTGGCATCATGCAAAGGTTCAAGCCATACATATCAAAACCCACAAAATAAAACTTTTATAGAAAAAGGCATGGAATTTTCAAATTCGGATACCATATACCTGGGCGCCGGTTGCTTCTGGTGTGTAGAAGCGGTTTTTAAAGAGTTGGAAGGTGTGCTTTCGGTCACATCCGGTTACATGGGCGGCCATGTGCCTCATCCCACATACAAGCAGGTGTGCAGCGGCACTACAGGCCACGCCGAAGTGTGCCGTGTGGTGTTTGACCCTCAAAAAATATCCTTCGACGATATTCTGGAAGTGTACTGGCAAACCCATGATCCCACCACGCCCAACCGACAGGGGAACGACGTCGGTACACAATATCGATCTGTAATATTTTATACTCTTGAAAAACAGAAAGAAAGAGCCGAATACTTTAAGCAAAAATTGAATTCAGAAAAAGTATTTCCTGCCCCTGTGATCACGGAAATTGCTCCTGCCGCAGAGTTTTATCCGGCCGAAGACTACCACCAGAACTATTTCAGCCAGAATCCAGACCAGCCTTATTGTCAATACGTTATACGCCCTAAATTAGAGAAATTCAGGAAGGTCTTCGCTCACAAATTAAAACGCTAAATAGGAAAACAGTATGGAGAAGGAGGAAAAGATCACGGAGTCTGCCGGGGAAGAACGCCCTTTGGACTTGCTGCCACTTAAAACCTTACTCCGTCTCATCAACGAGGAAGATAAAACCGTGCCGATGGCCGTGGAGGAAGCCCTCCCTCAAATTGAGGCTTTGGCGGAGGCTTATTTTCAAGCCCTTTTAAGAGGCTGCAGAGTTTTTTATATCGGTGCCGGAACCAGTGGTAGATTAGGTATCGTGGACGCCAGCGAACTGCCGCCCACTTACGGTGTGCCGCAGGATTGGGTGGTGGGTCTCATCGCCGGAGGGGATGGCGCCATTCGCAAAGCGGTAGAATTTGCGGAAGATTCCCCTACGCAGGCCTGGGAAGACCTCAAAGCGCGAGATGTGCGCCCGGGAGATGTTGTCATTGGCATCGCGGCCTCAGGTTCCACACCCTACGTGGTGGGAGGGCTTCAAGCGGCGCGCCAGCATGGGTGCATTACGGGTTGTATCACGTGCAATCCTGGAGCGCCGGTGACCCAGCATTCTGATTTTCCTGTGGTTGTGGTCGTGGGGCCAGAGATTGTGGCCGGAAGCACCCGAATGAAAGCCGGCACGGCGCAAAAGCTCGTGCTAAACATGTTATCCACCACCGCCATGATTCGCTTAGGGCGCGTTCAGGGCAACTGGATGGTGGATATGCAACTTTCCAATACGAAGCTTATTGATCGGGGCACCCGCATGATCATGCGTTTTTTCAAGGTCGGAGAGGAACGCGCCCGCGAGGCCCTTCTAAAAGCTGGAAGCGTCAGGGAAGTCATAAGTCATCCGGAAGTTTATGGTCTCACGGAGAATTCCCGAAGGCCGGCATCATAGCTTCAACCATCTGCCTGGCCCGATCCCCCGCTTTTTCTGCAAAACTTTCATCATCAGATGCATACAATATTTCCCTTGAACTGTTAATTAAAATATTCGGAAGCGCGGATGCAAAAGAATTCAAGGTATCCTCCACCGTGCCGCCCTGCGCTCCTACGCCGGGTATTAAATAAAAACTATTATTACTTGCTGACAAAAAACTAGGAATGAGTTTTTTTTGTGTGGCTCCCACCACCCATCCGATGCGTTCAGCACAAGGATGCGTTGCTAATGAACGGACCACCTTTTCATACAATAGGGCGCCGTCTTCGGTCTTCACTTGTTGAATGAAAGCGCCGCCCTCATTGGACGTGAGGCCCAGGACAAAAAGACTCTTTTCTTTCCAACTTAGAAAAGGCTCCAGCGTGTCAGGGCCCATATAGGGCGAAACGGTTACGGCATCAAAGGCCATCCGTCCAAAAAAAGCTTGGGCATACTGGGATGCCGTGTTGCCGATATCTCCTCGTTTGGCATCAGCAATTCGGAAAAAAGAGGGTCCGATAAAAGCCTGAAGGCGTTCTAACGCTTCCCAACCTTCAGCGCCATGGGCTTCATAAAAGGCGGTGTTGATTTTATAGGCCACCGCATAGGGTGCGGTGGCCTCCACAATGCGCCGGCAAAATTCAAAAAGCGGACTGTCGTGCCGAAGGACGGATGCAGGGAGCTTATCCCATTGCGGATCCAGGCCAACACATAAAAAACTTTTCTTTTGAAGAATAATGCTTCTAAGCTCCTTGAATGTCACAACTCAAAAAAACAATCAGAACTCTTTCCAACCAAAAGTATCTTTGTTTTCAAAATAAAATCCAATGCGACGCCCTCCAAAAATCTATCACAACCATTTTTACCTGTGTTTTTTGATCCCAGGTGTTTTTCTTTTTACTTCTTGCAAAAAAGATAAAAACAAAACCCAGGAGGCTCTGCAAAATACAGTTCAGAGTGGCACTTGGCGCATCACTTATTTTAACGATAGCGGGACGGATGAAACCTATCATTTTACAGGATTTAATTTCACCTTTCAAAGCTCGGGCAATTTGCTGGCTTCCAATGGCCTGGTGAATTACAGCGGCACATGGTCCATCACGGACAGCAACAGCCAGGATGATTCAAAAGACGACCTGCATTTTAACATTCATTTCAACCTGACTAATGAGTTTGAAGACCTTAATGACGATTGGCACATCAAATCCTACACCTCATCGCAAATAGAACTCGTAGATGAAAGCGGTGGAGGCGGTGGTACGGACTATTTAACATTTGAGAAAAATTGATTTTTTTCTCAGGGTTTTAATTGCTGGAGATATTACTAGACCTCTCTTTTTCTGTTGCATTTTTAAGCAATTAGCAAATATATTTTAATTTTGTCGTCCTAATTTTAGGACCGCATGATTCTTTGGTATGGATATTTAAAACTTCATAGAGCATTCAAGGCCAGTTTTTTGCCTAACTTCACCAGGATACTGGTTTTGTTTTTCCTCGTATCCACCCATTTTTCTTGGGTTTTCTCGGCCAATTCCCATCCGCCGGGCCAAGAGGCTCCAAGGGAAGTTTTTGCAGGTTTTGAACCCAATAAAGGCCAAATCTTTGATCAGAACGGAAAAGACCGTCCCGATGTTTTTTACATGGGTGTGGCCCGCGGATTTCACGTGGCTATAGGTCCAAAAGGGTTGAGCTTCTTTCAAGTGCAGTTTACACCTGAAAATCGAACTGCCCGCCGACCTTACGAGATTCCTGTTCAGCCCTCCGGAAAGATTCAAAGAGTGGAATTGGAATGGTTGGGCGCCCGAATTCATGAAGATCAGATCTATGCCCGAAAAATCCAGGCCGGTACACGAAACTATTATCATGTGGCAAAAGGGCGGCAGCCTGCTCTGGGGGTCCCACGATACCAGGAAATTCTGATATCCAATATTTATAACGGGGTTCATTTGAGGATGTATTCTAATCAAGGTCAGGAGTTGGAAACCGATTGGCTTTTAGATAAGCCTGCAGCCGTAGAAGATATCCGGCTGTACTCCAGAGGCGCTCAGCCTTTTGTAAGCGAGTCCGGCGAATTGGTGCTGCGTACGCCCCTGGGCGACATTGTGGAGGCGGCGCCTGTGGCCGTGCAGGGCACAGATCCTGTGGCCTGTGGCTGGGAAGTTTCGGGACCTGTAATTCGTTTAAAGTTGGGCGCATGCCGGCCGGAGGAACCTGTGGTGATCGACCCTCCCATACGCATGTGGGGCACCTTCTTTGGGGGTTCTGGATATGAAAGTATATTTCATAGTGCCACGGACAACCAAGGCCATGTTATTGTGGCAGGATACACTTTGTCGGTTTCTCAAATCGCCACCAGCGGCGCTTTTCAAACCACTTTTGGCGGCACTTCGGGCGGGGGTCCTGGTGCCCTATACGCCGGCGGAGATGCCTTCGTGGCAAAATTTTCTTCAGACGGGCAGCTGAGGTGGGCCACCTATATAGGAGGGCCGGCGGACGAGGAAGCCTTTGCCTGCGCCGTGAATACTCAAGGACAAATCTATGTCGTGGGGCACACAGCTTCGGCCAGCGGTATAGCAACGCCCGGCACGCACCAGGACAGCCTGCGCGGGCCTGAAGATATGTTTGTGGTGAAGTTGGACAGCTCCGGCCTCCGCCTTTGGGGAACTTACTACGGCGGCCACGGAAAAGATATTGCATGGCATTGTGCCTTGGACCCGGCGGGTCAGCCCTTTGTTGTGGGAGAAACGACCTCCTCTAACCTGATAAGCACATTAGGCGCCCATCAACACCTCCCGGGAGGCAATACTGACGCTGTGGTGGCCCGCTTTTCTGGTAATGGAAGTTTGCTGTGGGGGTCCTATCTCGGAGGCACAGGCAATGACATGGCCTATGGATGTGCATCGGATGGGTTGGGGAACATTTACTTCGTCGGTCGCACAAATTCCACCAACAATATGGTGAGTTTTGGCGCGCATCAAACAAGCTATGGAGGAGGAGGGGATGCTTTTGTGGCCAAATTTAATGCCACCGGGTCGCGCCTTTGGAGTAGTTATCTGGGAGGCGCCGGCCCCGATATCGGTTATGGAGTCCATTATTCTGGCGTCTTGGACCGGATTGTGGTCTCTGGGTACACCCATTCGGCTACTAATATTTCAACCTCGGGGACTTTTAACCCGACACTTTCAGGAGCCGATGCCTTTCTGAATTGCTTCTCCGCTTCCGGCAACCGCCTATGGGGCACCTACTACGGCGGCAGCAACGAGGATTACGGCCTCAGTTGCGCTTTCGCGCCCAACGGCAAAATTCTCATGGCCGGATACACCAATTCCAACAATGGAATCAGTACATCGGACGGGTTTCAAACTCAGTATATGGGGGGCTATGATGCCTATTTGAGCATTTTCGATACCACAGGGCAGCGCCTCTATGGCACCTACTACGGCGGCATGTCCGACGAATATGATGTCCGGGTGGCTGTGGATGCGACCAACCGATATTTTATGAATGGACAGACCGGTTCGGCCTTCGATGGCACGGTCTCCACGCCCTTGAGCTTCCAGCCCTATTTCGGAGGTGGACTTTTTGATGGTTTTTTAGTGCATTTTCTCGAATGCGGAACCCTCCAGGCACAAGCCAGTGTGAGCCCTGCTTCGGCTTGTGTGGGGGCCACCGTTCAATTCACGGCCTTACCCAACGGAGCCAACGCCTACCAGTGGTCCGGCCCCAACAATTACATCAGTACGGCACAAAACCCCATTATTCCAAATATTCAATCTAATCAATCCGGATATTACCATGTGATCATTGACTTCAGTAATGTGTGTGGTGACACTCTTGTGGACTCCATCCTTGTGATGGTGCTGCCGGCCCCAGCCAAACCACTGGGAACAGATACCACCATCTACATCGGCCAGCAGGTGACCCTCATAGTTCAGCAACCGCCCGGCGCCCAGACTTACTGGTACATTTCCCCCACGGGAGGAAGTCCGGTGGCCACCGGACCGGTTTTTCTCACGCCCAAGCTGTATCAAACCACCCAATATTATGTGGAATTTAAGTTGGGAGCTTGCTCCAGTGCGCGAGATACCGTAACGGTAAAGGTGATCGACAACACAGGCCTCTCAGATTCCGAAAGTGGTGGGAACGGGCTTTTAGCTTTCCCTCTGCCGGCTTTTGGACAGGTTTTTTTAAAAATTCCCGCCGATTGGCCGGAGGCTTCCATCCACGTGTATGACCTAAGGGGCAGTCTTATACGAAACCTTCAGGTCTTACATTCCGGGGAAGCCTCTTTGGTGCATCTGGAAAATCTGGCGCCCGGAGTCTATATCCTCGAAGCCCGCTTCCAAAACAAAGCCCTTCGCTGCCGGCTTCCGGTGTGGCGTCCTTAATTACTCACCGGCACCCACCCGCGCCGTCGGTTGAGTTTCAAATCCTGAAGCAGGGCAGATTTAGCCCTCAATGTGAATACATAACTGGCTAAAGTGCCAAATGGAATCCATTGAAAGTCCATTTGCCAACAGTGCAAGTCCCGACTCAAACCCAATGAAGTGGCCGATGGTGAGAATTTTTTTTGAACAAAGTCATAGGCGCTCCTGAAATCCAATTTCCAGTTGGGCGTCAGCCGTACATCGCCGGATACCGTGAGAATGTTCGAGAGAGTGACCTGTTGAAGAGGGCGGGAGTACGAAAGCACGTAGCCCAAAGACAAGTTGTACGGGATACCAAAATCCACAAATTCGCCGGGATTGTTCAGAATGAAAGCCCACTCTTCAGCCAAAGCCGAATTTGGGGAGGGTGCCGGGGTCTGTGGTCGTTTTCCTGGTTTTCCGACCAGGGAAAAATTTAAGTTGAAAGTCAGGCTGGTTAGTCGGGCAAGGCGTCTGTTTCTTTCGAATTCAAAAAAAGGACGGCGCACGAAAGCCCCGGTGGGCATTTGTTCAATGGCATACGGATCCAGAACAGCTGAAAAAACCGTGCTCAGCCGGCCTTTCAAATACGTATTCCGGGTCTGAATATTGAAGGGGCTGAGCTGAAAAGAATCCGCAAAAAAGTTGTAAGAACCGTTTAACCCTAAAAATTCAATGATTTTCAGCTTGAGATCACCCTGTCCGCTGTCTTTGCGGGGCGCCATCTTCATTTCCAGATTGTTGTTCAGAGAAAAAGTGAGGGCACCTGTGCCGGCCTGGCTCGCCCCTCCAAAAATGCCCACCCCCTGAAAAGGATCGTAACGCTGGAGGGAACCGTTCGGCCCTGAATATGCGCTCACCATTGTGCTGACGTAGGGCGCATAACTAAAACCTAAAGTGGGTTGAAGCATGTAGCGCAAACCTTTGACGCGGCCTTTTTTAAAACTGAAAAAAGCGAACAGATTGGTATTGGCATTCAGGGTGGCGCTGAGGGTGCGTCCGGTGTAAAACCCCCGAAGGGTATCCACCGCCGTGACATTCTCGAAAGGATCGAAATACTGCAGCCTTTTCCGGAAGTTCCAAATTTCGTTGTAGCGAAAAGTGGGAACCAGGCTGATATAGCGAAACATTTTCACGGTGGTGGCGGCCTCAAGGGTATGGCGGATACCATTGATGGTGTACCCTGCAAAAAGGGTGCGGATGTGTCGGCTGAAAAGGGTATCCGACAAAGAAATCCGATTGCCAAATTCGGTGCGATGCAGAATGCCCAGGCCTTCATACATATCGCGCCACCATCGGGAAGGCCGCGGCTTACGGCTTTTAAAAGGGAAGAAGCGGTTGGTGGTCCAGACTATTTCCGGCAAGTTTAAATTGAGAAGACGGGTACTGGTGTTTTGATCCATGCGCAGGTTGGCCTGGATCTGAAATGGTGTTCGCGGGATGGCATAGCCTAGGGCCAATGTGGAAGTAAAGGTGTTTTGAATAAAATTGGTGATGTCAAACTGGTTGAATTTATTGTAACCTGCGGTCACCACATTCACATCGCTCCGAAAACTTAAACCTGGAAGGGCCTTAGGATCCTGATTGTGCGTCCAGCGAAAGCGCCACTCGTTGGCCCGTGCGAATTCGCTTTGTATTTTGGGATCGTTGCCTTGTATGGTGCGGGCGTAATTAAATCCCAGACTGCCCGACATGCGGTAGCGGATTTTGTAGTCGGAGGCCACGCCCGAAGCCCAGCTTCCGTTGGTGAAAAGGCTTCCCAAAAATTTGAAATCCACCTTCGGGGATACGGCCCAATAGTAACCGCCTTCACGCAGAAAAAAACCTGTCGTGGCCTGAAAGCCATATTGCGGGAACAGAATACCGGATGTGCGCTCCTCCTGGCTTGGGAAAAAACCAAATGGCACGGCCAGAGGCGTGGGAATATCTTCCACCACAAAAACAGCCGGCCCGGTGATCACGCGCTTTCTGGGAATGACTTTGATTTTGCCGGCCCGAATTCCAAAGTGCGGATGTGGCGCATTGCAGGTGGTATAATTCCCACGCCGCACATACACCACTTCAGTCGTATCCTGTTTATATCGCTCCGGCTTATACTTCACCCGGTCCCCATGCAGGTAGCCTTCGCCCTCTTTGGTGAAAATGCGGGTCACCAACCCTTGCCGGGTTTCAAAATTGTACCGGAGCTCATCCGCATCAAACGTTTTGTCTTTGTCGGTGAATAGCGGCCGTTGTTGCCAGGCGCCGGAAAGGCTGTCCCACAAGCCCCGTGCATACAATTCTTTGCGGTCTAAATCCACTTCGATATAATAGGCCTTAAGATCCAGCGACTCGTATTGAATATGGGCCTCCCGATAGAGATAAATTTTTTTGGGATCCAAAGACATTACGATGGAGTCCCGGGCCTCATATTGCACGGGATGGGCCAAGGGAGAGGCGGCTTTGGTGACCGTAGGCGTGTCTTTGGGCTCAGGCACCGACGCGCCTAATGGACCTTGTAGAGAATCTGAACGCAAGAGGGCTGCGCTGTCCCGTTGAAGTTCATTTTTCAAATTCTGACGAATGTTCAAACGCAGGCTGTCCGGTGCTTGAGCATAATTTTTAACAGCTATTCCTGTTATTAAAAGCAGGATGCTCAAAAAATTCCGGACAACTCTCAATATCGCCAGGCTAAAGAAAAATAATTTTGGAATGTTGGATTACAGGCCCAAAAATAGCAAACACCGACTGGCCATTGCGGTGGCCTTGGGCCTTCTGGTGCCAGGTTTTCTCTATCCGGAACGGGTGGGGGAGGGCAGTGTGCCCGTGGAATTGGGTAAGGCCTGGCTGTCGCAAGAGAAAGTGGATGTGGTGGTGATCGATCCGGGGCACGGGGGAAAAGATCCTGGCTGCCATGGGGCTTCGGCCCGCGAAAAGGATGTGGCCCTGGCAATCGGTCTGGCCTTAGGTGCTTTGATTGAAACCCATTATCCGGATGTGAAGGTGGTGTATACCCGGAAAACGGATGTATTCGTAGAATTACACAACCGTGCCCGCATCGCCAATGAAGCCCACGGAGATTTGTTCATTTGCATTCATTGCAATGCCGGAAGTCCGGAAGCCCATGGCAGCGAAACCTACGCTTTGGGCTTGCACCGGAGCGCCACCAACCTGGCTGTGGCCAAGCGTGAAAACGAAGCCATTCTTTTAGAGGACAATTACAAGGAAAATTACATGGGTTTTGATATTAATTCTCCGGAGGGATCGATTATATTTTCGCTGATACAAAATACCTTTTTAAACCGAAGCCTTCTTTTCGCGGCAAAATGTCAGAAGAATTTCCGCACTTTAGCCGGCCGCATGGACCGGGGGGTGAAGCAAGCCGGCTTCCTCGTGCTGGTGTACACAGCCATGCCTTCTGTTTTGATCGAAACCGGGTTTCTCACCCATAAACAGGAAGAAGCATTTTTGGCCGACAGGCGGAATCAGGAATTGATGGCTGAGGCCATCTTTCGGGCTTTCGCAGAATACAAAAGCGAAATAGAAAAAAAGCCGCTCCCTGAAAAATTATCAGCGCGCAGGGAGGACCCTCCGCCCGTAAACCTTTCTGCTTCTTCCAGTGATGCAGCGGGATCCTTGGATAGTGTGGCAGCTCCTCCCTCAGAGGCCCATCCGCTTCCAAAAGTTTTCTTGAGCGTACAGTTCTCCGCCCTACCGGGTAAGCGTTCCATGCCGCCCACTTTTCGCCATATCCCGGAAGTTTTTTCTATGGAAGAAAACAGCATGACCAAATTTTTTTCGGGGCGGCTTCTCAGTCTTTCGGAGGCTGAAAAGCGCCGTTCCTTATTGATGCAATATGGCTATAAGGACGCCTTTATCGTGGGATTTTCGGAGGGAAATAAAACCACGGCATCCATGGCCATAGCTCTCTTGCAACAAAAAAAAGATTAATATTGCCCGCAGCGCCTACACCTTGAAATTCTCTCGAGAATTCCGCATTGGCCTGGTCATCGTTCTGGCTCTTTCGGGGGCCATCTGGGGGTTTAATTTTTTGAAAGGCCGCAATATATTCTCCCCAGCGGATTTTTATTACGCTGTTTATGATGACATCAATGGCCTGATGGTTTCCAACCCCGTTAAAGCGTACGGATATAAAATAGGTAAAGTTTCCCGCATCGAGTATTTGCCGGGCCGCCCCCAAGGCCATCTGTTGGTGGAATTGCGTGTGGAAAACTCAGACTTTCGCATCCCCAAAGACAGCAAAGCACGCATTCGCAGCAGCGACCTTCTAGGATCGCGTGAAGTGGCGATCATCATGGGAAAATCCTCAGAATATTTAGCGCCGGGCGATACCCTGAATGCCCAGATGGAACAGGGCCTCAGTGAGCAGGTTAATGAAATGCTTGCGCCTCTCAAGGTGAAGGTAGAAAACCTCCTGGGCTCCGTGGATACGATAATTGTTGCTTTCAAAGAAGTTTTTGATGAAAAGGGCATGAAAAACATCACTACGGGCTTGGCCGGCATTCGCACGGTTATAGACAACGTGGTGGCACTTACCGAAGATTTGCGCGGTCTTATCAGCGCTGAAAAAGGGAAAATTTCCCAAATCGTAGCCCACGTGGAGGCTTTTACAGGAAATTTGAAAAACAACAACAAAAAATTATCCTCTCTGCTCACCAATATGGAGGCTGCATCTGATAGTCTTCGGCAGATACCTTTTGGTCTTTTGGGTAAACGTTTGGCCAGCACAGCCGCCCATCTGGACTCACTCATCGTTCAAGTCCGTTCGCAGGAAGGCACGATGGGGCGGCTTATTTCAAGTCCAGACCTCTACAATGATTTGGACAGTACTTTGGTGTCCCTCAATGCTTTGCTGGAGGCTATTAAAAATAGGCCGGGGGAATATATTACCGTAACTTTGTTTGGCAGAAAGTCCCGGTCCACATCTTCAACCAAAGGAAACAGGTAGTTGTTTTCATAATGTATCCCGCAACCATGAAATATCTTCCCAATATTCTTTTTCTTATGTGTTTCCTGGCCGGGTCCGGGTATTTCGCATGGCAAATGCGCCGTATTATTCGAAATATTCGAATGGGTCGGCCCTTAAACCTCAACAACCGGCTGCCGGAAAGATTGAAAATCATGGCGCTGGTGGCTCTCGGACAAAGCAAGATGGTGCGCAGGCCATTGGCGGGTGTGATGCACGTGATCATTTACTTAGGCTTCATCATCATCAATATTGAGGTATTAGAAATCGTTCTCGACGGTCTGCTGGGCTCTCACAGGCTTTTTGCACCCTATTTGGGCCGCTTGTATGATGTTTTAATCGGAAGCTTTGAAATTTTGGCCGCGGGCGTTATCGTGGCGTGTTTGGTGTTTCTGATCCGCCGGTATGGCGGGCAAGTACAGCGCCTCAAGCCCACCGGCGATTTGAAAGGCTGGCCTTCCCGGGACGCGGTGATCATATTGGCCACAGAGATTATTTTAATGACTCTGTTTCTTACCATGAATGCCGCCGATGGTGTGCTGCAAACCCGGGGGGTGGATCATTATATACGCGCCGGGGCTTTTCCGGTGAGCGCAGGGCTTCAGCCGCTTTTTGCGGGGTGGTCCGAGGCCGGCCTGGTTTTCCTGGAGCGGTTCTGCTGGTGGGGCCATATCTTGGGTATTCTGGCTTTTTTGAATTATTTGCCCCATTCAAAGCATTTTCACATTATCCTGGCATTCCCCAACACCTTTTATTCCAAGTTGGAACCCAAAGGCCAGTTGCCGCTCGATGAAAATGTCCTTAAAGAAGTTCGGATGATGCTGGATCCCCAGGCCCAACCGGATTCAGCCTCTTCAGACACGATGCCTTCTTTTGGCGCCAAGGACGTCACAGATCTTACCTGGAAACAGCTTTTGGACGCTTATTCCTGCACCGAATGTGGCCGCTGCACCTCTGAATGTCCGGCCAATCTGACAGGTAAGCTTCTTTCTCCCCGGAAAATCATGATGTCTGTCCGGGACAGGATGGAAGAATTAGGGCGGCTCCGCGAAAAACATGGACCGCACTACACCGACAACAAAAAACTTCTGGGAGATTACATTACGCCGGAGGAGCTGTGGGCCTGCACCACATGCAACGCGTGTGCGGAAGCCTGTCCTGTCAATATTGACCCTGTGTCGGTGATTGTGGACCTCCGTCGCTCCCTGGTGATGGAATCTTCTGCCGCCCCGGCCGCGCTCAACGCTATGTTTTCAAATGTGGAAAACAACGGCGCCCCATGGCAATTTTCCCCGGCCGATCGGGCGAACTGGATTTATGAATCGTAATAATTAGAATTAGAAAATGCAAATTAAGACCGTAGCAGAGCTGGCCGCTGAAGGCAAGTCCCCGGAAGTCCTCTTTTGGGTGGGCTGCGCCGGCAGTTTTGATGATAAAGCCAAAAAAGTTTCCAAAGCTCTGGCCTCTTTACTGACGCAGGCTGGGATTGAATGGGCTATTCTCGGACAGGAGGAATCCTGTTCGGGCGACCCCGCACGGCGGGCCGGCAATGAATTTCTGTTTCAAATGATGGCCCTCCAAAACATTCAAGTGTTGAACGGGTACAATATCCGCACCATAGTCACCGCGTGTCCACATTGCTTCAACACCCTCAAGAATGAATATCCTGCCTTAGGCGGGCATTACGAAGTCTTCCATCACTCCCAGTTTCTTCAGAAGTTATTGGATGAAGGCCGCATTCGAATCCGTGAAGAGGTTTTCAAAGGCAAAAAAGTGACATTTCATGACCCTTGTTATTTAGGTCGTGCCAATGGGGAATATCTGGCGCCCAGAGCCGTAATTCGAAAAGTTTTTCAGAATATTGAAGAAATGGAACGCCATGGCCAACGGGCTTTATGTTGCGGGGCCGGCGGCGCCCAAATGTTCAAGGAAGCGGAAAAAGGCCTAAAGGAAGTGAATATTGAGCGCACCGAAGAAGCCTTGCGCGTGCATCCCGATATCCTTGCCGTGGGATGTCCTTTTTGCAAAACCATGTTGTCCGACGGGGTTAAACATTTCGAAAAAGAGGAACACATCCGCGTGGCCGATCTTGCTGAAATTCTGGCAGAAGCTGCAGCCCCCATCCCTGAATCTGAAAGCAAAAATTAGAATATGGGGAATCCTATTGTTTTTCAGTCTCTTGAAGAAGCAGAGGAAGCCTTGAAAGGGCGCAATCCCAGCATCTTCTGCTTTCCATTCTCACGAACCTTAAACAAATTTGAAGAAACCTCACTTTTAGGAAATATTGAAAATTTTTTATCACGTTGGGAAGCCCATGGGCATGCACTCCAGGCTTATGCGATATTGTTACACCAGCAAATTCTCATGGTGCTGGTCGATGAAGCTTTCTCAGCCACAACTGGGTGTTCAAAAGACAAGCTGTTTCGAACCGTAGAGACATGGGCCCGGGAAAACAGCGTAAGTCTGGCTCCGAGACATCTTATTCCAATTTTTGAGGCCGATAAGCTTCATTGGATCCCAGCCGCACAATGTCGCCATATTTCTCCTGAAAGCCGGATTATTAATCTCTCTGTATCAGACTGGCTGTCTTTCTTGAAAGATTACCATCAGCCCATTCTGGAAACATCGCTCTCCGTTTTGCATAAAAACTAAAAAATTGTACTTTTGCGGTCTGTCTTGATTATGAAAAAAGGTCTTCATCCTGAGAATTATCGTTTTGTGGTGTTCAGGGATATGTCCACCAACACGGAATTCCTTACGCGTTCCTGTGTGCCCACCAAAGAAACTACCACCTTTTCTGATGGTAAGGAATATCCTCTTTACAAATTGGAAATTTCCAGCCTGTCCCATCCTTTCTACACGGGCAAAATGAAATTCGTTGACACAGCCGGCCGCGTGGATAAGTTCATGAATAAATACAAAAAAGCAGCTAAGAAAGAAGGTTGATTTGAAAAAATGCAACCTTTCACTTCGAAATATTATCTCAGTATCTGAGTATGATATCTAAAATTTTTTATTCTTTCCTGTCTTTTTTGTTTTTAGTCCCTGTTTATTCATGGGCTATTGATCCGCCGGCCTCTGTGGCCAATGCTTTCTCCTCTAAGTACCATGCAGTCCAGCCCACTTGGGAAAAAGCCACGGGCATGTATTTGGCAGCGTTTGTGAAAAACGGACAAAACATTAAGGCGGCTTTCAAGGAAGACGGTACTTTTCTGAGGGAGGATGTTGTGCTGCCTTTTTCTCAACTTCCCCAACAGGTTCGTATGGACGCCTCCCAAAGATTTGGCGAAAGCAACATCGTAGAATCGGCATCCTATACCGATGCTTTCGGGCAAGTCGGATACCGCATTCGCTATCAAAAGGGTAACACCCGGGTGGATGTTATGTACAACGCCCAAAATGTTATTTCTCAACGCGCCATCTTAGAATAGCTCTCATTTTTTAATGCGTGAATAAAGTATCCGTTTCCGGGTACTTTTTTTATTTTTGCGCCCCCATGTCCAGAAAGCCCGGTTCATATTATCTTGATATTTCCGGTCATTCCATAAAGCCGCAAACGGATCTCTTTGAATTTTCCGCCGACTTTCTGGAATCGCTATCTCTGGATCCCTCTGCCCACATTCAATCCGCGGCGGCACAGACTGTTTTAACCCGCCATCCCAGTTTTTTAGAACTTCAAGTGGACGTGAAGGTTCAGGGCGAAATGGCCTGTTCCCGTTGCCTTAAAATGCTCCCACTTGCGGAAGAAAAAAACGATTTGTACATCGTAAAATTTTGGTCCGATGCTCCGCCTTCCGATGATGATCCTAATCTTTTATGGCTCCATAAGGGCGAGGTATCTATGGATTTAACCCCTGTTTTTTCCGATTTGCTGATGCAGGTTTTACCCCAAAGATTCACCTGCACGGAGGAAATGGTTCCAAAACCTTGCGATTTGCAAGTTCTTGAAAAATTAAAGGATATTTCTATTGGGAATTAATCCATCTGTATTACTTTTTATTTTATAATAGTATGCCTAATCCAAAACGACGCCACAGTAAAACCCGCAGTAGAAAACGCCGTACTCATTACAAAGCCGGACTTCCCACGTTATCCGTTTGCGCCAGCACAGGCGTGGTTCATCGCCGCCACACAGCCTATGAAGTGGACGGCAACATTTACTACGCCGGCCGCCTCTTTGCCGAAGGGAAGCCCGCAGGAGCATGACGTTTGAGATAGGTCTCGACCTCTTTGGAGGCGACCACGCGCCCGAATGCAATCTCCAAGGGTTAGCTCTGGCTTTGGAAAAAGACGAAAGCCTGGGCATCACGCTCTTTGGGGACGAAACCATTATGAGTCCTTTTTTGAAGGATTTTCCTCTGCGTCACAGAGTGACCCCGGTTCACACTCCGGACATCATTGAAATGGGTGATTCCCCCATGCGGGCTGTGGCTTCTAAGCCCAATTCTTCCATAGTGACCGGCTTGAAATATCTGAAATCCGGGAAAATCCATGGCTTTGCTTCTGCCGGCAACACCGGTGCCATTTTTGGCGCCGCGGTGGTGGTGCTGGGCACTGTGATGGAAAGCGTCAGACCTTGCCTCATGACCCTAGTTCCCCGACCGGATTGCAGGGATGCCATCATCCTGGATATAGGGGCCAACGCCGATAGCAAACCCGAAAATTTGGTGGATTTTTCCCTTCTGGGAGCTGCTTATGCACGTCATCTATGGAAGATTGAAAATCCTCGGGTAGGTTTGATAAATATTGGCGAAGAACCTGAAAAAGGCAACGAACTCACGAAGGCCGCCCACAAACTCCTCGCCGGCGACCCACGTGTTTTTTTTATCGGAAATACAGAACCGGACAAACTTTTTCAAGATGTCGCCGACGTGTATGTGTGCAACGGTTTCACCGGGAATATCATTCTAAAGCTGAGTGAAACCCTCATTGGGCTGGTGCATCGTCTAGGCTTTCGCCACCCCTACCTGAGCCGGTTTAATTATGAGAACCAAGGGGGTTCTCCTGTGCTTGGGGTCAACGGCGCCGTGGTTATTGGTCATGGCATTAGCAACGAACGGGCTGTAGCCAACATGATCTTTCAGACCCGTGACATTGCAGCCGCGCAATTGCACATAAAAATTCGGGAAGCCCTGCTTTCATGATCTCCAAAATCCGGGCAGCCATTACAGGGGTCAGCGGTTACGTGCCGGATTACATCCTCACTAATGAGGAACTTTCCCAGATGGTGGACACCAGCGATGAGTGGATCACAAGCCGCACTGGAATAAAAGAACGCCGAATTCTGAAGGGAAAAAATAAAGGGGCCAGTGCCATGGCCATTGAAGCGGTTAAAAAATTGCTCCACAAGACCGGCACCGACCCGCAGGAGGTGGATATGCTGCTGTGCGCCACGGTGACCCCGGATTACACCTTCCCAGCTACGGCCAATATTGTGTCCGCTGCTTTGGGGCTGCGGCAGGTGTTGAGTTACGACATCAATGCAGCGTGCTCCGGATTCATTTTTGCTTTAGCCACAGCTGCACAATTTGTGGAAACCGGTGCGTACAAAAAGGTGGTGGTGGTGGGCGTGGATAAAATGTCCTCCATCATTGATTATTCAGACCGTACGACCTGCGTGATTTTTGGTGACGGAGCCGGGGCTGTGCTGCTCGAACCTGACCAAGAAGGATATGGCCTGCTGGATTTCAAACTGCATTCCGACGGCACTGGATGCAAATACCTCCACAAAAAAGCAGGAGGCTCAGCCTTCCCGGTCACCATCAGAAATTTTCTTGAGAACCAACACTACGTGTATCAGGAGGGTCAGGCTGTTTTCAAATTCGCGGTAGTCAATATGGCCGAAGTCTGCTACGAAGTGATGCAACGTAATGGACTGAAAGCCGAAGATGTGCACTGGTTGGTGCCACACCAAGCCAACAAACGGATTATTGATGCTGCCGCCGAACGTATGGGCCTGCCCGAAGAACGCGTGATGCTCAACATTCAAAAATACGGTAACACCACGGCCGGCACCATTCCTCTCTGTCTCAACGATTATGAACAGGCTCTTCGCCGAGGCGATAACCTAATATTGGCGGCGTTTGGCGGAGGCTTTACCTGGGGCGCTTTGTATCTGAAATGGAAATACGACGGACACAGGTCATAATTCCTCCTAATTCATTATCTTTGCAGGCTTAAAAATTGATATATCATGCCTTTAGCTCCAGAAAAGAAAAAAGAAATCATCAAAAAATTTGGCGGAAAAGTTGAAAACACCGGTTCCCCGGAGGTGCAGGCAGCCCTCCTCACCGAACGGATTGAGCAACTCACCCGGCATCTTAAAGCCAACCCCAAAGACTTGGCCACCGAACGCTCGCTCATCCTCATGGTGAGCCGTAGAAAAAAGCTTCTGAATTATCTGAAGGAAGTGGATATTGAACGTTACAGGAAAGTCGTTAAAGATCTGGAAATCCGTAAATAAAAATTTTTTAAAGGCAAACCAAACCGGGTTTGCTTTTTTTATAATTAATACTTAACTTTTTTTTGGCCCATGAGCCAGTTTGATATCAAGTCCGTCACTATAGACACAGATTCTGGCGTGCCCATCGTTTTGGAAACGGGATTGCTGGCCCGCCAAGCCGATGGCGCTGTTCTTTTAAAACATGGCAACACCATGCTATTGGCCACCGTGGTGTCTGCCCCAGAACCGAAAACCGGTGTGGATTTTTTTCCCCTCACCGTGGAATACAGGGAAAAATTTGCAGCGGCTGGGCGTATTCCCGGAGGTTTTTTCAAAAGAGAAGCCCGACCCTCCGATAATGAAATCCTTATCTCGAGACTCATAGACAGGGCTCTCCGTCCGCTTTTTCCGGAAACATACCAAAACGAAACCCAAATATTTGTAAATCTCATTTCGGCCGACAAAAACACTCCGCCCGATGCCCTGGCTTGTCTTGCAGCATCGGCGGCCATCGCCGTTTCGGACATCCCATTTAATGGTCCTGTCTCGGAAGTACGGGTGGCTTTGTTCCCGGATGGAAATTATCAAATCAATCCCTCTCAGCCTCAGTTGGCAGAAGCCCGTCTTGACCTCATTGTGGCCGGCACAGAACAGGATATTGTGATGGTGGAAGGAGAAGCCCGCGAAGTATCCGAAGGAGAGTTGGTGGAAGCCCTGCGCGTTGCACATAAAGCCATTCAGGGCCAAGTGAAGGCCCAAAAGGAACTGGCGGCTCAAGTGGAAAAGGCCCGCACCAAGCGCCCCATCCCACCGGCCGAGCAGGATGAATCCCTGCTGGCGCTCATGAGGGAAAAAGTGTATCCAAGGTTTTATGAAGTTTTTACCTCAGGAAACGCTTCAAAAAAGGATCGAAAAAATCAATTAAAAAGCATCAAAGAGGAATTCATCGCTCAGCTTCCTGAAGAAGAGTATGTTTTGAAAGCTGGACTGATAGGTCGTTATCTGGGGGAGCTGGAATGGGAGGCGGCCCGGCAGGCTGTGTTGGATACCCGGCGCCGGATGGATGGCCGCTCTTTAGATGAAATACGCAGCCTCTACATTGTACCTGATTATTTGCCCGCCGCTCATGGTTCGGCGCTTTTCACCCGGGGCGAAACCCAGTCGGTGACCACCGTTACGTTGGGCACCAAGCTCGACGAACAAATTATTGATTTGGCCTTGCATCAAGGCACGCAGCGCTTTTTCCTGCATTACAATTTTCCTCCCTTCTCCACTGGTGAAGTTAAACCTATCCGAGGGGTCAGCCGGCGCGAAATCGGCCATGGCAATTTGGCGCTCAGGGCTTTGTATCCGCTCGTGGAAGAAGTGGTGGACAATCCTTACACCGTGAGGGTGGTTTCCGATATCTTGGAATCCAACGGTTCCTCTTCCATGGCTACGGTGTGTGCAGGATCTTTGGCCCTCATGGATGCCGGTATCAAAATTCGTGAACATGTTGCCGGCATTGCCATGGGGTTGATCACAGGATCGGACGGTCGCTATGCTGTGTTGTCCGATATTTTAGGGGACGAAGACCATCTGGGCGATATGGATTTTAAGATTTGCGGCACCCAAAAAGGCATTACGGCTTGCCAGATGGACATTAAAGTGAATGGACTGAGTTTCGACATTTTGTCGGAAGCCTTGGAACAGGCGCGTCGAGGCCGTTTGTTTATTCTGGAAAAAATGAACGCGGCTTTGCCCAAGCCCCGCGAAGACTTTAAGCCCTTTGTTCCGCGCATTGTAAAGATTGAAATTCCACGGGATATGATCGGGCAAGTGATAGGCCCCGGCGGAAAAATGATACAGGATATCCAAAACACCACGGGGACCACCATCGTCATTGACGAAGTCGATGGAAAAGGGGTGGTGGAAATTGCCGGAGAAACTGCCGAAGCCATCGAAGGCGCCCTACGGCGCATCCGGGCCATCGTCGCTGTACCGGAAATCGGTGAAACTTATGAAGGCCGTGTGGTATCCAATGTGGCTTTCGGATCTTTTATTGAATTTTTACCCGGAAAGCAGGGCCTCTGTCACATTTCGGAACTGGACTGGAAACGCGTGAACAGCGCGGACGATGTGGTGAAAGTAGGGGAGGTGGTGAAAGTAAAACTTATCGGCACCGACGAAAAAACCGGAAAATTCAAACTTTCGCGCAAAGCGCTCCTGCCTAAGCCCGAAAACGCAGAATCCAACGGGCGTCAAACCCGTTAAGCTCGGGACTGCTCTTTCTATAATT
Organism: Flavobacteriales bacterium; assembly: GCA_025055575.1. Classification (GTDB taxonomy): domain Bacteria; phylum Bacteroidota; class Bacteroidia; order CAIKAF01; family CAIKAF01; genus JANWWQ01. Next base: position 8,648 of record JANWWP010000031.1, on the reverse strand, counting down.
TTTTATTGTAGTTGTTTAGACGCAGCGTCAGCATTGCGCTTTTCCTCTAATTCAAACCACCGACGCGTTTTTTCTTCCACACTGCGGCTCAAAGCTTCCAGCCGTGCAAGGGTGGCGTTGAGCTCCTGAAAAGGCAGGCCCCCTTCAGTCAATTGGAGATTCATTTGATGTAAAACAGCCTCCAGCTCTGGAATTTCTTTTTCTAACTGGGCCAGTTCCTTTTGTTCCTTGTACGAAAGTCCTAGTTTCTTGCGCACCGGTTCCCTGCGTTCTTCGGACTTTGAAATCCGGGCTTCTTTCCCGGGAGACGAGGGCAAAGTGGGGCTATTCTTTTCCTTGATGTAGGCTCCGGGGAAAACTTCAACAACCCCCTTTCCCCTAAAGAGGAATGTGGTATCGGCCAGGCGTTCCATCATCCTTCGGTCATGCGTCACCATAATCAAAGTGCCAGGGAAGTGCAACAGATATTCTTCCAGTTTTTCCAAGGTAGGAATATCCAAATCATTGCCAGGTTCGTCCAAAATCAGCACATTGGGTTTTCGGATCAGAACCGACAGAAGATAGAGCCGCTTTTTTTCACCGCCTGAGAGGCGGGAAATATATTCCATGTGCCGCGCCGGGGGAAAGTCAAACCGGCGGAGCAGTTCGGCTGCGCTGAGATATTCCTTTTGGGTGTAATATACGCCCTCCGCAATATCCCGGATAAAATCCAGAATCGGCTGATCTTTTTCAAACTTTATTCCCGACTGGGCAAAATAGCCTATTCGGGTGGTCTCGCCGGTCACCACTTTGCCGGTCGCTGGTGTCAACTCGCCAATAAGGATACGCAGGAAGGTGCTTTTGCCAGAACCATTTTTCCCCGTAAGCATCACCTTTTCACCGGGCTTAAAGTTGTAAGAAAAACGGCTCAGAAGTACCTTTTCACCAGCGCGAAAGGATATGTTGTGCAGTTCTAAGGTTTTGGTTCCCAACCGTTCGCTAAGGGTTTTAATCTGGAGTTGCGAAGCGTCTGCCGGACCTGGCAGGCTTTCTTTTAGAGTCTCCAGTTTGTTCAGTCGGGCCTGGCTTTTTGTGCCGCGGGCCCTAGGTTGTGTGGCTGCCCACGCAGACTCACGGCGCACTATATTTTCTACTCGACGGGCTGTGGCCTCCGCATTTTCTATTCTTTCCCGCCGTTTTTCCAGAAAATAATCATAATTGCCGGCATAATAATACCCCCGCTCTTGGTCTATTTCGAGAAAAGACGTGCACACACTATCCAGGAATTGCCGGTCATGCGATACAATGAGCATGGCCGGGGAAGTCTGAGCCACCAAAGCTTCTTCCAGCCAAGCCATTAAATCTATGTCCAAATGGTTGGTGGGTTCATCTAAAAGCCACAGATCGGCGCCAGAGGCTAAGGTCCCGGCAAGACAAACGCGGCGTTGTTGCCCGCCGGAAAGCTGGTGCATCGGCACATTAGGGTCCGAAATTTCCAATTTGTCTAAAAACTCTAATAATCGGATTTCCTGGTTCCAGGCACCGGCCCATTCAACTTCCTGGGCCAGCCGTTCAAGGGAAGGCGTGTCGTGGGTTCTGAGGGCCTTGTGGTAAGCTTTCAGCAGGGGACCGGTTTCCGGGAGAAAAGAAAAAGCCGCTTCCAGAGCCGGCATATCCAAATCAAAGGCCGGTTGCTGTGGAAGAAAAACCCGTTGAATTCCCGACCTGAGCGTAAATTCTCCTTCGTCAGGTGCCCGAATGCCTGACAAAATGGCCAGCAATGTGCTTTTACCCCGCCCGTTGCGGGCCACGAGACCCACGCGATCGCCTTGGGTCAAGCCCAAATCCAAATGTCTGAACAACCACCGGCCACCGGCGTACGCTCCAAGATTTTTAAGAGTACATAAAGCCACTTCCGGCGGATGGAAAAGATTCCAAGAGATCAGGAGCCAGGGGTTTCCTCTTCGGCTTTCTTACCCTTGGGTTTTTGTATTTTAATCTTTAATTCCTCGTTGTTGTCTTCATGATGTACCACAATGGTATCGCCCTCTTCCAGTTTAGAATTAATGATTTCCTCCGCCAGCGGATCCTCAAGATACTTTTGGATAGCCCTTTTCAAGGGCCGGGCGCCAAAATTGGGATCAAAACCTTTTTCAGCTAAGAAGGTGCGCGCTTCCTTGGAAATTTTTATCTTGTAACCATTGTGTTCAATTCTTTGAATAAGGCCTTCCAGTTCGAGGTCAATGATTTGATGAATATGTTCTTTGGAGAGAGGATTGAACATAATAATGTCGTCAATCCGGTTCAAAAATTCAGGCGCAAAGGCTTTTTTCAAAGCATTTTGGATCACGCTTCGGGAATGAGCATCGGCCTGCTCTTGTCGGGCCGTGGTTTTGAACCCGACACCCTGCCCAAAATCTTTCAACTCCCGGGAGCCAATATTGGAAGTCATAATGATGATGGTGTTTTTAAAATCCACTTTCCTTCCTAAGCTATCCGTGAGCTGCCCGTCATCAAGAGCCTGAAGCAGTAAGTTGAAAACATCGGGATGGGCTTTTTCCACCTCATCCAGCAAGACCACACTATACGGTTTCCGACGCACTTTTTCTGTGAGTTGTCCGCCTTCTTCATAGCCTACATATCCGGGAGGTGCTCCAATGAGACGGGAAACCGAAAACTTCTCCATGTATTCGCTCATGTCAATCCGGATGAGAGCGTCGTCGCTGTCAAACATGTAGCGGGCCAGCATTTTGGCCAGCTGGGTTTTCCCTACGCCCGTGGGGCCCAGGAAAATAAAAGAGCCGATGGGTTTGTTGGGATCTTTGAGCCCAGCCCGGTTGCGCTGGATGGCTTTCACCACCTTGCGCACCGCCTCGTCCTGGCCGATCACTTTGCCCCGCATCACTTCATACATCTGGGCCAGTTTTTTGCTTTCGTGCTGGGCCACCTTCGTCACCGGAATGCCGGTCATCATGGACACCACCTCGGCCACATTATCTTCCGTCACGGGTTCGCGGTGTTTTCTGGAAGCTTCTTCCCACTGGCGCTTGGCTTCTTCCAGTTGCTGCTTCAGCGATACTTCCTTATCGCGCAATTTGGCAGCTTCTTCATAACGCTGGTTGCGCACCACCCGTGTTTTTTCTTCTTTGATTTCTTCGATGAGCTGCTCCAAGTCCAGAATTTCCTGGGGCACTTTGATGTTGGTGATGTGCACGCGGGCGCCGGCTTCGTCCATGGCATCAATGGCTTTGTCCGGCAAATGCCGGTCGGTGATATAGCGGTGGGTCAGATACACACAGGCTTTAATGGCCTCGTCTGAATAAGTGACGTTGTGGTGATCCTCGTATTTACTTTTGATATTGTTCAGTATTTGCAGGGTTTCCTCGGGCGAAGTGGGCTCCACCATCACTTTCTGAAACCTTCTGTCCAGGGCGCCATCTTTTTCGATGTACTGGCGGTATTCGTCCAGAGTGGTAGCGCCTATGCACTGAATTTCCCCACGGGCAAGGGCCGGTTTGAACATGTTGCTGGCATCCAAGGAACCCGAAGCGCCTCCGGCACCTATAATAGTATGGATTTCATCAATAAAAAGAATCACATCCGGGGAACGCTCCAGCTCATTCATCAGGGCTTTCATACGTTCTTCAAACTGCCCTCTGTATTTGGTACCGGCCACAAGAGAGGCCAAATCCAGGCTCACAATGCGTTTGTTGAAGAGCACACGTGAACACTTCTTTTGAGCGATTCTGAGCGCCAGGCCTTCGGCAATGGCCGATTTTCCCACGCCGGGCTCTCCGATGAGGATGGGATTATTTTTCTTTCGGCGGCTAAGAATTTGGGAGACCCGCTCAATCTCTTTTTCCCGACCGATGATGGGGTCCAGTTTTCCCTCCTCTGCCAGGCGGCTGAGATCCCGTCCAAAATTGTCTAAAACCGGGGTTTTGGATTTAGGATCTGAGGATTTCCTGGTAAAGGTCGGCTCATCACTTTCTTCTTCAGGGGCACTGCCAGGCATTTCAGCGCGGGGTGTGGATTCCGAACCGGTGAGATTCAGGAGTTCGCGCTTCACCGTCGCATAATCCAAATTGTATTTATTGGCCATTAGCCGTCTCACGATGCTATTGTCATCCTTTAACAAGGATAACAATAGATGTTCAGTGTCTAATTCTTTTGCCTTCAATTCTCGGGCAATCAGATAGGCATGGCGCAGGGCATTTTCCGTTTGTTTGAGCAGCAGCAAACCACCCCCTTGTCCGGCACGAACCCCGGTTTTAATGGTGGCTTCAATATCGCGGCGCAAAAGTTCGGGTTCCACGCCTAAATTTTTCAATAAGGTTATGGCCATGCCTTCGCCTTCCCGGATGATGCCGAGCATCAGATGTTCTGTGCCCACATGGTTATGGCCCAGCCGGATGGCTTCTTCGCGGCTATAATTAATCACTTCCCGGACCCGGTCCGAAAATTTTTCTTCCATCATAAGTTTTCTTCGAAAATTTGAGTTTTATTTTGGAATTTAAGCAAATGTAGTCCCATGCAGGCCAAAACATCAAAATCCACACCACATCTATTAACAAACAGCTGTTTATTGGGTTTCTGAAAGGGATATTTGGGCGCTCGCATAGAAAACTTTAATTTCGCACTCCGTTTCTGTACGTGCAATAATTGTGCAGAAATTTCCTAAGTATTGAGTCGCATGCAAGAAGAAGAATCCCTGGGCCGCATCGTCCCCATCAACATTGAAGAGGAAATGAAGACCGCCTACATTGATTATTCAATGTCGGTCATTGTGTCACGCGCGCTCCCGGATGTCAGGGACGGGCTGAAGCCTGTGCAACGGCGGGTGCTTTTTGGCATGAGCGAACTGGGACTGGCTTCAAACAGGCCTTACAAAAAGTCGGCCCGTATTGTGGGGGAAGTGTTGGGAAAATACCATCCCCACGGCGACAGTTCGGTGTATGATGCCATGGTGCGCATGGCCCAGCCCTGGAGCATGCGCTATCCCCTGGTGGATGGCCAGGGCAATTTTGGTTCCATTGATGGAGACAGCCCTGCGGCCATGCGATACACAGAGGCCCGGATGAAAAAGACGGCCGAGGAAATGTTGGCCGATATTGATAAAAATACCGTCGATTTCCGGCTCAATTTTGACGACTCCCTCGAAGAGCCCACGGTGTTGCCGTCGGCATTCCCCAATTTGCTGGTCAACGGTTCCTCGGGTATTGCCGTGGGAATGGCCACCAATATGGCCCCGCACAACCTGGGAGAGGTGGTGGATGCCATAGTATCATACATTGATAACAAGGAAATTACGATTGGTGAGTTAATTCAAAAAATCAAAGCTCCCGACTTTCCTACAGGGGGGATTATTTACGGCTATGAAGGCGTGAAAGAAGCTTACGAAACGGGACGGGGGCGGATTGTGGTGCGGGCGCGCGCCACCATAGAAACCCAGCCTGGCGGCCGAGAGCAAATTGTGGTCACAGAAATTCCCTATCAGGTGAACAAGGCCGACATGCTCGAAAAAACAGCCCGCCTTGTAGAAGAAAAAAAGCTGGAAGGCATCAGCGACATCCGCGACGAGAGCGACCGAAAAGGCTTGCGAATCGTGTATGAATTGAAAAAAGATGCCATCGCCAATGTTGTTTTAAACAATTTATTTAAGCATACTGATTTACAAACTTCATTTTCAGTCAATAATATTGCTTTGGTGAAAGGGCGCCCCATGCTCTTGAACCTTAAAGACCTGATCCGTCATTATGTGGATCACAGGCATGAAGTGGTGGTGCGCCGTACCCGCTTTGAGCTGGAACAAGCCGAAAAAAAGGCCCACATTCTGGAAGGTTTGTTAATAGCTCTGGATCATCTGGATGAGGTGATTGCGCTCATCCGCAATTCTGACACGCCGGAGTCTGCCAAAGAAGGCCTCATGTCCACTTTTGGCCTTACGGAGGTGCAGGCCAAAGCCATCCTGGATATGCGCCTGCAACGGCTTACAGGCCTGGAACGGGAAAAAATTCGGGAGGAACACGCCGAATTACTGCGTCTCATCGAACACTACAAAAATGTGCTGGCAGACGAAAGTCTCCGCATGAAAATCATTCAGGACGAACTCCTCGAAATCAAGGAAAAATACAGCGACGCCCGGCGCACTGAAATTGTGTACGCGGGCGATGACATGCGCCTGGAAGACCTCATTGAGGACGAAGCGGTGGTCATCACCATCAGCCACATGGGCTACATAAAACGGACGCCGCTGGCCGAATACCGACAGCAAAACAGGGGAGGCACCGGTTCCAGGGCTTCTGCCACGCGCGACGAAGATTTTCTGGAACATTTATTCGTGGCCACAGCCCACAACTACCTTTTGTTGTTCACAGAAAAAGGTAAATGCTTTTGGTTGCGGGTCTTTGAAATTCCGGAGGGCGAAAAAAATGCCCGGGGACGGCCGATTCAAAACCTTATCAACATTGAGCCCGGCGACAAAATCAAAGCCTATATCGCGGTCAAAAACCTGGACGACAAAGATTACCTTAGCCAGAATTACATCGTCATGTGCACCCGCCGGGGCACCATTAAGAAAACCACTTTGGAAGCCTATTCCAGACCGCGTTCCTCCGGCATAGCCGCGATCAGTGTCAGGGAAGGAGATGAACTCATCGAAGCCCGGCTCACAAACGGCCGTGCTGAAATTATTCTGGCGGTGCGTTCTGGCCGGGCCATTCGATTTCCAGAGAGCAAAGTGCGGCCCATGGGCCGGAATTCCATAGGTGTGCGCGGCATTTCCCCAGAGGATGAAAAGGATGAAGTGGTCGGCATGATTTGTGTGGATAATCCGGAACACAACATCCTGGTGGTTTCGGAAAACGGATACGGAAAACAATCAGCCCTGGAAGACTACCGCGTCACCAACCGGGGAGGGAAGGGGGTGAAAACCCTAAAAATCACTTCGAAAACAGGGCCACTCGTGGGCTTGGCTGAATGCATTCCGGGCGATGATTTAATGATCATCACCCGAAAAGGCACCCTCATCCGCATGGACACGGAAAGCCTCCGCGTGATGGGCCGCGCCACTCAGGGCGTACGTCTCATCCATCTGCGGGATGGAGACGCTATCGCCGCCATTGCGCGGGTGCCCTCCGACCTTAAGGAAAATTCTGAAGCCGCATCCTCCGAAAACCTGACAAACGGCCAGGACGAACCTTCAAACACGCCCTTGAATAATAACATCAATTAAACCGAAATATGAATTTCAAAACCATCTTATTATCTCTTATTATCGGAAGCGTTTTTTCGGGTCTGGCAACGGCCCAGGAAAGCAATGTGCTCAGCGCCTGGGAATACATGCAGGTGTACCAGAGCGAAAGGGCCAACGGCAACATAAAAGTGGCGGTGGAAAATCTTTTAAATGCCAAGAAAGCCATTGACGAAGCTTCCCGGCACGAAAAAACAAGTCTTAAATCCAAAACCTGGAAAAGAAAGTTTGATGTGTATTTGGCTTTGCTCAGTGACACGAGCAAAGAGTTGAATTCCTACAAAGCAGAAGCTTTACAGGGTATCCTCGAGGCCTCCGAAAAAGCGCGCTCCGTGGAACCAGGTAAAATATTTGAGGAAAAGGATTTAAACCTCAAACAGCAACTTGTGGCCAACATCTTTTTTAAAGCCGGATACGAAGCCTTTGAAAGGAAACTTTATGAGGCAGCTTACCAAAGCTTTGAACAATCGTACAAATTGAAAAAGGCGTTGAATGTGGAGGATACCGTGTCGCTTACCAATATGTTTCTTTCCGCCTATAACGCCAAAAATCAGGAAAAAGCCCTGGAAATTGGTTCGCGGCTCAAGACGATGGGCGCGGCCGACCCGGCCATGTACCGAACTCTCAGCACTTTATACCTGGAAAAAGGCGATACCACCACAGGACTGAAGGTAATCCAGGAAGCCCGCTCCAAATTCCCCAACAAGCCGGAGTTCATCACAGAGGAATTAAACTTTTATCTCTTAACTAAAAACAATGCCATGGCCTCAAAAACCTTGGAAGAAGCCATTAAAGCCTTTGAGAAAGACCCCAATATGCTCAAACTCCTGTACTTCAACAGCGGCGTCATCTATGCTCAATCCGGGGACAGGAACAAAGCCGTGGCGGCCTATCAAAAAGCCTTGGAATATGATCCCAATTATTTTGGCGCTTATAACAATCTGGCTGCATTTTTTGTGGAAGACGGCAACGAACTCATTAAACAAGCCAACAATTTGCCTCTCAGCGAGACAAAAAAATATGATGAATTGAAAAAACAGGCTCATGAAAAGTACCGGGAAGCTGCCAAACTTCTTGAAAAAGCTTACAGCATTAAGCCCGATGCCAAATTGAAAAGCACCCTTAAGGATATTTTTGTGAAACTGGGGGATGAAGCAAAAGTTCAGCAGTATTCTAACTGATTTGTATTTGTTTTTTTAGATCAGAGTTTAATTCCTTTATAGGAAGATTTTTTCTTAATTAAATTAAACATAATATAAATTATAGGCATTTTCATTCTTTCTTTTAAACAAATAAGATGCAACCCTATTTCTTATTTTTGCATTAATTGAACATCATATGATGATGATGCATCTAAATCACAAACTTCGCATTGCTCTTCTGGGAGGATTTTTGAATCTAATCAATGCCCTCTATT
>JANWWP010000022.1 GCA_025055575.1 Flavobacteriales bacterium | reverse complement strand
CCGGTTTAGAACTTCTTTAAATTGCCGTGCAGTATCCAAAATGAGGCGGATATCGTCGACCTGAAGTGAGCGTATTCCCAGTAGGTGAGGCACTGAAAGAGCGCTCATAAAGGAGGCTTTTTTAAATCCATGGTCTGATATAATATCACGCGCGGCTGCGGCTCCCAGAGCACGCGCACCTTTTCGCTGCTGAGGGCATCCACGCGTTCGCCCACATAATCCGGCTGGATGGGCATTTCCCGGGAAAAGCGTCTTTCCACCAGCACCATTAACTCAATACTTGATGGACGTCCGTAACTCAGTATAGCATCCAAACCGGCGCGCACGGAACGGCCTGTGTACAACACATCATCTAAGAGTAAAACTGGACGGTTTTCCACAATAAAAGGCATGTGGGTTTCGGAAGGGATGCCCAGTTCTTCCCGCTTGCGATAATCATCCCGGTGAAATGTGATATCCAGAAAGCCAAAATCGGGCAAACGTCCTGGAATGTGACGCTCCAGCGTGCGCATCCAGGCCCTTCCAAAGGCCACTCCACGGGGCTGAAGCGCCACCACAGCCACGGCCTCCGGGTGAACATGGCGTTCCAGAAAGAGAAAGCACAGTCTTTCCAGCAACCAAGGCATCCGTTCTTCGGACACTATTATTCTTTCTTCCATGCCCGGCACAAAATAAAAAACCCCGTTTCAAACGGGGCTTCACATTGCGTAATTTCTCCAAAGGTTATTCCTTGATATTCTCGGAGGCATTATCCTGGCCTTGTTCTCCAGAGGCTTCTGGACTTTCCGGGGCCGTGGATGGTGCTTCTTCTTTCTTTTTGCTTTTAGCGGCAGTTTTCCGGGATTTTTCCATGGCTTCTTTCAGATTGCTCAGGGCCTCCAGGTCACCCAACGTGGTCTTTTCCAGGCTCTTTCTCACCTTTTCTATGGCTTTAGCTGTATCTTTTACCTCGCGCTTGCGCTTGCTTTCGGTTTTCTTTTCTTTTTCTTCTTCCCACACTTTGGTGTGCGACACCAGTATTTTCTTTTCACCCTTATTAAACTCTACTACCTTGAAGGGAACACGGTCGTCAATTTTGAGCGTGGAACCGTCTTCTTTTTTCAGGTGCTTGGTAGGGGCAAAACCTTCGATTCCATAAGGCAGGGCAATGAGATATCCTTTATCCACTTTCTCCAGAACTACGCCTTCATGGACGCTGCCCACTTCAAATATGGTACTGAAAGTTTCCCAGGGATCGGGCTCCAGCTGTTTGTGGCCTAAGCTCAGCCGACGGTGCTCGGTGTCTATTTCTAATACCACCACTTCAATCTGGTCATTGATTTTGGTGACCTCAGAAGGATGTTTGATTTTTTTGGTCCAGGAAAGATCGCTGATATGAATGAGTCCATCCACACCTTCTTCCAGTTCCACAAAGATTCCGTAATTGGTGAAGTTTTTCACCGTGGCGGTATGCCGTGTGCCGACTGCATACTTCTCCGGGACGCGCGTCCAGGGGTCTTCGTGCAGTTGTTTGATGCCTAAAGAAATTTTGCGCTCTTCTTTATCAATGGAGAGCACCATCACTTCAATTTCTTCGCCTTCTTTCACGAAGTCTTTGGCCGATTTTACATGTTGGCTGTAGGACATTTCCGAAACGTGGACGAGGCCTTCTACGCCAGGAGCGATTTCCACAAAAGCGCCGTAATCGGTGATCATCACCACTTTGCCGCGGATGCGGTCGCCGGCTTTGAGATTGGGATCCAACTGGTCCCAGGGATGGGGCTGAAGCTGCTTGTAACCTAAAGCAATTCTTTTCTTTTCATCGTCAAATTCCAGAACCACCACATTGATCTTCTGATCCATTTGGACCACTTCCTCAGGATGGCTGATGCGGCCCCAGGATAGGTCGGTGATATGAATTAACCCATCTACGCCGCCCAGGTCCACGAATACCCCGTAGGATTGAATCCCTTTGACAACTCCCTCTAGAACTTGCCCTTTCTCCAGTTTGGAAATAATATCTTTTTTCTGTTGTTCGAGTTCTTCTTCCAGCAGTACTTTGTGAGACACCACGACATTGCGGAATTCAGGATTGATTTTCACAATCTTGAATTCCATGTTTTTCCCTACATACACATCGTAATCTTTAATGGGCTTCACGTCAATCTGCGAGCCGGGCAGGAAAGCTTCCAAACCGAACAGATCCACGATAAGGCCACCTTTTGTGCGGCACTTCACATAGCCTGTGACCACGGCATCTGCTTCGTGCATTTCATTCACTTTGTCCCAGGCCCTCAATAGGCGCGCGTTTTTGTGGGAAAGAACGAGAAGCCCATTTTTACTTTCCAACTCATCCACATACACCTCCACCTCATCACCCACCTTTAGATCAGGATTATAGCGAAACTCCGTGCGGGGGACTACACCTTCGGACTTATAATTAATATTGATCACAACATCTTTGGGCGTGATGGCCACCACTGTGCCGGTGACGATTTCGTGCTGATTGATGGTACGGATGGCGCTGGTATAAAACTCCTGTTGCACTTCCTTTTCCTTTTCAGTGTAACCTTCCAGGGCAGACCAGTCAAACGACCCATCGGAAATACCTTCATCGCCATAATCGGCCAAGGTTTTTCGGACATATGCTGAGGAGGGTGTGGCAGGCACTGGGGTTTCCCCTCTTAAATCAGCTTGTTCGGACACCAGTTGTGCTGTGCTGGGATTTTCATTTTGATTTTCAGACATAGTTTTCAATTTCAGGTCTTAGACCTATTTTTAAAAGTTAAACGTGTTTATTTCCCCTTCCAAATGGGAGCGCAAAGGTAAAAAAAATATATTGAAAAGATTCTGAAAAAAAATGTTGCTTAAAATTTTGAAGTTTCAAAAATTGCTTATCTTTGTCCTTGAAAGCAAAAAATATCGACCCATTTAAACGTTAGAATTTATGAATTTAAAAAACTTTTTGATTTTGAGCTTTCTGGCGGTGGTGTTTTGGGTGTCCCAAAAAGCTCTGGCTGTTCCGCCTCCTCCCACCTCCACGCCACCTCCGACCTCCACGCCTTCCACGCCTACGGGTATCCCCTTGGATGGAGGTGTTCTGATTTTGGCTGCAGCCGGGGCCATTTATGGGGCTCGGAATATTTATCAGCGCAAGTCCTCCAAGTAATACAATTCAGAATTAATTCGCTTTTGAAAATTAAAGCCTTTAAAAGGCTTTAATTTTTTCTTTTTAATCTCAGGAAGCTTAATTCCTTCTTGGAGCCCTTCGATTTAAAAATTTAATACTTTTCTTTAGGATGTTTAAGCATTTGAAGCATCCACCAGATGGTGAGCGCAGAACCGGCCAAAATGATCAGCCAGTTAAATCCCATGTTCAGTTTTTCTAGCACCAGAAAGGATTTCTGAATAAGGTTGCCGAGTGGAATAAAAAGCCAATCCATACGGGTGCGAAGGTAATATCTTAGCTCCGAAAATCATGCATTCTCAAGGCAAATCGGGTGTAATCATTATCAGTTTTGTCTTTGTCGCCTTGAACCTCGCCTTGGATGTGTGGAGATTTTTGGAAAAAGAGGATGGTTTATCCGTCTTCTACTTTTTGTGGGCTCTCTTACTGCCGGCTTTAATGGGAGGATTATTTGGGGAAACCGCTTCCTTTTTCCAAAGAAGGACCGTACCGTTATGGTGGGGTTGGATATGGTTTTTTTCTTTTCCCGGCCATCTCAACTCCCAAAGCTATTTAATCATTTGGGCTGGAGGAGGTACCATAATCCTTTTATTTTTTATGGTTGCCAGAAGTTATGGAAAACAAATGTCCCAAATCAAAGCTTTTAGCCTTGGTGTTTTGAGTGCATTTCCTGCTTTTCTTTTTAAATCTCCTTTTTTCGCACTTCCGTTGCTTTTCGGATACGTAATGATTTTCTTTAGTTTGAATTTCCGACAGGCTGCAGCCATGCTTTTAGGTGCTGTGTCGGGTTTATTGTGGGCTTGGATTTTAGGTTTTCAGGCCATGTCCTCCGAGGCTATGCCCAGGGGTTTAATCCCTGAAAACTTGGACACCCAGCAAATGGCTTCCTGGGGCGGCTGGATGGGACTTTGGGTGGTCATGACGGTTTTGGGGTCCTACAAGGCCTATCAGCAAAGTTTGCAATTCAAAGTTTTTCATCGGCGGGTTTTAAGCGCCAGTTTGATCACCCTGGTTTTTGCTCCCTGGTTTCTGATGCATGGTTTTTCTATTTGGGAATGTTGGGTCCTGGTGGCGCCTTTTTCTATGTGGCCCTTGATTCATTTTTTTAGTCTTTTCAACGCTTCCACATCGATGGGTTTGTTTTTAATTGTCAATGCTGTAATTACCGTTTTTAATGTTTTCTTCACACTCTAAAATCGCAGCTCAAAAAGAACAAAGCAGCCCCATGGGCTCCCTGTTCTTCCTTAATGCATCCTTACCTTAGTGCCGGTGAAAGCGGGTATTGTAACATTTCCAGGGTCCAACTGCGACGACGATCTCTTGCGCAGTCTCAGTGGGCTGGGTTATGAAGTTGAGAAAATTTGGCATAAAGATTCCAACTTGCCTAAAGTGGATTTGGTGTGCCTTCCTGGCGGATTTTCCTACGGTGATTATCTACGCAGTGGGGCGATAGCTCGCTTTTCTCCCGTCATGAAAGAAGTGGTGCGCCACGCCGGCCGTGGCGGCCTGGTATTGGGTATTTGCAACGGTTTTCAAATTCTTACAGAATGCCATCTGCTGGAGGGGGCGCTCTTGCGGAATGAAAACATGCAGTTTATTTGTGCATCAGTATATATTCGCTGTGAAAACTCGGACACGCCATTCACCCGATCCCTGTCGCTCGGGCAAGTCCTAAAAATTCCAATAGCCCACGGGGACGGCCGGTACTATGCGCCGATGGATACCCTGAAAGCGCTTGAGGATAAAGGTCAGATTGTGTTTCGCTACTGCACGGCGGATGGGAACATTACGCCAGAATCCAATCCTAATGGAAGCCTCCTGAATATTGCAGGGATTTGCAACAGGTCAAAAAATGTATTGGGCATGATGCCCCATCCTGAAAGAGCCTGGGTGGACTACCTAGGAAATGAAGATGGGCGGTGGATTTTGGAATCGCCTCTGAAACAGGCCTTAAACTTATTGAACGGTTAATTAAAGATCGTCAGGATTGGGAAGGTTAGCCCTTTCGTATTCTTTTTTCTTAGGCTTTATATGGTTGATAAATAAGACGTTGATAAGCTTTTCGTCAGCTGTTATTAGGGTTTTTGAAATGCCATTGACAATTTCGGCCGTTTGTTCGCCCTTAAGATTGGGAGCAAATACATCGTAGCCACCATCCGTGAACCTTATAAACATTTCTTTGACTACGCCTTTTTCAACTTTCACTTTGCCTTTGAAGCAGTCCGACCTGAGGCCCTGCCGCAAAGAAATCACGACGTTGTCGTGCATGCCATCCTCTACATCACGGGCTCCGCGGGATTCAAATATCCGTGCGTAAGCGGCATAGCAGGATTCTGGATCCTCTTTGGGAGGTCCGCCAAATTGGCCCAATAAGCTGAGGGTTATCAGGTTAAGAACAGCAAAAAGGCGGAGGGTTTTTGTCATACACTGAGCGCAGAAGAGAAATCCCTGCAAAAATAACATTTTCGCTTTAGGCTGTACCTTTCAGCCACCTATCCTTATGGAAAAAATAATTGAAATATGCCAGCTTGGAATAAGCGAATTTGTCAAGGTAGCACAGGAACTTCAGGCGTCTGACGCGTTTAAAAAGAACATGCATTTGGGCGCTGAGCGAATTTTGCAAGCCCTCCGGTCCGGCGGCAAAATCCTGGCTTGTGGCAACGGCGGTAGTATGGCCCAGGCCATCCACTTGGCCGAAGAACTCACCGGACGATACCGGCGCGACAGAATGCCTCTTCCCGCCTTGGCTATCAGCGACCCCGGCCATCTCAGTTGCGTGGCCAATGATTATGGTTATGAGTTTGTTTTTTCCCGCTATGTGGAAGCTTTGGGCAGACCGGGCGATGTGCTGGCGCTTTTCACCACCAGTGGCCATTCTGCAAATTTGCTGAAAGCGGCTGCCACAGCCCGCGAAAAAGGTCTTGCCACGCTGGGATTCACGGGCCACGAAGCCAGCCCGCTCTCTTCTCTATTGGACGTGGAGGTGCGTGTGCCCTGCAAAGCCACTCCCTCCAGATATCAGGAGGTGCATCTCCTGGCCACGCATTTGCTTCTTGAAATTTTGGAAGAAAATTTCTGACCCATTGGATTGAAAGAAAGTCTTGATACGGGGTGTTGTAATGTAAAAACATTGTAATTCTTATCTGCCAAGATCTCCTGAGAATTAAAAGGGTATCTAGGGGAGGAGAATGGATTTTAAGTACTAAATGGATTTAAAGTATCAGTATCAGTAGGATGAGAATTTGGGCTTTTAAGGGTTTACGAGATTTTGCTTATTCCTCTTTGTGATAGGAGAAACCAGCGCGTATTGCCGTTTTCGCCTTACTTTTAGGCCTCTCTTGAGCATTGGAAGATTTAAACATTACATCCTGCACAGAAAAAGGCGCTTGCGTCCTAATGTTAGAAGGCTGTTTGCTCACGCCTGCCCACAATAAGAAATTGAACGAATTTGCGGCCCAGGTGATGGAACAATACTCCAGGCCCCGGCTTGTGTTGGATCTCAGCCAGCTCAAATACATGAATAGCGAAGGCTTATCGGCACTATTAAAAGTCCTCACCCGCGTGCGATTGAAAGGGGGCGACATGGTTCTTACGGGCATTCATGGTACCCTGGAGGAAATTTTTCTTATAACACGTCTTACACATATTTTTAGGATTTATTCCAACCGGAGCGAAGCGGTTGAAGATTTGAACCGCAGCTTTCCTGACAGAGAGTCTACCAGTTGAAAATTATGATCTAATGCACATTATCAATCTATGGCTGGATACGTAGATGTTTTACTCGGTCTCCAGTGGGGAGACGAAGGCAAGGGAAAAATTATTGACTGTCTGGCGCCCGATTACGATGTGGTAGCTCGATTCCAAGGGGGGCCGAATGCCGGACATTCGTTGGTTATTGAAGGCCGGAAAATCGTCTTGCATACATTGCCTTCCGGGGTTTTCAGGGATTGTATAAATCTTATAGGTAACGGGGTGGTATTAGATCCCCTCACCTTACGCAAAGAAATTGAACAAGTGCAGGCCCTGTCCCCGGACGTCATTCGTCGCTTGTACCTTTCCCGTAAGGCCCATCTCATCGTGCCCACGCACAAATTGCTGGATGCGGCTTCGGAACACCTGAAGGGCCGGAACAAGATAGGCTCCACACTGCGGGGTATTGGCCCTGCCTATATGGATAAAACCGGCCGCAATGGCCTTAGGGTGGGTGATATCTTTCGACCGGATTTTGAATCCCGGCTCAAGGCTTTGGTGCAAAAGCACATGTCCCTCATACGGGGCATGGGATACACACCGGAAGGGGCACCAGAATTTGACGCCTGGCTGGAAGCCGTAGAGTATTTGCGGGGCCTTCAGATTGTGGATGGTGAATATTTTGTGCATCAGCAGCTGGATCGGGATGCACGCATCCTGGCAGAAGGTGCGCAAGGCACCCTTTTGGACGTGGATTTTGGAACCTATCCATTCGTAACCTCCAGTTCCACCATTTCGGCCGGGGCTTGCACAGGCCTTGGGGTGGCGCCACGGCACCTGCGTCGCGTCTTTGGCGTTTTTAAGGCCTACTGCACCCGCGTCGGCAGTGGGCCATTTCCCACCGAGCTCACGGATGAGACCGGTGCATGGCTCCGCGAAAAAGGCCGGGAATTTGGCGCTACCACGGGGCGCCCCCGCCGTTGTGGATGGCTTGATCTTCCGGCCCTGCGTTACGCTATAATGCTCAACGGGGTCACTGACCTTATGATGATGAAAGCGGATGTGCTTTCCGGCATGCCTCAGGTGCTGGTGGCCGAAGCGTATCAAACACCCGAAGGTTTGACCTATCAGGTGCCTTTTGATCTGGCCCAAGAACAACTGCGGCCGCAATATGTTTCCTTCCCGGGTTGGGCATCTGTTCAAAACGAGACGGGTGAAGGGCTTTCAACAGAATTTATCCGCTTTGTGGAATTTGTGGAAAATACATGCGGTGTGCCTATTCAGTTCATTTCAGTGGGGCCTGAAAGGGAGGCTACATTACGGCGGAGTCCCGAGGGTAATGTCTTGCAACTGTAAGCAAATAATTCTCCCAAGCCCCGCAACACTGCTCTCCCTTCTATATTAAGTATGAAAGGCTATTTCTGGCGGTTTTTTATTCCTGGATCGTTATGGATGGGGTATCCATTAGTTGCCGAATCCCAATTTTCAGTTGCGGTGGACCCCAAAGATGTGGTGATTGCCCGGGACAGTTTTGGTGTGCCCCATATTTTTGGTCCGGGTGATGCCCATTGCGCCTACGGCTTAGCTTGGGCCACCTGCGAAGATCACTTTCGATGGGTGCAGGAAGCCTTGTTGCCCACTGTTGGCCGGTTGAGCCTAGTCAAGGGTAAAGTAGGCCTGCTTTTTGACTTTGCGTATCGATGGATGGGATTGGATACTCTTGTGGAAGGCTTATACGAGAAGGATCTGAGTCCCGCTTTTCGGATTGTCCTGGAGGCCTATGTTCAAGGATTGAACGCTTATGCCCGCCGTCATCCTGAAGAAGTTTTGGATTCCCGACTTTTTCCTGTAAGTGGCCAGCAGGTGGTGGGCGGTTATGTTCTCTCCGGCGCTTTGATGTCCGGTGTGGGAATGGCTTTGAAAGCCGCTAAGGAAGGTCGTTTTGAATTGTTTTATGCGCCCAACGAAACGGGTTCCAATGCCTTGGCTATTGCACCCCACCGCACCGAAGATGGCAAAACCTGGTTGCTGCTCAATTCTCATCAGCCCAACGAAGGGCGTTTTGCCTGGTATGAAGCGCACACCTGCTCGGATGAGGGCACCAATATTTTAGGAGCTCTTTTTCCCGGCGGCGTGAGCATTTTTACCGGAGTTAACCCGCACCTGGGCTGGGCCCATACTACCAACTATCATACCTTAGGCGATATATATGCTTTGCGGAGACGTGGTTCCAGATACGCTTTTGAAGGTCGTTGGCAGCGTTTTGATACACGAAAAATCCAATTGTGGATTCGTTGGAAATTCCTAAAATTTCCTGTAACGAAAAAATTGTATTCCACCGTTCATGGCCCGGTCTTTCATAGGGGAAGGCGGTGGTACGCTTTCAGGTTTCCGGCTTTTTCGGATATCCGAAGCGCCGAAATGTGGTGGCGCATGGGCAAGGCGCGGAGTTGGGCAGAATTCGATAGCCTATTGTGCACGGATGCTTTGCCATTATTTAATGTCATATATGCTGATGCTCAAGGTCATATTTTTTTCCACAGCAGCGGGCGCACACCCTGGCGGGATTCCCTCCTTCACTGGCGTCAACCTGTTCCAGGTGAGGAAGGCCGGTATTTATGGAAACGTCTTGTGCCCTGTTCTATGAAGACGCGCGTTTTGGATCCCCCGTGCGGCTATTTGTACAATGCCAACAACACACCGGCCCACTACGCCAAGCCTGGGTGCGAAACGGAAAACTCAGCCCGATGGCCGGGTTTTCAGCTTTTTGACTACAACCGGGGCGACCGCTTTCGACGGCTCCTGGCAGCGGTGGAGGGTCCTTTCACAAAGGACCGGTTTCGCGCCATCAAATTTGATCCTTGCTACGATTTTAACGGCACCTATCAAAACAACTTTGCCGCACTTTATGCCTTGAACCCGTCTAAATATCCTCAACTTGCGGAGGCCATAACGATGCTCAAAAATTGGGACCGCTGTGGCCGGGAAGAAAGCGAAGAGGCCACATTAGCCTTAGTGACCCATCATTTCCTGACCAAAAAATACCAGGCTCCTTTCGCCATTCTAATGATTAAAAAAGAGCCTCTCACCGAAAAAGAATGTGTGGATGCCCTGCGCCGCGCCGTGCATTTTATGCGCAAAAAATATGGTACCCTTCATGTGCCCCTGGGTCAGGTGCAGCGTCTGATGCGGGATACCGTTTCGTTGCCCCTTTCCGGTTTGCGGGAAGTGCCCCGCGCAGTGGACAGCCGTCTTCAGGACGGGCGCCGTGGACTTTGGAAGGTGACCGGGGGCGATTGTTATATTATGTGGGCCCGCTTTGGACCCGAGGGGCCGGAAATTGAATCCGTCAACACCTATGGTGCCAGCGGCCGGCCCAGTAGTCCGCATTATACCGATCAAATGCGTCTTTTTGTTTCTCAGAATTTCAAACGCATGACTCTCAGCAAAGAAGTGATTCTAAACTCAGCCCTAAAAATTTATCATCCCAACCCAGGCCCATGAAAATAGGTATCATTTTATATCCCACCTTCGGTGGCAGCGGTGTGGTGGCTACGGAGTTGGGCATCGCACTGGCGCGTCGGGGGCATGAAGTGCATTTTATTTCCTACAGACCTCCGGCCCGCCTGGAAGTCATCACATCCGGCATCCACTATCACGAGGTGCGGGTGCCGGATTACCCTCTTTTTGATTTTGCACCTTACGAAACGGCGCTTAGCAGCCAGATTGTGGAAGTGATTTTAAGGGAAAAACTGGACCTCCTGCACGCCCATTACGCCTTGCCTCATGCCACGGCCGCTTTTCTGGCCCGGGAAGTGCTGGCCGACAGGGGCGTTTTTGTCCCCATCCTCACCACCCTCCACGGCACAGACATCACACTTGTCGGGCGGGATCCTTCCTTTGCGCACACTCTGCACTATGCCTTAAAACACTCGAACGGCCTCACAGCGGTGTCTCGGTTTTTGAAAACTGAAACCGAAAAACTTTTTCCTGACATTCGTCCTATTGAAGTGATTTACAATTTTGTACAACCTGAAAGGTTTGCTCCCGTCCCAACTGAAAAGTGTCTCAGAAAATATTTTACACAACCTGGGGAATTTGTGCTCACCCACATCAGCAATTTTCGTCCGGTGAAGCGGGTGGGTGATGTAGTGGAAATATTTGTGCGGGTACACCAAAAGACCCCTTGCCGTTTGTTGATGCTGGGAGATGGCCCTGAAAGGCCCATAGCTGAAGAAAAGGTGCGTGAACACGGGCTGGATGAACGGGTGTTTTTTCTGGGCCACAGCGTTTCGCCCCACCAGGTGCTGGCCTGCTCCGATTTTTATCTTTTACCCAGCGATCGGGAAAGCTTTGGGCTGTCGGCTTTGGAAGCTTTGGCCAGCGGCGTGCCGGTGGCCGGATACCAGGCTGGGGGGCTTCCGGAGGTGGTGGAACATGAAATCACCGGGTATTTAGCGCCGGTTGGGCGTGTCGATCTTCTGGCGGATAATATTGCCGCGACCTTTAAGAATCCTCAACGGCTTGAAGAAATGCGCCTCAAAGCCCGCCAATCGTCTCTCCATTTCAGGGAAGAAATTATTGTGCCTCAGTATGAACAACTATACCATAGGATGATTTCAAAATCCGCGGAATAAGAAATAATCCGCTTGTTGAAATTTTGATAAAGCTTAGGGTTAGGAAAACTTCTTTGGCAAAAATGAAAATCAATAATCAAGGCGCCTTTGGACCTTGGAAAACCATTAATTCTCTGTCTGTTCGGCCCTTTTCTTACCACATTCTGACCGTTGGCATCGCCCGCTCAGAGTAAGGTTGTGTTCTATGACATCAAAACCCAGCAGGCGCCCCATGCTCTCTTCTACCGTGTGCAGCCGGGGGTCACAGAATTCAAAAATTTTACCGCAGTCCAGGCACAACAAGTGGTCGTGTTGACGGAATCCCAGCGCCCGTTCGTAGGTCACACTACCGGCCCCGATGTCGCGACGGCGGATTAGTTGGCATTGCTGAAGCAATTCCAGCGTATTATACACCGTAGCCCGGCTCACTTTTAACGGACCCTCCTTTAATTTTCGGATGAGATCTTCGGGTTCGAAGTGTCCTGGCATGTCATAAGCGGCCTCCAAAACGGCAAAACGCTCCGGCGTGCGGCGCAAACCTTCGTCTGTGAGATAGGCGCTCAGGCGCTCTTTAGCTTTTTCTTTCAGACTTTCAGCTGCTTTCTGAGGCATGTCAGTGGATGGAACTTCCGGGTTCCACTTCCTCCGATGGCTCTAAAAAAATCGGACGGCCAGCTGGACCATCAGCCATGAGAATCATGCCTTCGGAAAGAATGCCCCGCATGCTGCGGGGGGTAAGGTTCGACAGCCACACAACGCGCCGTCCTACAACCTGATCCGGGCTGTAGTGGGTGGCAATACCGGAAAGGACTGTATGCCGTCGGTCCCCCGCTTCCAGTGTCAGTTGCAGCAGTTTGTCGGCTTTAGGCACCTTTTCGGCATGTATCACCCGGGCCACCACCAGACGTAGTTTTTTAAAATCCTCCAGCGTAATCTGTGGGGGTGCGGTGTCTTGTGAATTGTCAGAAGGAATTTCTGGGGTAGCGCCATTTACGGCCAAGGAAAGTTTTTTTATTTGAGGTTCAATTTCTTCGTCCTCCACTTTTTTAAAGAGTATGTGCGGTGCAGGAAGCGGCGTACCTGGGCCTACCAGTTGTGCTGCGGTGGCATCGTTCCAGCGCCAGCTCTCAGCTTGAATGCCCAACATGGTGCGGATACGGGCCGATGTGCCCGGCATGAAAGGTTCCAAAAGATAGCCTAGGGCAGCGGCCAACTGGGCGGATTCATACAAAGCGCAAGCTGCCCGCTCCGGTTCTGTTTTAAATGTTTTCCAGGGTTCTTCTTTTTGGAGGTAGCGGTTGCCCCAGGACGAGAGTTTCATGAGATTTCCCAGCGCATCCCGAAAACGAAATTGTTCCAGCGCCTGGGTGATGTCTGAGAAGGCGTGGATGACCATTTCGTGACGTTCAGGGTCCGATTTTGAGGGCGAAGGAATTTTTCCATCGAAGAATTTGTGAATGAGCATCACCACACGGTGGATAAAGTTTCCCAGATTGGCCACGAGTTCGTTGTTCACTCGCGCCTGATAACTATCTGTGGTGGCGTCCGTGCCCTCGTATTTCCAAATAAAATTGTTGTCTTTTTGCTCCGGCATTCCGGCTGTCAGCACATAGCGCAATTCATCCACCCGCTCGGGTAATTCCTTGAGATACTCATGGACCCACACGGCATAGTTGCGGGACGTACTAATTTTTTGGCCTTCCAGGTTCAGGAACTCATTGGCCGGCACCTGCCAGGGCAGTTGAAAATCTCCGGCAGCCTGCAGCATGGCCGGGAATACAATACAATGAAAGACGATATTGTCTTTTCCAATGAAATGCACAATCCGGCTCCCGCCTTCTTTTTTCCAATAGTCTTCCCACCTTTGGCCTCGCACCCAGGAGGGACGCTCATGAGGCGCTTCGGCGAGGCGCTGGAAGAAAGCCTCCGTGGCTGAGATATACCCTAATGGCGCTTCGAACCACACATACAAGACTTTTCCCTGGCTTTCCGGGATTTCCGGGGGCACAGGCACGCCCCAATCCAGATCCCGCGTGACCGCGCGGGGTCTCAGGTGGTTTTCTCCCTCTCCCAGCCAGCTGAGGCATTGGCCGATGACATTGCTTTTCCATCGCGTGGCTTGTTCCTCAATCCATGCCTTGAGCCAGACGTCCTGATGCCGGCCTAAATCCAGATACCAATGGCGCGTGGGGCGCAGTTCCGGCACAGCGCCAGAAAGGCGGCTTCTGGGCTCCAGAAGTTCGCGCGGGCTTAGGGAACGACCGCATTTTTCGCACTGATCGCCATAGGCTTGGTCAAAACTGCAGGAAGGACAAATGCCCGTGATATACCGATCGGCCAGAAAACGTCCGGTCGCCGGATCAAAAAATTCCTCGGTCAGGCGAACTTCCAGCTCGCCTTTGTTGAGCAGGGTTTTGAAAAAATCCTGAGCCACGCGGTGGTGCAGCGGCGTGGATGTGCGGTGGTAGTAATCAAAGGAAATCCCCATGGTTTGGAAGGTTTCCTTCAGAAGGGCATGATACCGGTCCACCACTTGCTGGGGCGTGAGATTTTCTTGCTCAGCCCTCAGGGTGATGGGAACGCCATGTTCATCGGAACCGCAAATAAATACCACATCAGCGCCCCGACGCCTTAAAAAACGCACGTAAATATCCGCCGGCAAATAACAGCCGGCTAAATGTCCAATATGAAGAGGCCCATTGGCATAAGGCAGGGCAGCGGTCACAGTATAACGACCGGACTCTTCGGAAGGATTCATAAAGGCAAAAGTAGCGGTTCAGCGCCGGATGCAGTCTGCTATAATTTTTAATTCAGCATTCATTGATAAATTCATTGAATTTCTAATAATGAAAGCCTAAATGTTTGGGAAAATATCGTTCCCCATTTTCTGCTCTTATTATCTCATAGCATGTGAATTTCAATTCTGACTTGGAATTGGGATTAATTCCTTTATTGGATTTTGGAAAATGCATTTCTCAAAAAACTTACGGTTTCCCTAAAAAATCTCGAAAATGACTTTTCAAGCAGCATTAAACCGGAAGTAGATTTTTGGCACGAAATTGGATTTATTTAGCTCAAATCATTCCGATGCTTCGACTTTTTTTTAAGGTTTTGATATTTGTCGTCACTTTCCATTATTCTGGATTTGCGCAAGGAAGTGCGGTTTCCGGCAGCGCTTCACCTTATACTTTTAAATTTTTTGAAGGCACTCTGGATGCCGGCCTCAAAGAGGCTCAAAAAACCAAAAAAATGGTGTTTGTGGACGCTTATACCACGTGGTGTGGGCCTTGCAAAATGATGAATCACGGTCCTTTCCGGGATGCCGATGCCGGAAAATTTTTCAATGAAAACTTCGTCAACATGAAAATTGACATGGAACGTGGTGAAGGCCCTTCAGTGGCTATGAAATATGGTGTGCGGGCATACCCGACTTTGCTTTTTCTGAACAGCTCTGGCGAAGTGGTACATAAAATTCTCGGTTACCACGATGCCATGATGCTCGTGGCAGAAGGGCGCAAAGCGCTCTCGATGAATAAATCCAAATAAAAATAATTGAACCCACTGCAAGGTATTAATTTGGTCGCCGGATGCGGGGTCTCCGGTGGCTTATTCTTACAGTAGCTCACAATCTGCATTTATCGTGCGTTTCGTTTTGCCAGTCTGAGGTTTCCGCCGAGGGATTCTGCACATGGCAACGCCGGATGATTGAGGTTTTGGCCGGCAACGCTTTGCACGGACGGGGTTATGTGGCCGACGGGATGGGGCTGGCGGCCCGCACCGTAGCCGATTCCTTTGCGGCCTGGGGTCTTAAACCACCACCTTTTGCAAATACTTTTCTTCAACCATTCCGGGTGTCTGTAAATACTTTTCCGGATACGGTGTCTCTTTTTTGGGGGCGCCGGAAGCTGGAGCCCGGTTTGGATTTCCATGTTCAACCGGAGTGCCCGGGCATCCGGGGTACCTTTCGGGTGCGTCTTCTGCAGCCTGGAAAGACTTTGGGCAAGTTGCGTCCAGGCCGGGATGTCGTTTTCCTCGATTATGCTGCCGTAGGACAGGATTCCCTC
>JANWWP010000005.1 GCA_025055575.1 Flavobacteriales bacterium | reverse complement strand
TCTATTTTCTTTGCCATAATGAATATTTTTAAAATACATTCCGAAGGGATGAAAAATTATGGAAAAACACATGTTTTACATACGACCCTTTCAGGGTCGGGTTCATTATCTCCATATTTGTCTATAAACATGTGAACCCTTCGGGTTCTCCCTACATCCCAAAGGGATGAAATGCGTATAGCACCATAATAGAAGCCCGTTAATGCGACCCCGTAGGGGTCGTATGTTTTGGGGGGGTCACCGTCTATAAACATGTGAACCCTTCGGGTTCGCTTGCCATCTGAATGGGTTTGTGCACCATCCCGAAGGGATGGAATGTTTATAGAAAATCGAAATGCCGGTTTTAATACGACCCCTAAGGGGTCGAATGTTTTGTGGATACCGCCGTCTATAAACATGTGAACCCTTCGGGTTCGGATGACATTCCAAAGGGATGAAATGCGTGTAGCACCATAATAGAAGCCCGTAAATGCGACCCCTTGGGGGTCGAATGTTTCGATGTTGTCACCGTCTATAAACATGTGAACCCTTCGGGTTCGGATGACATCCCAAAGGGATGGAATGCTTATGTAGCCTCCACCGTCTACGAACATGTGAACCCTTCGGGTTCTCCCTGCATCCCGAAGGGATGAAATATTTATAGAATAACGATATGCCCCCAATAATACGACCCCTAAGGGGTCGAATGTTTTTTTGATACCGCCGTCTATAAACATGCGAACCCGAAGGGTTCGCTTGCCATCTGTATGGGTTTGTGCACCATCCCGAAGGGATGTTATGTTTATAACATCATAATACAAACCCGTTAATGCGACCTCGTAGGGGTCGTATGTTTTTCTTACGGCCGTCCCTACAAACATGTGAACCCTTCGGGTTCGCTTATTCAATCCATTCAAACAAATACTCATCTTTGTAATCTACTTGAAATTTCTTTAAGAACTCCACGTATTCCTCCCTGAACGTTTGTTTTTTATGATGCTCCTTCTGGTTGTCTATGTACCTGATGACATTATCTAACGCCGAATGGCTATATGAAAACGCGCCATATCCTTCCTGCCATTGAAACCTGAACTTGGAAAATTTTTTCTCTCGGATAAAATCATTTGATGACTTCTTGATCTCCCGGACCAAATCCGATAAACAACAGGAGGGCTTCATGCCAATCAAAAAATGAATATGGTCCGGCATACCATTTATTGCCAATATTTTTTGTTCCTTATTCCTCACAATTCCGCTGATATATTTATACAACTCCTCCTCCCAAGAGGCATGAATTAGACTCTCCCTGCCCTTTACGGCAAAAACGACCTGAATGTAAATCTGTGAGAATGTTCCAGCCATACTAAATGCTTGCGATTTTTTCTGTCAATTGATTTTTTATGTCTCTTATATCGTGGGCAATTTCAATGAAATGCCATTCGGGATAACCGTACTTGTCTTTTACGGCATTCACAGCCGGCAGCCAACGGTTTTCCACATACCATTTTTTCTCCGCTTTGTCATGACTCATGCCGGAGATTTCAATGATTAGGTTTTTCACTTTGCCGTCTCTGCCTTTCACCCGTGCAATGAAATCGGGGAAATACTGTTTGTCTTTGCCATCCTTTACATACGGAATGGCAAAACCGAGAAAAGCATTTTTTACATAGCTTTCCACTTGTGGTAATTCTTCCAGGGTTTTAGCGGCTATTTGCTCCCACGAGTCGGTATCGGCTACCACATAATTCACATGGCTTTTCCGTGTGGGGTAAACTTCTTTAGCCGTGTTTCCATTTACATATTTGGTGCTGCCGAACTTGTTATAGTAGTTGAACACCGGGCGAATAAACTCGGTAGTATTGATTTGGGGATTGATGCCCCTGCGAATATGGTCTGACATTACTTTTGGATCAAAGAAATAAAGCAGCTTTTTGTATTTTTCATCTCTTTCTCCTATCAATACCACTTTGTTGTCGTACCAATAAGAAACAATTTCTTTCAACTTGCCGAAGTATTGAAATTTGGGGTTTTGGTCGTCATCACTGAAATGATAATTGATGAGTTCTTTGGTGAGCAAAAAAATGATTTCCTGTTTGCGTTTTTCAAACACACTTTGCACTTCCAGTGTTTCTTCTTTGGGAAGGAATGCTGATGCCATGGTGGTTTGCAAAGGAAATTTGGTACAATCCACTTCAAAGTTTTCTAATTTGCTGTAATCGTATTCCAGTTCGTTGTCTGCATTCTCTACCCTATAACCGATCACATTCGGGAAAGTGATTTCGTATGCTAATTGTCGTTCGGGCAATGCGTAAATGTGTGTAAGCTCAACCGGTTTAGGTGGTGTAGTTGTTTTTCCGCCTTTAAACATTTTGAAAGGCACACCAATGATGTGCGCATATTCGGGCGGGAATTTCTCCACCACAATTTTTCTCTTGTCGTTGGTGGGGTTTCCGTCTTTGTCGTAACCCTGCAAAAAGTAATTCATTCTACGCAAGGCACGACCAGCCACCTGTTCGCAAAGCAATTGAGAACCAAATTTGCGAATACCCATGATGTGGGTTACGGTGTTTGCATCCCAACCTTCTGTGAGCATGGAAACGGAAACCACACAACGAATGTGAGCACCTAATTTGCCGGGCTTGCCCACTGTGTTGACCACTTCACGTAAAATTTGAGCATCGGTAATGCGTTCAGCGCTGCCCTGGCCATAGATACGTGCATAATCTTTTTTAAACTCTTCAATTTCCGAAGCGAAAATTTTTTTAAACTCATCATTGATTTGGTCGTTGTTTTCCAGCGCATCGCTGTCGATGAGCAAAGTGGGAGGTCGTTTCAGCGGCTTATTCGTTGTGCGGTCATAGTTTGAAAACAATTCATAATGTCCGGGAACGGTAATTAATTCTCCGTTTTCATTTTCAAATTCATAGCCGGCAATGTATTTATAAACTTCTTTGGAAACCGAGGTGTTGTTGCAAACAACAATAAATACAGGCGGTGACGAGAAAAGATTTAGCCTTTCTTCAAGTTGCTTGCGGTGGCCATCATAATAGTCTTTATAGTGATTGTAAAACTGGTCTAACGCACCTTTCACCAATGCAGGAAGTTTTGGCGGAGCTTCTTTCAGCGTTGTGCCTTCTTCTTTCGCTTCAGATTTTTTCCTGCGTTGTCCTTTGCGTGGCAATTCGTCTTTCACATACGAATAAATGTCACGCAATTTGGCTTGTGTAATTTCCTGTGTGTTGTCGCTTTCAGGAAGGAAAGGGATTTTCACCAACCCGCTTTCAATGGCTTCTATCAATCCAAAATCAGAAACCACCCAGGGAAATAAACTGTAAGGTGTGTAGCCCGAACCCTGTAAGTAATATGGTGTTGCCGATAGATCGTACACATATTGCACTTTGTAACGCTGTGCAATTTCTCTCAGGCCTGTAAACCAAACGGCTGCTCTTGCATTCTCGTCTGTTTCTTCATTGTCTTCTGTCTTACCTGATGATTTAGGTAAATAGCAGTGATGGGCTTCATCATTAATAATGAGCAGGCGGCTGTCCTTTTTGAATTTGCCTAAAATTCTGCGAATGACTTGTGAGAAATCTTCATTGGCTTCTTGCTTTTTGCCGTCTGAATCTAACTTGCCATCAAACGGACTTCTTTTGTTGCCTTGCAGTGTTTTGGGTTCAAAGGCGTGGTAGTTGGTAATGACCAATCGTGCATTTAAGTTTTCCAGTCGGTGTTCCAAACTTTGCGGAACCAAACCCCTTTGGAAATAGTAATCTTCGCGCTGGTGTTTGTTTTTGGTGTCCACAAACAAAACGCCCAAACGGTCTTTAATGGTAACGCCCGGTGCAACAATTAAGAAGTAGTCGGCAAAACGGGCATCGTTTTTATATTCTTGTCTGTTGAAATAATGGTAAAGAATTAAGCAACCCATTACAACGGTCTTGCCGGTTCCTGTGGCCATTTTAAATGCAATTCGAGGCAATTGATCTTCCGGCTTCTCGCTTACGGTTTTCTGTGCATCACGAATTTTATTGAGAATGTTCTGTCCGGCATTTGACCTGCCGGCCACTTCGTTCAGCCAAATAGCAGTTTCGATCGCCTCCCGTTGGGCAAAGAAAAGTTTTTTTATTGCGTGTCGTTCGGAATTTTCAAACCAAAACAGCAGCAGTTCTTTTGTTACTCTTGTTGTGTTGGGATATTTTTCGGCTCTCCACTTGCCCACTTCTCTGCGGCAAAGGTTGATCAGGTGGTCGCCGTATTCAGCGGCAAAGTCATTGACTTCGAAAAAGGAAGGTTGCGGACCTTGCTTTGTAGGTATCGCTTGTATGTCGGGCGTGAAAATCCGCCGGCCTTGGCGGATATCTTCATAGTTCAAAGAACCGTCATGGTGTGTAGCGTAATGCAACTTAGGTTCTTCGTAAGGGCTGTTAAGAATGGGATTTTCAAGATTCATGCCGGATCAGAGGTCTTAAAATGTAAGGGAACCATGGTAAAATTAATCCAGAGGCAAAACCTAATCTATTGTGGGTTTCAACGAATGTAACTCAGATCCATGGGCACCTGCGGTCTCCAGGCATGTCGGCATTTATGCAATGGCTTTGTTATGGAAGCTAGGGAGCCCTGAAATGTGTTTAATGGCTTCCTCGTGAGTCTTCAGTCAGCTAACCTGTCCAGGGGTCCGCATCCGAATCGGAACTCTGTGCGATTTTTATCCTGATCCATAAACCTTATGGCACATGAAAAAAGCTGCGCTTGGCCTTGCGGGGCCTGGCAGGTACTTTTGTCCTTTGTATCATGCCCAAAGACCCCAGTATTCGTTCGGTGCTTATCATCGGCAGCGGCCCCATCATCATTGGCCAGGCCTGTGAATTTGACTATTCGGGCTCCCAGGCAGCCCGGGCTCTTCGCGAGGAGGGCGTGGAGGTGATTCTCATCAACAACAACCCCGCCACCATCATGACGGACCCCGTGACGGCCGATCACGTGTATTTGTGGCCGTTGGAACCCGAGAGCATTGTGAAAATTCTGGAAAAGCACCGGCCCGACGCCGTGCTGCCCACTATGGGAGGACAGACAGCGCTGAACCTCGCCAAGCAATGCGAAGAACTGGGGATTTGGAAGGAGTTTAACGTGCGTCTGATCGGGGTGGATATCCAGGCCATTGAGCGCACTGAGAACCGAGAGGCCTTCCGTCAACTGATGAAAGACATAGGGGTGCCCGTGGCCGAGTCGCAAACGGCCAATTCTTTTCTGCAGGGCAAGGAAATTGCGCAACGTATTGGGTTTCCCCTGGTGATACGGCCCAGCTACACGCTGGGTGGCACGGGCGGCGCCTTTGTCCACCGGCGGGAAGACTTTGACACCTTGCTGCACCGCGGTTTGATGGCCTCGCCCATCCATGAGGTGCTCATCGAAAAATCCGTGTTCGGATGGAAGGAATTTGAACTGGAGCTGCTGCGGGACAGCCACGACAACGTGGTGATCATTTGCACGATTGAAAATTTTGACCCGATGGGCATCCACACGGGCGACAGCATCACAGTGGCCCCGGCCATGACCCTGCCGGATACAGTGTTTCAACGCATGCGGGACATGGCCATCCGCATGATGCGCTCCATCGGAAATTTTGCCGGGGGCTGCAACGTGCAGTTTGCTGTGCACCCGGAAACGGAGGACATTCTGGCTGTGGAGATCAACCCGCGCGTGTCGCGCTCCTCGGCTTTAGCCTCTAAAGCAACCGGCTATCCCATCGCGCGTGTGGCGGCCAAGCTGGCTTTGGGCTTCCACCTGACGGAATTGCCCAACGCTATCACCGGCACCTCGGCTTTTTTTGAACCCACTCTGGACTATGTGGTTGTGAAAGTACCGCGCTGGAATTTCGATAAATTTCCCGGAGCCGACCGCCGGCTGGGCCTTCAGATGAAGAGCGTGGGCGAGGCCATGGGCATTGGCCGTTGTTTTAAAGAAGCCTTGCAGAAGGCTTGCCAAAGCCTGGAAATCAACCGCAACGGGCTTGGCGCCGACGGCCGGGAACTCACCGATCGCGACAAACTGTTAAACAGTTTGGAAAATCCGTCCTGGAACCGCCTGTTTCATATCTACGATGCCCTGAAGCTGGGTCTCCCGGTGAGCACAATCCACAAAGTCACCCGCATTGATCCATGGTTTTTGCGGGAGATGGAAGAGCTTATCCATTTGGAACAAGAGCTGAAAAAATATGCTGTGGACACTGTGCCCAGAGACATCCTGCTACTGGCCAAGCAATGGGGCTACGGCGACCGGCAGATTGCCCACATCCTGGGCTGCCTGGAAAGTCAGGTGCACCGTCGGCGGGAAGAGCTGGGGATCCGCCGCACTTACAAGCTGGTGGACACCTGCGCAGCCGAGTTTGAAGCCCTCACGCCTTACTATTACTCTACTTTTGAAGCAGAAAATGAAAGCCGCCGCAGCGACCGGCCCAAAGTGGTGATTCTGGGCTCGGGCCCCAACCGCATCGGGCAGGGTATAGAGTTTGACTACAGTTGTGTGCACGGCGTTCTGGCCGCCCGCGAATGCGGTTTTGAGGCCATCATGATCAATTGCAATCCGGAGACGGTGTCCACCGACTTCAACGTGAGCGACAAGCTCTACTTTGAACCGGTGTTCTGGGAACATGTGTACGACGTCATCCTGCACGAGCAGCCGGAAGCCGTGATAGTGCAGCTGGGAGGGCAGACGGCCCTGAAGCTGGCTGAAAAACTGCATCGCCATGGCATCCCCATCGCCGGCACTTCGTACGACAGTATTGACCTGGCTGAGGATCGCGGGCGCTTCAGCAATCTTCTGCGGGAGCTGGGGATTCCCTATCCCGAGTTTGGCACCGTCACATCTGCGGACGAAGCTCTGAGCCTGGCCCGCCATTTGGGATACCCGCTCCTGGTGCGGCCTTCCTATGTGCTGGGCGGGCAGCGGATGAAAATTGTGCTGAACGAGGAAGAGTTGGAGGCCCACGTGATTGAGCTTTTCAAGGAATTTCCGGGCAACCGGGTTCTGCTGGACCGCTTTCTGGAACACACGATAGAAGCCGAAGCCGATGCCATTGCCGATGGCGAGGATGTGCTCATCATTGGCCTGATGGAACATATTGAGCCGGCGGGCATCCACAGCGGTGACAGTTATGCCGTCCTGCCCTGCTTCAACCTGGGCGACCTGGTGCAGGATCAAATGCGCGAATACACCCGCCGGATCGCCCTGGCTTTGGGCGTGCGCGGGCTCATTAATGTGCAATTTGCCATTCAGAACGATACCGTGTATGTGATTGAGGCCAATCCACGGGCCTCGCGCACCGTGCCATTCATTGCTAAAGCCTACGGTCAGCCTTACGTGAACTGGGCCACCCGCATAATGCTGGGGCACAACACCTTAAAGGATTTTAAATACGATCCCAAGCTGTCCGGTTATGCCATTAAAGTGCCCGTGTTTTCTTTTGAAAAATTCCCGGACGTGCAGAAGGAGCTGGGCCCCGAAATGCGCTCCACAGGCGAAGCCATCTATTTTATAGAAAATTTGCGGGACAAATTTTTCAGGGAAGTTTATGCCCAGAGGAATTTGTATTTGAGCCGATGAGAGCTGGGAAAAAAATAAATTTCAATTTTTACATGAATTATTTAGCTAGGTTTGGGCGAAGTATGAAAAACGCTCAAGATTGTTAAGTAAAATACAGAAAATTATTGCGGTTTTGGGCTGTTAAAATGAAAAAGTAATAAAAAGACATGCGGAAAAATTAATAATAACGAATAGGATTAAGAATAATCCCCAAGAAATTTTACATTAATAGGAAATAAAAGCCTTTAGCTCCTTAAATTCTATTCTTCGGCCGCTTCCCAGGCTTCGTCCAGAGTATCGCAATGATAATGTCTGTCGGTTTTGGAAGTGGGTTTTTTCCCTCCGTTCGGGCTTTTGACCATAAGCTCCAGGAGCCTGCGGCGCTCTTTTTGCAAGGCATCGCGCAGCGCTTTATCCCGCTCTATGGAAAACATTTCCACGCCGTCCACCCAAGTGGAAAGAGGTTTGGAATAGATGCTGAGGGGCGGCCCGTCCCACAGCACAAGGTCGGCATCTTTTCCGGGTCGGATGCTGCCCATGCGGTGATCCAAATGAAGCATTTTGGCCGGATTGAGGGTCACGGTTTTCCAGGCGTCTTCCTCAGAAATTCCGCCGTATTTGACCACTTTGGCAGCTTCCTGGTTCAGGCGCCGCGCCATCTCGGCGTCGTCGCTGTTGATGGCGGTATTCACGCCTACGCGTATTAAAAGTGCCGGATTGTAGGGTATGGCTTCCATCACTTCCCATTTGTAGGCCCACCAGTCGCTGAAAGATGAAGCGTGGACCCCATGGGCTTTCATCTTATCGGCCACTTTGTATCCTTCTAAAATATGGGTGAACGTGTTGACTTTGAAGCCCAAAGAATCCGCCAACTTCATCAGCATGTTGATTTCGCTTTGCACATAGCTGTGGCAGGTGATGAAACATTTTTTGTCTAAGATTCTCAAAAGGGTTTCCAGCCGGAGGTCGCGGCGGGTGCCGACGGGGTCTTTTTTCAGGGCTTCCCCATAAGCGCGGGCTTTGAGAAAATAATAATAAAATGTGGCTTCTACGCCGGTGCGGGACTGAGGGTAGCGGTAACCATCCTGGGGGTTGTTGCCTTGCTTAACATTTTCGCCTAAAGCAAACTTTATAAAATTGTCTGCGCCTTCGATGCGCATTTTTTGCGGCAGGGCACCCCATCGGAACTTCACCAGAGCGCTTTGACCCCCAATGGGGTTGGCGGAGCCGTGCAAAAGCTGAGCGGCTGTAACCCCGCCGGCCAACTGGCGGTAAATATCTTCATCGTCGGGCTCCACGGCATCGTACATGCGGACTTCTGCAGAGGCGTGACTGCCCCATTCATTGACCCCGCGGGTGAGGGCAATATGGGAGTGTTCATCAATGATGCCGCAGGTGAGGTGGCGTCCGCGACCGTCCACTTCCGGTGTGCCGGAAGGCACACGTAGGCCTTGCCCTACAGCCTCAATTTTACCATTTTTTACATACACATCACAATTTTCCCGAATCCCTTCGGGTTCGTTGGTCCAGACGGTTGCCCCGCGCACCACAAAGTTGTTCGGGGAGGGCATGGGCAGAAGTCCAAATGCAGAAAAAGGTACGGGTACCACCCCGGGAGGCGTAGGCGGGGTTTCTTCATCAGACTTTGTGGTGTCGGCACCTATTCGGGAAGCTTTCCAAAGGATTTTACGATCTTCGGGGGAAACCAGTTGACCGGTCAGGGGATCCGCAGGATTGAAAGGAATAGCCCCAGAAAAGTGCCAACGCGTGATACTATCATTCGGCAGGGTTATGGAAAAACTCAGGCGCCCGTCCTCCACTTTGATGGTGGTGGAAGGCCAACGCTCTTTTTTGTTGCGGGGCGCCACTTTAAGCAGGGTGGGGGTGCCGCTCAGGATGGCTTCCGTGGAAATTTGAAGCTCCGGGATTTCCCATTTATAAATGCCCCGCAAATCCCGGCGGGGCGGCGATTCATTGAGGTACAATCGGCCGCGCACCACGGTGTAAAAAATGCTTTCAGGTTTTTGCAGAAGGCGCCCCGAGGCCAGAATGAAATGGGCCTCTGCCCCGGGTTGGATAACGCCCAACAGATTTCCTGCACCTATAAATTCGGCCGGACGGGAAGTCAAGGCCCGCAGGGCGACTTCTTCCGGCAGACCGCTGCGCACCAGCCGGCGCACGCGGTCCCACACCTCGGAGGGATTTTTTAAACCGTGCGTGGTGAAGGCAAAGGGCACGCCTTTCTGATGCAGAAAAAGGGCGTTATGGGGGGCCAGCTCCCAATGTTTTAAGTCATTGAATGACAGGGCTTTAGCTTCTTCCGGGTCCGAAACATCCCAGCCTTCCGGATACTGGAGAGGCACCACCACACGCGCTCCGGTGGCTGCGATTTCCGACGCCCTCTGATATTCATTGCCCACACCTTTGAACACGAAGTTTACGCCAAATTCAGCGGCCACTTCTTGCATCCTGAATATGTCGTATTTATCCATCACTTCGCACAGTAAGGGAGTTTTTGGAACCACAGAGGAAAATCTTTCCAGGGTTTCATAATACGCGCTGTTTTTACCGCTGCGGCGGTACCACTCGGCATCCAGAAAAGTTTGTCGGATGAGGGCAATGGCTCCGGCCAGCGATGTGGGATAAAACTGACGGATGTGATCGGTTTTGTTCAGCGAAAACACAAAGGCTGCGTCGTTGCGGATGATTTCGCGGGAAGCGTTATCGGCTCCTGTGGACACCAGCACGGCCGATCCTCGGATGTTGCCGATGGCCTTGTGCGAGAGAACGACCGCCACACCGGCTTTTCGGTAAGCTGCGGCCATTTTTTCATCCGGCTGAAAGAGGCGTCCTGCGGCATAATCGGCCCGGTTGGACTCGTAAGAACCTACTGGACCTGTTCTTTCGCTTTCGTAGGCCACCCCGGCCGATTTTTCTTTCCGGGACTCGGCCGGCAAGCCATAATCGGCCCATAAGTCCACAATTGCCGGATACACAAAATAGCCTGTTCCATCCAGGACCACCGCACCCTGTGGCACAGGTCCTCCGGACAGGCAGGAAAGAATCTTGCCCTCTTTCCAAACCAGCGTGGCGTTGGAGATTTCTCGGCCTGCTTCAGGAATTACCGTCGCATGAACGAGTGCATAAGTGTTTCGGTCGTCGTAGTGCAAATAGCTTTCAGCAAAAGGCGATTGAGCCCACGCTTGCCTTAAAATCAATATCAAAAAAAATCCAAACCAGAGCCTGTTCATAAGGGCAAATGTAGTTTTCCAAGCCGGAGGGCCGAAAGGATAGAAAAGGCATTTCGATATCAGGCAGGAAAAATTATTCGATGAAGTGGAATTGGAGTTCTTTGAATAGGTTTCCTGTCGTCAGCTTTAAAAAAAAATTGCGGTTTGTCTTAATCTGGTAGGCGGGTTTGCCAAAGAGCCTCAGAGCGTCCTAAATTTTTGCTGCCGAACACTTACACATCTTTAAAACATTAAAAAGAGATGGGTTATGTTCATGGATTAATTTTGATTTAATAATACACCATGCTGAATAAAAATTCTTTTCTGAAGGTGGCGCTGTTGATTATGATTTTAAGTGAGGCTTGCCTGAAACCTAAAAAACCCGATAAAACAGTTTGGCCCAAGGATACAGTAATGTATGACGTGGCCTACGGGCCCCACCCGCGCCACAAGTATGACCTTTATTTGCCTGCCGGCCGCGATACCATAAAGACCCCTGGCGTGCTGCTGTTGCACGGGGGCGGTTGGAAGTATGGTCAAAAGGAAGACATGCAAATGTGGGTGAATCTTTTTAGAAAAGTGTATCCTGAGGCGGCCATCATTAATATGAATTACCGGCTGGCCAGCTGGAGCGAAGGAATTCATCATCCCGAAATAATGACCGACCTTCAGGAAGCCGTCCAACATATTATTGCGCATCGGGCGGAGTATCGTATAGCAGGCCGGATGGCAATGGCCGGAGAGAGCGCCGGAGCCCATTTATCCATGATGTATGCATACCGCTTCAACGAGGCCGGCCTCATCCGCGCCGTGGGGGATTTGTATGGTCCGTCCACCTTGTATGACTGGAGTTGGTATTCCAGCGCCAATTTGTGGCTGGGTGCACTGGTGGGCGATGTGCTGGCGGAATATGTGGGTGCGCCCTTTGATTCGGCGGCTTATTGCGCCGCCAGTCCTTATTGGCAGGCTACTTCTCAGGCGCCGCCTACCATTATTTTCCACGGGATTCTCGATCCCATTGTGCCGAAGTACCAGAGCGATTGGCTCAACGCCCGTCTGCATAGTCTTGGCGTACCGCGCCAATACCACGAGGTGCTTGCCTTTCACGGTTTCAATTACTATCAGGCGGAAGATGCTGTGCAGAAAATGACAGCTTTTTTTAGGCCACTTCTAAAACCTTAAATTCAAATTTTCCCAAAACCAAGCTTTTCGGAATCAGAAACGTGCCTGAATGGAGCGAAATGCTTTCACAAATGCACGCTGCCAGCGTTCTGAGAGAACGACCATCACAGGCACCATCACCAGTGTAAGGAAGGTCGCAAAAGTGAGTCCGAAAATGACAGTCCAGGACATGGGTCCCCAGAAAGCCACGCTGTCGCCCCCCACATAAACGTTGGGATCCCAGTTGTTCAGCAGGCTGATGAAATCAATGTTCAGGCCGATGGCCAAAGGAATGAGGCCCAGCACTGTGGTGATGGCCGTGAGAAGCACGGGGCGCAGACGCGTGCTGCCGGCTTCCACCATGGTGCTCACAATCACACGCATGGGCAAAGGTTCGTGGCGCGGAAGGCCATGTTCCTGACGGTAGCGCCGACGCAAGAGCAAATTATAATCAATAAGCACAATCGCATTGTTCACCACCACCCCGGCCAAGGATATAATACCAATCCCACACATCAGGATCACGAAATCCATTTTAAAAAGGCCAAACCCAAGGAAAACCCCTATGGTACTGAATAAAACCGAAAACATTATGATGAAGGGAGATACTATTGAATTGAACTGCGAAACGATAATCAGGAAAATGAGAAATACAGCAATGATCAAGGCCTTGGTCAGGAAACCCACACTTTCATTTTGTTCTTCCTGCTCTCCCGTAAATTTCCATGAATATCCATCAGGCATGGGAAAGTCTTCCAGCAATTGCTTATAGCGGGCAATAATTTCATTGGCGTTGTAGCCGGGGACCACGTTGGAGAAAATAGAAATAACCCGGTCCATATCTTTACGTTTGATGGCGCCAAAGGAGGAAGATAAGCGCGCCGAGGCGATGGCTGAAAGAGGTACCTGAACAAGCCGCCCCGTCACCATGTTGCGGAAAGTGACGGGCATGTTCATCAAATTATCCAAATTATATCGGTATTCGGGTTTCAGGCGCACATAAATTTTGTAATCATCTTCGCCCTCTTTAAATTTTGATATTTCTTTTCCAAAAAGGGCGGTCCGCAGCACGGTAACCACGTCGTAGGTGGATACCCCGAACCGCTTGGCAGCTTCCTTGTCAATTTCCACAAGAAGTTCAGGCTTGCCGGTTTCGAGATCACTTTTAAGCTTATCCACGCCGGGCACGCGGGCTTCCTCCAAATATTGAAGTATTCGTCCGGAAAGTGCGGTCAGCGTATCGTAATTCTCTCCGCTCACTTCAATGTTGATAGGCTTGCCCACGGGCGGTCCATCGTTGTTTTTTTCAACGGTGATGCTGGCCTGGGAGATTCCTTGAACAGTGTCACGAATCCAAGCCTGCAGTTCTGTGGTGGAATGGGAGGTGAGGCGGACCCGCTCTTCGTAAGGCCTGAAAGAAATAGTGATGCGGGACTTATGAGGAGATGCCCCCATCTGAGGGCCTTCTGAGGGATCCGAAGTGCCTTCGCCCACCTGGGCCAGAATGGCTTCCACCACAGCCTTTTCAGGATTTAGTCGGGCCGCAATGCGGCGTTCTAAAAGCCGGGTGACAGAATCGGTGGTGAGAATATCGGTGCCTAGAGGCAATTCAACAAATACATTCACATAGTCGGGTTCCGTTTCGGGAAAAAAGAAAACTCTGGGTTGAGAGGCAAAATAGAAAATTTGAGCTCCCACAAGAAGCACCAGCATTCCGGCAAGGAGGATGTATGGACGCCAGCGCCCCAAAGCCCAACGGAGAAATCTTTGATAGCCTTTTTCCAAAGCCGGCATAAAGCCCCCCTGAAACCGCTCCGACAAGGGGAGAATGCCATACCTGTAGCTCAGAGCCAGAATGGATAAAGCCAGCAAGAGGGTTCCTGCAGCGCGGGTGCCGGGCCAAAAGATCATTACCAGCCCTGGCAGAACGGCCAAAGCCAGCCCCCGCCAAAATCGACCCGCCGGGTAGCGGTAGCCCGGAGGGTAAATGCGCATAAAATCGCTGGTGAGCACAGGGTTCACTACCAAACCTACAAAAAGAGAAGCGCTGAGGGTGATCAGAAGTGTGATGGGGAGGTATTTCATAAACTCACCAATCAGCGAATCCCAGAAAAGCAAAGGCAAAAAGGCCGCCAAGGTGGTGGCCGTGGAAGATATTATTGGCAGCGCCACCTCGCCCACCCCATAACGGGAAGCATCCCGCCGGCCAAAACCTTCGCTGTGCAGACGGTAAATGTTTTCCACCACCACAATACCATTGTCCACCAGCATGCCCAATGCCAGTATCAGGGAAAAAAGCGTCATCATATTAAGGGTGCCACCGGTGGCATTCAAAACCAGGATTCCCAAAATCATGGAAAGCGGTATGGCCGATCCCACAAACATGGCGTTTCGAAAGCCCAGGAAAAAGAGCAATACACCCACCACCAGCAGGACGCCGGATATGATGTTATTTTCCAAATTATTCACCATCCTGCGCGTGATGACAGACTGGTCGTTGGTGAGGGTGATTTTTAGCGTCTCTGGCAACCTGCGCTTCCGGGCCTCCTGGAGAACCTTGCGAATGGCATCCACTGCAGCCACCAGATTTTCGCCGCTTTTTTTCTTCACGTCCAGCATCACCACCGGCTGGCCGTCCAAGCGGGCAAAGCTGGTAGGTTCTTTGGGGCCAAACCTCACACGAGCAATATCCCGCAAATACACCACTTTTTGGAATTCGTTTTTTACGATGACATTTTCCAGTTCTTCGGGCTTTTCAAACTCCCCGCTGATGCGGATGGACCTTCGGGTGTAGCCCGAGCCGCTGACGCTTAGAATGTCGCCAGCCCCAGAGGAAACATTTTGTGCCCGCACCGCATTTTCTATATCGGCGAAGCTGATTTTGTTGGCTTCCATGGCCGGCAAATCCACGGCTATTTCTACCTCCTTTTCCACCAAGCCGCGAATATCCACCTGGGATACCTGGGGAATTTTTTCGATTTCTTCTTCAAGATATTCGGCAAACTCTTTCAGTTCATCATAGCTGAATTCTCCTGAAAGATTGATATTGAGCACCGGGATTTCGGAAAAATCCAATTCAAATACGTTGGGTTCGGCCGGCAAATCTTGGGGTAATGCATTGCGGGCTTTGTCCACTTTGTCTTTCACATCGGCCAAAGCCTGTTTTGGGGCGACGTCCGATTCAAACTCTACAATGATGGTGGAGTAATCCTGGATCGAGGTGGAACGAAACTTCTTTATTTTTTTTAAACTTTTGAGCTCCTTCTCAATAGGTCGCGTCACAAGGTTTTCGATGTCAGAAGGCGAATTGCCCGGGTAGGCTGTGCCGATGTATATGGTGGGCTGAACTATTTCAGGGAAAGACTCCCTAGGCATACCAATATATGCCATAAGCCCTGAAATAAAAATGATACCTACCAGAATGTATATACTGGTTTTATTTTTTATTGCCCATTCAGAGAGGCCAAATGTTTTGTTTTGTGAAACGTCTTTCATGTTGAATGCTAACTTTTTATCAGGCGCTGGGGCGCTCTTGTATGTGTCACTATGTCATTCAGCGCTTTGTTCATCGCAAATGGATAGAGCCTAAAAGCAGGTAAGACGGAGGCCCTCCATTTCATCCCTGACCATGTATCTACAGCCCAAGCAGTATATTTTAAAATACACATTGAACGGGATCTCCATGGCGCAGGCTGCGCAGTCCCTCCGTGATCAGGGTGTCGCCGGCGTGCAAGCCTTCGAGAATTTCGGTTTCTCCCTGTCGGGTATCGCCGGTTTTGACACGAACTTTTCGGGCTCTTCCATTCTGCATCAGCCATACGAAGGCCTGATCTTTTTCAAAGAGGATGGCTTGGGTGGGAACTACCAAGGCTTTGGGTTGAGATTTTAAAACCACTTCCACACGGGCCAGCATGTTGGGGATAAGGCGCTGGCGTCCCTCGCCCTGGGGATCGATGACGACTAAAAAAGTGCGGTTGTCGGGGTCAATGCTTTGCCCGATGGATCGGAACCGGCCAGGCATGGAAAGCCCCGTGGCGGGAAAGTGAAGCGCCACACGGGCATTTTTATCAAAGGCGCCAACGTAACGCTCCGAGACATTAGCTTCCACTTTGACGCTGCGGTTATTTACGATCCTCAGGATGGGGGCTGCCGGAGATGCCACATCCCCGGCGCGCATGTAGAGGCGGTCCACAGTACCCGCCACGGGCGCCAGCAAAATGAACTTGTCCAGTTGGTTTTTCAGAGACTCCACGCGAAGTTCCATCTGTTCTTTTTGGTTTTTAGCCTGCAGAAACTGAATTTCAGATCCAATTTTCTGTTCCCATAATGCTTGCTGACGCTCAAAGGCAATACGGGCCAATTCCAGGGCTTTTTCAGCTTCTTCCAGGTTTTTTCGAAAAGGTTCTCCATCCAGCGTGGCCAACTTCTGGCCAGGGGCTACCGCATCGCCTTCACGGACGTGAATTTTCAAAATGCGTCCGCTCATTTCGGGTCTCAGGTCCACCATATCGTCGGAAGCAACAACCCCTTGAAATTCTGTGATGGTTTCAAAAAGTTTTTCTTGAAGAGCCAGACCCTTCACCAATGTGGGCAACGTATCGTATTGATGCAGAGCTTTTTGAAGGGAATCTATTTCTGCGTTCAGGATTTGGCGTTGGGCCAGGAGTTCCTGCAAGCGGGCTTCGGGATTAGAAGCATGGGAAGGCCGTCGGCATCCTGGGCTTCCCAAAAGAAATCCACAGAGGAGAATTCCTGCAGGCCAAAAATGTGCCGGCATGGCAAGAAACTTAAAATTTTCCTGTAAGATATTCATATTGAGCAAGTAGAGAAATTATTTGATACCGTGCTGCAAGCTGGGACCTCCGCGCTGCCCTAAATTGGCCGTCGGTCTGGAGCAGTTCAAAGCTGCTTAGCAAACCTTCCCTGTATTTTGTTCGGTTGAGGCTTTGAATTTCCTGCTGCAGAGCCACATTCCGCTCGGCCTGGTGTAGGCTTTCCAAGGCCAGTCTCAATTGGGCCTTCACAAGGCGCAACCGGGTGTCTAAGGACTGGGTGGTGGCCTTCAGTAAAAGTTGACTGTTTTTCGTTTGAAGGCGGGCTTGTTTTTGGGACGAAAGCCGGTACAGAGAGGAAAAAACAGGAATATTGAGAGAAAATCCCCACACCGTCCCGGATGGAAAATACTGACCTGAGGAGGTGAAAAGCA
This sequence comes from Flavobacteriales bacterium, assembly GCA_025055575.1. Lineage (GTDB taxonomy): Bacteria > Bacteroidota > Bacteroidia > CAIKAF01 > CAIKAF01 > JANWWQ01. The sequence goes on along the minus strand of JANWWP010000005.1, from coordinate 28,408 downwards.
AAGGCCGGCTCAATTCATTGGAAAAGCCGGCATAGCCCCAGTTGAGAAAAGTGCTCAGGCTCGGAAAAGAGCGTGCGAATTCCACCTTTTCGTTGAGGCTGCGGGCACGGGCCGACAATTCCAGAATTTTTAATTCCGGGGCTTTCAGATCCATCGCTCCCAAGCTATCGGACGTTGGAATGCCGTGCATCATGGATTGACAAAGCGACTCCAGGGTTTCGGAGTATTGCAGAGGCTCCTCAGGGGGCAGACTGAGATAGTTTTTGAGCATCAGTTCCAAACCTTCCAGGGCCACTGTCAGCCGTCGGCGCGTCAGTTGGAGGGTATCGGTGGAAAATTGCACCAGTCGGGCGTCAACCCACTCCCTGAACCCTTGCTTCACATAGGCTTCCGTTTCATTTCTGAGTTTTTGGGCATCCGCAATGTCTTCTTCCAGCAGCTGGAGATTTTCTCTCATGTACAGAATTTGCCCAAAGACTTCTTTTACATCCCGCACCAAAGCCGCCTCTGTTTGAAGGGCTTGAGCCCCTGTAATGTCTTTGTAGAGCCGGCTGGCCTGAAGTCCGTAGATGTAGCTGCCGTCTATGAGCCTTAAGTTGGCCGATATCCCTACGCTGGCCTGAAACGGTGGAGACGCGTTGACCCTCTGAAAAGTGCCAGGTTGACCAAAAAACTCCCCGGGTAGTATGAATTGTTGGGGCTGAATGTTGTAATAATAATTGCCTGTAGCGTTAATCTGAGGCAAGCCGGTACTAAGAAATTGACGCACCTGTTGCTGGGCGGCGTGCACCTCGTTTTGAGCTATTCGAAGGTTGAGATTGCCCTGGCGGCAGCGACGCAGGGCCTCTTCCAGGGTGAGCCGGGTCTGGGCCCATAAAAGGGTGGGCAAAAAGGCCCCACCGATCAGAATTTTCAATACGGGGGTCATAGGTTCAATTCGGAAAACTGACGCTTAATTTCTTCTTTGCCTGCGGGGGTGGTGATGGCCATCAGGTGATACAGGATCAGATATTGATACACCTTTGGAAAGGAATAATTCTTCATGAGGTCGGTGTCAAACATCAGCACACCGCGGATGAGCGCCACATAAAAAGAAGGGGTCATTTCCGTATCCACATCTTTTTCATACAAACCTTCCCGAATTCCGCGTTTCAGATTTTCCCGAATAAAACCGGTGACGTAGGTTTTATGAAAGTTTTCTATGAGTTCCCACAAAGCCGGATAGTATTTGCGCAGCTCATAGGTGACATGGGTGGTGAATTCCTGCATTTGAAGCGAAAGCTGTCGCACCATGCGGCAGTGGGCTTCTATGGCATTTTGGGCTTGCTGGGCGGACAGATCTGAAATGAGGCGCTGATGATGCAGGAATTCTTCTAAAGCTCTGCGTATCAGGCTTTCTTTATCCTCAAAAAATTTATAAATGGTTTTTTTTGAAATCCCGCAGATTCGAGCCAGGTCATCCATGGACACATTCCGGAGCCCATGCCTTAAGAATTGCTGCGTGGCCACGTGCAAAATTTCTTCAGCCGTCATGTTGGGGCTGCAAAATTATGAAAGGAGAAACATAGGAAACGAAATATAGTTCAATAGTTTCTCTGGTTTCTGTGTCTAAAACAATTCTACCCGAACCAGGTTCGGGTTACAAAGGATATTTGATGCAGAAAATTTTACAGGAAAGGCAATTTTTTCACCTCGGCTTCCGCAAGTCGTTCCCGTACAGAAACTTTTAGGCGGGAACCCGGGGAGGAATAATCCGAGGAAACATATGCCAGAGCAATCGGAAGGCCTAGCACAGGTGACATAGCTCCGGATGTGATACGGCCGATGGGCTTTCCTTCTGTGTCGCAGACAGAATACCCCGTGCGGGGAATGGCTTTTTCATGTAAGACCAGCCCCACCAGCTTCCGGGTGATCCCCTGTGCTTTCTGTTGGAGCAGAGCCTCTTTCCCCAGAAAATCCTTTTGAAATTTCACGATCCAGGAAAGACCGGCCTCCAACGGAGTCGTGGTTTCGTCAATATCCTGGCCATAGAGGCAATAGCCTTTTTCTAGACGAAGCGTATCACGGGCGCCCAGCCCGCAAGGAACAAGGCCAGCGGAGGCGCCGGCTTCCATGAGAATATCCCAGGTGTGCAAGGCCACTTCCTGAGGCACATATATTTCAAAACCGCCGGCGCCGGTATAGCCAGTGTTTGAAATCAAAGCTTCCTCCACGCTGTTGAGGGCTACGAAATCGAAATGGTAATATGGAATTTCTGATAGGTCTGTTTCGGTGAGTTTCTGGACAATCTCCAAGGCTTTAGGACCCTGAACAGCCATCAGCGACCAGACCTCTGAAGCATTGAGCAGATTGACGTTAAATCGATGCGATTGCTCGCGCAGGTGTTCAAAATCTTTATCAATATTGGCCGCGTTCACCACCATCATGTAGCGATCTTCTCCCAGGCAATACACAAGCAGGTCGTCCACAATCCCGCCATGTTCCCGCAGCATACAGGAATATTGAGCCTGCCCCACATCCAGGCCCGCAACATAGTTGGTGGTCACATATTCCAGAAAGGGTAAAGCATCCGGACCTTCCACAAAAAATTCGCCCATGTGGGAAACATCAAAAATTCCAGCGGCTTGCCGCACAGCCATGTGCTCCTGTGTGATCCCAGAATAAGAGACCGGCATCTCAAAACCGGCAAAAGGTACCATGCGGGCCTTAAGCTGTAAATGACGGGGATGAAGGGCCGTTTTTTTCACGGGGCCAAATGTAGGGTTTTGTTAATTTTGAAAAATTGAAAAGTTCCCGTTTTTTTTCTTGGGTTCTCAAAAAGTAATTAAAGTCTCAAAAAACTGTGCTATTTTAAAGCCAATGGCGCCATGAACCTCCCAGAAGCGGCCCGTATCCTTGGCGTTCCCGAAAATGCAGACCTGCGCGCTGTGCGTAGGGCTTACTTGAAGCAAGTCTGGCGCTATCACCCGGATGTCCAGGGACCCTCAGAAGCCAACCATCAAAATTTTATCCGTATAAAAAGGGCCTATGAGGTCTTGAAACATCATCTGGAGCGCCCTGCTGAGAAAATCTCTTCATCAACTCTTTACGGCCGTCAAGTACGGCATGAAATCCTGCGACGCCGGCAGGAACAAAAAAAACGTCGGGCTGCCGAAGCCATCCTGGCTTCGCGCCTGTGGTGCATGGCTTCGTCCCGTGTCCTTTTTCTCAGGGCAATGTACGGGATTTCTTTTTTGTTTTTTGTCGGCGCGCCGCCGGCTTGGTTTTTTTTGCTTTTAAGAGCCGTTGCATTCCCCATCCCGGATGCCCTTGCAGTGTGCTTGGGAAGCCTGATGGTTTTGAGTTTGCCCTGGGTATTTTGTTTTCAATTCTTAATCCACATGCGGTTTGTTTGGGATCAACCAAAATAAAGATGCAACATTGTTGCATTTAGACACTTTCTTCCATTATCTTTGCGGGGGAATGAAAAAAAATCGTTTTCAATCGGTCGGGCTGGGAATCTTTTTGGCTCTTCTGTCTGCTTGCGCTCCGCAGGATCGTGAAAAGCCTGTTATTGCCTTGGAAAATCTGACCGACAGCGTGCGACTGGCCACCGGGGACACTCTGGAACTCCATTTGCGTTTTTCGGATAATCAGAAATTGGCTCAGTACAAAATAGACATCCATGAGGCTTTTGATGGACACACGCATGGCAAAATATACAGGGCGCGTCCCTGGTCCAGAATAAAAATAGGCGATTTAAGCGGGACGTTACAAAAAGTGATCGAAAAAATACCGGTGTTTGACTCTGCGGCTGCCGGCCCATATCACCTGATTGTGCGGGCTGTGGATGCCGCCGGCAATGAAGCTGAGTTTCTCTTAAAGACCTTGATAGTAAAAAATCTCTACGATACGCTGGCTCCAGAAATCAGCCCCACCGACTTTCCTACGGACGGCCAAACACTCAGCGGAACGGTCAACCTGGCGGTGGACATCTCCGACAACCAAAGCGGAATTTATATTATTAGAACATCCATTCGGCGCTCTGCCACGCAAATCCTCTACTCCGTCAGCGACACCTTGAATGACCAACCCATGACGTTTTCATATACCCACCTGCTCAACATCACAACTTCCATGCCTCCGGGCCCGGCCACGCTGGCGGTGGAGGTCTGGGACGGGACCTTCAACCTCACGCGACTGCAAAAATCCGTTAATCTTTCTCCTTAAAAAATTAAATTATCATGAGAACAACCCTTAAAATCTGGTTGGCTGCAAGTTTCTTCTCAATATTCCTACTTCCAGCCTGTAAAAAGCACCGGCACGATGAGGTACGCATTGATATCTTGAGCCCGTCCCAGGGTGCAACGGTGAATAACCCTTTTCTGCTGCATGTGAAGTTCAGCGCGGAAGAGGAAATACATGACCTGTCAGTTGAAATAAAAGATCTTTTAAAGCCAGGCGATCCAATTGTCTATGTGTATTCCACTCACGTTCATCAGAAAAATTTTGAACTCAGGGATTCGCTTTTTATCTCACTTCCCGAAACCCGGGAACTGCATTTAAAAGCAACAGCCGGCGAAGGGCAGCATGCGACCAGCCAAACGCAAACTTTTTTTGTGACGCCCTGAAGCCTTTTCCTTTGGCGGGAAATTTCCGTATTCAATATTTTAAAATGGAAATTCGCCCCAGAAAGCCGTTAGGTATTAACTAATCCCTAAAAGCCCAATTCCACCGCATATTTTTGCCCGTATGAAAATTGCCGTTATCGGCACGGGCTACGTGGGCTTGGTTACGGGTGTTTGTCTGGCAGAAACGGGCAATCAGGTGGTGTGCGTGGATAAGGATCCCCACAAACTGGCTCAGCTGCGTCAGGGACAAATTCCCATCTACGAGCCCGGCCTGGAGCCGATCTTCCGCCGCGTCACCTCCCAGGGCCGTTTGATTTTTTCGGAAAACCTGGAAGAGGCCGCCGCCCGGTCCGAACTCATTTTTTTGGCTTTGCCAACCCCGGAGCAGGAAGATGGAAGCGCCGACCTGAGCCGCGTCCTCGCGGTGACGGAAATATTAGCCCGGCTGAAGGACCGCCGACGGCTGATAATCACCAAAAGCACCGTGCCTGTGGGTACGGCGGCCCGAATGAAAAAACTTCTGGAGGCAGAGGGATCGCCCGCCATCGTGGTCTCTAACCCTGAATTTTTGCGGGAAGGGTTTGCCATTGAAGATTTTATGAAACCCACACGGATTGTGGTGGGCACTTCCCATCCTGAGGCCCGGGAAATCATGGCGCGCTTATATCAACCTTTTGTGCGGCAGGGCAATCCTATTTATTTTATGTCCGAAGAATCGGCGGAGTTGGCCAAATACGCTGCCAATGCTTTCCTGGCCATGAAAATTTCATTTATGAATGAGCTGGCCCGCTTAGCCGAAAAATGTGGCGCCAACATTGATGACGTCCGCTTGTCCATGGGCGCCGATGACCGTATCGGCAAACGTTTTCTCTTTGCAGGCCTGGGTTATGGCGGAAGTTGCTTTCCCAAAGACGTGAAAGCCTTGGCCCACACAGCCCGATCCTATGGCCTCACCCTGGCCCTTACGGAAGCCACTTTGCAGGTCAACGACAGCCAGTTGGAATTCTTTAAAAACAAGATTCGTCAACGATTTGACGGGGAAATACAAGGAAAAACGTTTGCGGTCTGGGGCCTGGCATTCAAGCCGGATACCGATGATGTGCGGGAAGCGCCAGCCCTCAAACTTATCCGATGGATGCTGAGGGAAGGGGCTCGCATCCAGGCGTTTGACCCGGAAGCATTTGGAAATGCCTGGAAAGAAATACCAGAATTGCCCAAAATCAACGATATGTATGCTGCGCTGGAGGGCGCTGATGCCTTGGTGATTTGCACGGAATGGACGCAATTCCGAACCCCGGATTTTGAAAAAATCGCGGCCGCGCTGACACGTAAAATTATTTTTGACGGCCGCAATTTGTATCCTCCGGATCAAATGCGGCAACTTGGCTTTGAATATTTTTCCGTAGGACGCCTTTAGAATATGCCCGAGGTACCGCGCATTTTAATCACCGGGGCGGCCGGTTTTTTGGGCAGCCACCTGTGTGATCGCTTCTTTAAAGAGGGCTACCATGTGATCGGAATGGACAACCTGATCACCGGAGATTTGGCCAATATCGCCCATTTGTTTAAGGAATCCCGCTTTGAGTTCTATCATCACGATGTCAGCAAATTTGTCTTTGTTCCGGGACCGCTGGATTTTATCTTGCATTTTGCATCTCCGGCCAGCCCGGCGGATTACCTGCGCATGCCCATCCAGACGCTGAAAGTGTCTTCCTTGGGTACCCATAACTTGCTGGGGCTGGCCAAAGTGAAAAAAGCGCGCATTCTGGTGGCTTCCACCAGCGAAGTGTACGGCGATCCGTTGGAACATCCGCAAAAAGAAAGTTATTGGGGGCATGTGAATGCCGTGGGCCCACGAGGGGTGTACGATGAGGCCAAACGCTTTATGGAATCCTTGACTATGGCCTATCACAATTTCCACGGACTTGAAACACGCATTGCCCGCATTTTCAACACCTATGGCCCCCGCATGCGCCTCGACGATGGACGTGCGTTACCCGCCTTTATCGGGCAGGCCCTCCGCGGGGAACCGCTCACTGTGTTTGGCGATGGTTCACAGACCCGATCTTTCTGTTACGTGGACGACCTGATTGAAGGCATCTTCCGCCTTTTGCATTCCGATTATGTGGGGCCCGTCAATCTGGGAAATCCCGAAGAAATTTCTATTCTGGAATTTGCCCGTGAAATACGTGAACTCACAGGGGGTTCTTCAGAAATTGTTTTTAAACCCCTCCCCACGGACGATCCTAAACAGCGGCGTCCGGATATATCGTTAGCCCGCCAGATTCTGGGCTGGGAGCCCCGAATTTCTAGGCAAGACGGCTTGCGAAAAACCTATGAATTCTACAAGCGTATAATGGACAGTGCTTCTGAGGCATCGCACAGATGATGGAAAACAGGTTCTCAAGGTCACTGGTGATCACAGGACACGTGCAGGGCGTGGGCTATAGGGCATGGCTGATGCGTACGGCCCGCAATCTTGGGCTCCGGGGTTACGTGTGCAACCAACCGGATGGCTCAGTGTATGCCGAAGCCACAGGCTCGCCACAGGCTCTGGATCAACTGGAGCAATTATGCTGGATGGGACCTGCCGAAGCCGTCGTGAAGCAAGTGCTGAGCACACCCATAGAAACCCGCCACATCGAAGACTTTCATATCCGGCGCTAAAAACACTGTTTTAAAACGCATTTCCATTGAATTATCTGGCGCATGCCCTGGTGATTCCCTGGCAGGATCCCTTGTTTGTGGCGGGAAATGTGTTGGGAGACTACTATAAAGGAACGCCTCCCGCAGAATTTCCCGAAGCATTGAAAGCCGCTATTCGGCTGCACCGTGCGGTGGATGATTTTACGGATAAGCATCCCGCCCATAAGGGCATTGGCCGCCTTTTGGAAGAACTGGGGCGCTACAGAGGTGTTTTTGCGGATATTCTTGTGGATCACATTCTGAGTCAGAATTTAGAAATTTTTCCCGCCAAGGAAGATTTTGGACGGTATGTGACGCAACTCCGCGCGCAGTTTGGGGTTTTAAGGCCATTTGTTCCGCCGGGCCGGCTGGAGCACTACCATCGGATAAGTAAACCGGGTTGGCTTGAAAGCTACCGGGCTTCCGCGCATTTGAAAACCTTAGTGCAGGGCGTTTGCCGGCGGATGAGCCACGGCCCGCATCCAGAAACTTGCTGGCAGGTAATGATGGTGGCGCGGCCTTTGGCCGAAGAAAAAGCATGGAAACTGTATTTGGACACCCGGATTTTTGTTAATGAATTGTTATTTAAGTTCTATTAAAACAGAATAAAGGAACCGGGCTTCTATTTTGGCCCCCGAAAATGTTAAAAACAAAAAGCAAAGCACTGAAAATCAAATTTTTAATATTTAAAAGCTTTTTCGCTTTCCTTATTCTTTCCGTTGGAAAATTACCCGCCCAGTCCATTACGTCTGAAACCGTCAATTACTGTGATGAATCCCTCGATGATTTGATTCCCGCCGGCGAGTTGTATCAGTGGTGGGATACAGGGGTTGTGCATGCCACCACAGGCCAGTCTTTAGAACAATTGGCAGAAAAACGCCTGCGGCTGGTATATAACCGCACGTGCGATTTTGTGTTTCCTGTGGACAATCCTGTCATCACCAGCGAATACGGAAGGCGTTGGCGGCGCATGCATAAAGGGATTGACATTGATTTAGAGACCGGCCAGGCCGTGTATGCTGCTTTTGAAGGCAAGGTTCGGTTTGCGCGGTATAACAAATCCTATGGCAACGTTATTATCATTCGACATCCCAACGGTCTGGAAACCTATTATGCCCATCTTTCTGAAATTAAGGTAAAACCCGGGGATTACGTGCAGCCTGGCACCATCATTGGCTTGGGAGGCAATACAGGCCGTTCCCGTGGCGATCACTTACATTTTGAAATTCGGTACTTGGGTGTTGCTCTCAATCCTTTGCACATCATCCATCCGAAAACCTTTGAAATTGTTAGTGAATCCTTTGATATTACAGCCAAAGGGGATAAGGTGAAACTGACGCCGGTGGAAAAATACCACATCGTCAAGCCGGGGGATACCTGGCAGAAGATTTGTCGGGATTATTGTTTGTCCCTTCGGCAGCTCATGGCCTTAAACGATTTGGACGAAGCTGGCTTTTTGCCGCTCGATCTCCGTCTGAGGGTTCAGTAGGCTGAAATAGAACCGCGGGCTGATTGGCCCGTTGGGATCTCAGCAACAGCCGAACAAAATTTATTTATCCCAATAGTAAAACCTGCGCAGAGCGAAGCCCCCGAAAAAAAATCCGAATCCGGCCCAAAGGAAATAATCGTTGCGGTAGTTCATTCCGAAGCGGGCTGTGATGTAGAACGAGGTGAAGCAGACTCCAAAAAACAATAAGGTATCGGCGTTGCTGTGGCGGATTTTTTTTCGACATAATTGCCACTCTGTCTGAAACCAAGGGGTTTTTTCCGGCCCTACAAAAGGCTGAAGTTTTTGAAGAAGTTTGAAAGCTGAGCGGAAACGCCCCAGTTTTTTTTCCACTTCGTAGCCCAGCATTAATACTTCGGGATTTGAATAGGGGATCCAAGCTTTCAGGATGTTTTGGGCCACCGAAAAATTTCGTTTTTCAAATTGCTGCCGGGCTTTTTCAAGGGCCTCCTTGGCCGCATTATCGGAAACATGGGCTTGAGAGGATGGCGGAACATTCATGGTTTGATGCGCATTTCGTCCAGTTTTCGCAACATCGCGTATTCCTGAAGCGGCTCGAAGGGGGTAGTCCCTGCCGGGGCAGGGTACCGAAACGGCAGCAAGGGCAATGCTTTGAGTTCCTCTTGCGGGTTCGCATAGCGTGTGGCTCCGACTACGGGGGCTTTTAAACTGTTCAGTCGGCTGATGCGGTTTTGAAGTTTTTTCTGTATTAAATTTTGAATAAAACCATTTTGGAGCGCTTTTAAAAAGCCACCGGTCTTTTGGATTTCCAAAAAATATTGCCAGGCTTTCTGGGCCATTTTGCCAGCATATTGCTGGAAAAAAAGACTTCCTGCTCCCAGGCTTTGGCATTCTGCAAGATCCGATTCGTAACGAAGGAGGAGGGGGATGTTGCGCGTCAATCGGTAGGAGCGTCGTGTCGGTGGTTGTTTAACCACGTCATAAGTCTCGGCTACCAACGCATCACAACCGCCTAAAGTGGCCGCCACGGATTGAAGGGTTTGCCGGACCAGATTGTTGTGTACATCAAAGGCCGAAAACCAATGTCGAGACAGCACCGCGGTGGTGAAAGGTTGATCGGCCTGAATTCCCAGGGCTGCGCAGTAGTTTTTCCATAGCACAGGGAATGCCAGGAACTTGGCCAGGGTTACCGGGAATTCCGTATCAGCGGCCAACCGGAAGTGAATTTTTTTCCAAAATTCCTCAGGGGAGGCCGGCTGCACAGCTTCCAAATAAGCATCGGCCAGGGCTAGGGAAAGAGCCAGTTCAAGGGCCGGAGAGGCTCCGGCTTCGTAGTAAGACACCCCGTTGAGGCCAAGAAGATGAAAGGCGGGCAGAAGAGAAGTACCTTCTTGAAGAACGGTGCGTAATGTGCGCAGGGTTTCGGTTTCAGAAATATCAAATTTTCCCGAAAAAGCCGCGGCCGTCAACGGATCATAATTTACGCCGCCCCGCACGCTATCGGGATTAAGGAGGTGGCGGCCCAGTTCGTCAAACAGGATGAAGAGTAAGGCGCTGTTGCCCTCGCCAAAGTCAAACCACAGGGGATTTTTTTCGGGGTTATAGCCTGAAAGCAAGTCGCTGAAAAAGGAAGGAGAGGAAGGAAAATCCCCGAAAAATTCCAAAGCTTCTGCGCCTCCGCCGAGGGCTTCCTCAAGAATTCTCTGCATTTCGGACTCTTCTTTTAGCCACACCCACTGGACGAGGGTAGGAAAGGAAGTCCTGGGAAATGTAGAATTTAAAGGCTTTAAATCCGGATCCGGCAAATACAGGGCATTCACCTGGATATCGTCTTCGTCGGTCCAGGTCAAGGCTTTTTTGAGCTCCTCTTCGGTATTGCTTGCCTGAGCCAGCTTCAGCCAGTCTTCAAATGTGCCAGACGGCCAGCCGGTCAGTTCGTTCCAGCTCTGCATAGGGCAAAGTTAGTGAAGCCAGCCAGCCGGTTCAGAAGGTGTTGGCCGGGATTATTTCTTGACGGAAGCCGAATCTGGCAGAAACACGTACACCACCTCATCGTCCCGCTTCATGAAATATGTTTCACGGGCAAATTTTTCCAATTCCTTTTTATCCCCCTTCAGCTTTCTAATTTGGGCTTGAGCGCTCTGAATTTCCTGATGGTAATAGGTGGTGTCGCGCACGAGCTCGTCGTGTTCTTTCTGAAGATGACGATAATATGAATAATCCTGCTTATCAAAGAACAACATCCAAATTATAAAAACGCCCACCGTAAGGGTGTATTTGTTAATGCACCACCGGGCCACCCGGCTTTTGGGCTGAAATTTTCTCACCAAATCTTGTAACCGGTGGATTTTGAACATTTTGGGTTTTTTCAAAGGGTAAAGTTAGCTAGGTATTCAGAATGGGATGACTTTTCGATTAAAAGTTATAAACGACCGACGTTATTCCAAAATACGGAATTCAATGCGTCGGTTCAGGGCGCGGCCTTCGGGGGTATCGTTATCGGCCACCGGACGGCTGCGACCAAATCCTTGGCACTGGATGCGGCTGGCATCAATTCCTTTTGAAACCAAATAACCTTTGACTCCTTCCGCTCTGCGCAGCGATAAATCGTTAAGGTATTCATCGGCCGTGCGCTCGTTGGATCCATCGGTGTGGCCCTCCACAGACAATCCTATTTCAGGCCGCAGTTTCATGAGGGCCACGATTTTGTCCAGCACGGGGTAGGATGCAGGGTCGGGCTGGGTGCTGTTCGGTGGAAATGAAATGTTTCTCAGCGTGAAGGTATTGTTTTCAATCGGGGTCAGATACAGCGTCAAGCGGTGTTCATCCAATGGCATTTCAAAATTTTCGGCCACGGGTAAAAAGCCAGGAATTACGGCCGATATGGTGTAGGCGCCAGGCAAAATTTTACTCACTGCCCTGCCGTCCTGGGCCTCCAGCACTTTCACGGCGCCACTTTCCAAATTCATAAGATTCACGGAGCCAGAGACAGGCATTTTTGTTTCAGCATGAAAAAGCTGGATGAGCAATGGAAAGCGTGGCCGATTGTCTGGTTTTTGCAGCACTTCGATCACCTCTACTTCATCGGCAAAGCCTTGGCCTTGGCTGAGGCCCAGCCCGCGCGCTGTCACTTGGTATCCCAGCACGCCGGCGTCCGTGAGAAAATCGGCAATTTCTCGGGCTCTGGCTTCGGTTTCATACTGGATATCCTCAGCCGACTCCTGCTTATCCCGCTGGCGATATCCCCGGCTGTTAATCTGGATTTTTACGTTCGGATTTTCAATAAGGAAAGCCGCAAGTTCACGGAGTTCTTCCGGACAAAACCTTTGAAATCTCAACTGGCCGTCCGAGTAGGTGTAATAATTGAGGAGCTGCATGGTATGACTTTTTTTTACGGGTGTGAGTTTCAGGTCCATAGTTTCCTCAAAAACGGCGGACTCACAGTAGGCTGCACGGGGCAGATACCCCGGATGTCGGGCGACGGCAATGTATTTGCCCCGAGGCACGGAGGTGCGGAAACGGCCATCTTTGGAAAGGCGAATTTTTTCAGCAAATTGGGGGCGTTCTGTTTCGTAAAGCAAAAGTTCAGCGTTGGGCAGGGGTGTTTGCGTTTCCCGGTCGGTGACGCGTCCCTCCAGCCACTGGTAGCCTCTCCTATAGATCACATAATTTACGGGTTTAGCGGCTGGCAGAGGCTCCCGAACTGACGGAGGCTCCAAACCCAAATACACATCGTCCAGAAGATGATAACATTCAGGTGAAAACCCTTCGGCTTTGTGGTCTTTTAGATATAAAAGAGGGGGATCTTTTCGTTTTCCGAAGTAGCCAATCACTATGTATCTTTCGTGGCCCTCGGCTTTAAAGCTGCCGGTGATGGTGTACCAGCGTGTTTTGTCCCAAATATACTGGGCCGTGTCAGGGTTGATCTGGGCTTCACGGGCGCTGAACCCAATGGCCAGATCCTCAGGCTTCAGCTTGCGGCTGGTGACCCAGAGGCCCGGAGCCGGACCGGCCAACTGGGAATATTCCGACAAGCGCACTTTGTAAGAAACATAGTAGGTTTTACCTGCTTGTAAAGGTTCCTTCAGCGTGCCGATAAGGTAATCCCGCGAGGCCGAGGTTTCGGCGTCCCGATAATACCAAAGGCCTACACAGGCTTCGCCATCGGCCGGATACACCAGGCCGTACTGGGTTTTTGGTGGTTTGTAGCCATCGGCGGTATTGCAGGGGTGGAAGTAATCGGCGCGGCGGTCGGCCGGGGTGAACCACCCTTCCACCACAGCGCGCGCCAATGGGTTGAAGTTGCAGGAATTCAGGTCCTTCAAATAGTGATAAACACATCCAATGTGTTCCTCAAAACTTCCGTTCACTACCAGATTCTGAGCCCTGGCGCTCACCGCAGCAGCCCATGCCTGAAGGCTTATACAAAGCCAGGCATTCAGAATTTTCACAAGGGCAAATTTCCGAAAAATCCGGTCTGTGAACACTTCTTAAAATTTTAAAAACTTCTTCTCAACGGTCGTTCTACACAAAAAACGAAAATGAGAGCCAGGCAAGTATTGATCAAGAATATATGCCCTGCATGGAAACCCTTCCACAGGGGATGGAAAAATTGCCAGTACAGATATTTTGTGATTAAAAAGCTTAGGTACTGACCAAGATAAAAGGGATAGCTGATTTCTCCCAAAATGCGGCACACATCCGAGAGTTGTGCCACTTTTCCGGCGCCACGGGCGCCCACCAGGATCAAGCATGCAAAAACCGGGCTTGCAGAGACTCCATTGCTTTCGCAAAGACGCCACATATCGTAAGGCAGGCCGGTGCCCATAAGCAGCCACAGAAAGGCCATAGCGGCCGGCCAGATCATCGGGCCGCGGTACAAGGCCAAAAAGATGCCTGAAATAAACAGGGGCAAATTGGTGATAGGGTGGTATAACCCCAGCCATTTTTCTATACCGCAGGCACACCATACCATCGGCAGCAGCCAGCCCCATCTGGCACATTCCGATCTGATATTATCAGGAAAATACCGGAAGATTTTCACCCACAGCGGAAAAGTCAAATAAAAAAATGCTTCACAGGAAAGACTCCAGGATGGGAAGTTGAGGCTCAGTGCATAATCCCGAAACCAGGCCTGAATACCCAACAAATGCAGGAAAACTGCTTTTAGCGGGGGTTCTTCACTCAGTACAAAAAAGTTAAAAAAAAGAAAAACGAAAAGTGTAGCATAGTAAACGGGGGCAATTCGAAGCAAGCGGCGTTTATAGAAAAGACCAATTGAAGAAACGTCTATTGAAAATTGACCCTTAGGCCCATATTGCCGCATGAGCACATACCCGGACAGCATAAAGAAAAAACTCACGCCCCACGCGCCCGAGGCGGCCACATATCGCCATGGCCAGGTTTGAAAAACGGGATGCTCTCTGGCAAAGTGAAATAAGAACACCCACACGGCGGCCAGCATCCGCATGAGGTCCAACCAAGGCCGTCTTTGCAGCGGTTTGGGCGTCTCAGGTTGGGACTCCATACACCTCTTGCAGGAGCTTTTCACAATACCGGCGCATATCGTAGTTCTCAGCTGTGGCCAGTCCGGCCTGGATAAACTTTTGTCTTAGAGATTCGTGGTGGTGGATATTCCAAATTTTCTCTGCGAATACACCGGCTTCCGCTTGGGGGATGAGGTATCCGTTTTTCCCATCCTGCATGAAATCCCGGTTGCCACGACCATCTAAAGCCACCACAGGTAGCCCCGCAGCCATGGCTTCCAAAATCACAAGACCAAAGGGTTCGTAAAGAGCGCTGTGTACATAGATATCCGCCCTTTGAAACCAGTTTTCCACCTGAGCCACATTGCCTGGAATCTCCACTTTTTCTGACAAACCCATTTCCCGCGCTTTTTGGATCACTTCTTCTCTTAATGGACCCTCTCCCAATAAAATGAGCCGGGCATCGGTCTGGTAAGTGCTGATTAAGGATCTCAGCACTTCTAATAGAAAGGCCTGATTTTTTTTGGGAACAAAGCTGCCGGCATTCACCAGGGTGAGGGGGCGGCCCTCTTTGGGGATGCGGCTTTTCCCTTGCCAAGTGCGAAAGCGTTCTATGTCAATGGCATTGGGCCAGTACAAAGCATTCCGGGCTATGGAGCGGGGTGTATGACATTGGATGTAGGCCATCGCATCTTTTGAAATACATAGTAATCGGGCCTTTTTTTTTCGCCAACTTCTTAATACGAGAAATCGTTCATAGCTGTCTGTGAGGGCTCGGCGTTGTAATTTTTTTGCCCCCAATGACGCGCTGAGTTGGGGCATATTGTCATGAACATGGGTCACGAAGCGCGGGGCTTTCCAATAAGGCACCAGGGCCACTTCCGCCGCCCAGAGGTGGCTGTGCACCACATCGGGTTTCCACTTTTCCAATTCCAGGCATAAGGTGTCCCGGGATGGGCCCAATAGGGGTTTCTTCAGGGAAGGTTTAAAGTGATCTTCTATTACTATGGGTTGTATGAGAGGGTAATCGCTTCGGTACAAATAGGTGTTTTCAAGACAGAAGATTTCTGCTTCATGGCCCAATTGTCGAAGATGGTGCACCACGTCCAGCGTGAGGCGTTCCGCGCCCCCGCGGGCCAGGTTGGGAATGACGTGGGCAATGCGCATGGCGCCTCTCAATTGAGGCCGTATTTTTGAAGATATTGGCGGTACAGCACTTTTTGGTGGTTATCGAGGTCCAGAGGTCGGCCATCTATAAAAGCTATTTTAACATCCTGGGTCCGCATGTCTAAAGCATCCCCAAGCGAAATAAAAAAAGTAGCGCTTTTACCCTTTTCCAGCGAGCCGTAGTCTTTTTCGATCCCCAGTATTTTCGCAGGAACGGAAGAGATGGCGGCCACCGCACGTTCATAGTCCAGGCCAAATGCTACTGCCGTGCCTGCCAGGAAGGGGAGGTTCCTGGACCCCATGGCTTCCATGTCTCCCGCATAACTGAGCGCAAAGGGAATGCCGCGGCGCTCCAAAATGGCCGGCATGCGGTAGGGCAAATCGTAGTCGGCGTCATCCCGCGGCGGCAAAGCGTGAATCCTTGAGAGGATGACAGGTATCTTTTCTTCCTGAATGTAATCGAGGGCTCGGCCTGTATCCGGCATACCACATAGCACGCGCCGGATATTTCCAAAGGCTTTGAAAAAATCCAGAGCTTCCACCACTGACACCGCACCGGAGGCGTGAATGTATAACGGCGAGGTTCCCTTTAAAACAGGTTTTAGAGCTTCCAAATGAATATTTTTTTCCTGGGGAGGATTCTGGTTGAAAGCATACGCCTGGGCCTGCCTAAAGAAAAGTTCCAAACGTTGTAGTTTTGATTTTCGGGAAATGTCCGGGTCTTCCTTAGCATCTTCGGACTTTTGGCGCGTGCGCACTGGGCTTTCTGGCCAATACACATGGACGCCATCCTGACACAGCACGGCCGCGTCTTCCCAGTTCCAGCCATCCAGACGCATCACGGCCGATGTTCCCGCTAATAAAGCGCCCCGCGGGGTGCTTTGCACAAGGAGTATCCCATTGCTGCGAACGGTGGGAATTATTTTGGAATCGGTGTTGAACGCTACGCAGGCCCGTACTTCCGGGTTTATTTCACCGGTTTCCCGAAAATCATGCGTGGGCTTGAGCGCATCGGTTTCCGTGAGTCCTAGTATGTTGTCCATCAAAATGAAACCTGGATAGGCATGGGCATCCTTAAACTCACGAACTTCTGCATTGGGAATTTCAGAAAACCCCGCTCTGGGGCCGGAATAAACAATACGTCCCTGGTGTATCGCCAAAACGCCGTCCTGGATTTTTTGTCCGTTGCCCATGTGCAAAGTCAGACCTTTAAAAACGAGAGGCTTGTCAGGGGCATTTTGGGGCACGGGGCGCTGGCTTAAAAGACAAAACCAATGGCTTGTTAGAAACAGGAATAAAGTCAAAAGAAGGCTGGAATGCATGGTTGCAAAATAAGTCAAGACCTGTATTTGCCCCCTCATGTAGCGGCAAAATCTCCAGGTTAGTTTCTATAAGTTTGCCGTAAACTCTCATGGCCTTCAGAACCTATTGTTTAGGGTTTCTTTTAGCAGCTGCTTCCGGCTCCCGAGCTTGGCAACAAATCAATGTCAGGGATTCCACAGTGCGTGCCGTGGTGTTTGCGCCGGGAGCAGGTTTTTATTTTCCAATGGCCGACTTGCGGCAGCGCACGGGGGTATTCTATGGGGTGGGTGGCAGTATTTTTTACAAAACTTCCCGTAATTTTTATTGGGAAGGGGAAGGTGCCTTTTTCACCGGCAATCGCATCCGGGAAAAAGATGCCCTCACGCGCCTGGCCACCGACGATGGATTTATCATAGCCCAGGACGGGGGTTTTGCCGATGTTCGCATTTTATTTAGGGGTTGGCACGCAGTATTTTCTGTGGGAACGCTGTTGGTGCGCTGGGGGCCCAATCCCAACTGCGGTTTGTATTTGAAGGCCGGGGCGGGTTGGCACGGTCATAAAATACGAATAGAAGTACAAAACAATAATGTGCCGGCGCTTCAAGGGGAGTATAAAAAAGGCTACGACCGACTGCGCGGAGGAATAGGCCTCGTACAGGAGGTCGGCTACATTTTTTTCAGCAACAACAAGCGCATTACTTTTCGCACCGGCGTGGCTTTTCAGGAAGCTTTTACTCGGAGTTTGAGAGGGTTTAATTATGACAGTGGGACCCCCGATGCGCGCACCTATTCCGATATTGCCTTCGCCATTAAACTGGCCTGGATGATCCCGGCTTACATAAGGCCTTCGGAGTTTTATTACACCCGATGAACCGCCTTTTGTTCGGCATTTACAAGGGAGCCACACGGGCCTATTTTACTATTCTGCATTTTTTGGCCGCTTTGGGGCATTCGGCAGCCCGCCAGAGGGTTCAAGGCCTCTCCAAACCGCCCAAGTGCTGGAAACATCCGGCTCCAGGGGATAAAGTTGTATGGTTTCATTGTGCTTCGGCCGGCGAGTTGGAACAGGCTATTCCCATCCTTGAACGATTACGCTATGCACGGCCTGAAGCCTTCCTGCTTGTTACGGTGTTTTCGGGGTCGGGTTTCAACTTTGCTTTGCGCAAAAAGGATTGGCCGGCCCATGCCCTGGCATTTTTGCCGGACGACCGTCCAGAAGACATCCGTCGCTTTCTAAATCAATGGAATCCTACGCTTGCGATCTTTGTAAAGTATGAGTTTTGGTGGGGTATTTTAAATGAGGTGCGCCAACGGGGTATTCCCCTTTTTTTGATTTCAGCGCACTTTACACCCCGTCACAAGCGCCTTTTGCTTTTTTTCCGAAGGGTGCTGCCCTTGTTTACAAAAATTTGGGTCCAGGACGGCGTTTCCCAAAAATTTGTGGAAGCCTGCGGTGCAGAAGCCGAAATTGTTGGCGATACAAGGGTGGACCGCGTGCTCGATATTCGTAGTAGAAGGGCATCCGTGGAGCAGGCTTTTTCGAGGCCGGCGCATCCCCTTGTGGTACTCGGCAGTGTTTGGCCGCAAGATATGCCGGTATTAGAACCGGTATTTAAAGAACTCAGGAGCACATGTGTATGTATTGTCTGTCCTCATAAACCCCGGGAATTTTTGCAGACTTTGGAGACCCAACTAAAAAAGCTTGAATGCGAGACCTGGGAGCGTGTTTCCGAATTGCTGAAAAACGCCCGGCCCGGGTTGCATGTGTTGCTGGAGATGGGCGTTTTGTCGTGGTTATATGGGCTGGCCGAGTGGGCCTATGTCGGAGGCGGTTTTGGGCGGGGAGTTCACAATACATTGGAAGCCGCGGTCTGGCGGATACCGGTATTTTGCGGGCCGCGTGTAGAAAGGTTTCGCGAAGCTTTAGAACTTCAGGAAGCCGGTGTATTACGCATTATTGAGGATGCCCGGGAACTGAAAACCGCACTCGCAGCCTTCAATGTTCAGTACTTGGAACAAGTTAGAACCGCTTGTGACGCATATTTTCTCAGACACGCCGGAGCATCCGATCGCATCACCCATCAGGTGCTCCATGTTTTGGATTCCAATCCAGAACCAAATTAGAAGAAACTATTTAAGCCAAAGTTCCTCTAAAAGTTTTTCTTTTCCCTCGAAGGACGGGAATCTTTCAGCTGCTATTTCCAACTGGCGGCGTGAAAATTGGTTGGTTCTCAAACCTTCTTTCAGATAAGTGGCTACGGCACCGGACAAGCGCATATTGGTGCTCAGATAAGCCTGGACGGCTGAATCTAATGCCTTCTCACCGAAATATCGCAGCCGGGAGAGCGCTTGGAAAGCGGCGATGCGGGTCCGAAATTCTTTGTCCGATGCGGCAAGCGCAAGGAGTTCATCAATGGCTTGGGCGGCTTTCTGAGGTTCAAGACCGTAGCTCACCTCCCAAAGAGCCACTTTTAAGGAGGCTGCGTTTGGATGTTCGCACAGGGGCCAGATTTTTTCCCTGAAGTTTTTGGCAAGGCCCGTATTGCGCTTTGCCAGCAAACGCAAAGCAGATTCCAACAATCCATACGAAGCGTCAGGGATGTCGGCCAAAGCCAGTAAGTCCTCAAAAAGATCAGAGGACTCCACAGTTTCCAAGGCGGCTACGGCTTCTTTCCGGAGTGCGTTGTCAGATGAGCGTAAGGCCGATTTCCAGAGTTTTTGGACTGCGGCATCGCGAGGAAAGTTTTTCATAAGCTGTTTTATGGCTTCACCTTTTAGGGCCCAAAACGTTTCTCTTTTAAAAACTTCCTGCAGAAATTCTTTTTTTTGAGGAAATTCTTTTTCACGCAGGGCTACCAGGGCGTCCCAGCGGTCTAGCATGTGTTCGGCCTTTAAGGTTTGAAATTTTAATGTCTCAGTGGATTTTTCATGGCGCAGGTCACGCAGTAGAGTATTACCCGGGTCCACTACCACACAGACAACCCGTGCTCCTGACCGGAGGGGTACGCGGATTTCTGTTTTTAAGGAATCCATCCAATGGGTCAGACGTTGCTTTTGTCCATTTTCATAATACACATCCATTTGCAAAGGCAGACGGAAGGGCCTGGCTACTCCAGCGCCATCCTGAACCTGCTGGATTTGGACTATATGCCACCCGGTTTCAGTTGTCTCCGACACTTCCAACTTTGGCTCACCCCCGCCATAAATCCACTGATCCCAAAACCATTCCAAGCCTAGACCCAGCTCATCGTGAAAGGCTTTCAGAAGATCATCACTCGTCACATTACCATAGGCATGGGTTTGAAGGTAGCGCCGGATGGCCCGCTGGTAGTTTTCTTTTCCGACAAACGCACTGAGCATGTGCAAGACAAAAGCCCCCTTTGGATAGTGACGTGTGGATCCGGCTTGAGAGTGGGCTATCGGAAAAGTGTTTTTGGTCCCTTCATTTAAAGCGGCCACCTGAGCTTGGCGTCGATTCCAGTCATAATGGTCCTGTCCGAAAAATTCGCTCTCATACAACCAGTTGTAGTACGTCGCAAAACTCTCCTGAAGCCAATGATGGCGCGCGCTGCGGGCCGTCACCAAGTCCCCGAACCACTGATGGGCCAGTTCGTGGGCGTTCACAGCGATGTAGTTGCGATCGTGAAAGGCTCTCTTATCCACGATAAAGAAGTCTCCGAACACCGTGGCGGAGGTGTTTTCCATAGCGCCATAGATGTATTCCTGCACAGGAATTTGCGAATAGGCGGGCCAGGGGTACGGCACACCCACCTCTTTTTCCATGAAATCAAAAATTTCTTTATTGTTTTTAAAGGTGGTTTCAAAGTCGTTCAGTCGGTCAGGATACATGTACATATGCAGAGGAATTCCTGAGGATGCCGTGCTGTTTTTTATGGTATAGCGGCCAATTCCTAGCATGATGAGGTATGGGGCGTGAGGTTTTTCCATCACATATTCCCAGAGATAGGTTCCATCTTTTTGAAGTTCCTTACGGGCGAGTTTTCCGTTGCTTAGAACGGCATAAGCTGTGTCAAAATAGATCCGAAGGCGTGTGCGGATTTTATCATTCATTTCATCATACATAGGGAGCCAATAACGGTTGTCTATGCCTTGGCCTTGAGACCATATCTGGCGCCTGGAGGCACCGCCGGCATCCTGCCATCCTATAAAATACAATCCTTTCCTGGGAAGGGCTTCATAACGGAGGGTGATTTTTTCCTGGCGGCCGGTTTTGGAGGGTTCAGGAAAGCGAATTATCACCCCGGCCTCCGTCATTTTAAAGGACAAGGGTTTTCCCTGGCTTTCCACGGCCTGAATTTTTATTTTGGGCGCATCCAGAAACAGGGTATCTATGCCATCCCGAATCCAGGAAAAGGTGTGTTCCACCTCGCCTATGACCAACCCGATTTCAGGGCGAAAGCGTAAAGTGGCCTCCAGCCATTCAAAATCGGTATGGTGTTCCCTGGGCGAACGCGCAGGATCGTCCAGCTGGCATATAAGGCGCTGGCTCTTAAGAGAATACAAAAAAAACAGGGATTTTAAAAAAAAGAGCGCAATGCAGGTGAAAAAAAGCCTCATAATATTTATAGAAAATCCGAGGCCCGAAAATACGCTCCCACGTTTCTAAAAGCGCAGCGTAACACCGCCCAGGGCATTGAATCCCTGCGTGGGATAGCGATACCAGCGATTGTAGGCAAAAGCTCCCATGTTGTAAAATCCTGCCCAGAATCCCAAAAATTCATTGAACCGGTATTCGGCAGCGACATTGATGTCCGCAACGCCTTTTAGAGAATAGGTCGAGAAGGTATTGATAGTATCGCGCGCGAAGCCGGTTTGTTTGTGGATGTAGTAAATATCAGCCCGAAGTAGGATTCTTTCAAGAAGGCGTACTTGTCCTCTGGCGGTTATTCTGAACTGTGGGTGATAAGGTACGATGCGCTCTGGGAATCCAGGGTTGGTTTGGTGGAAGAAATAGTACTCGCAGCTCAACGAAGCCTGATATTTTTCCTGATACTGATATTGCACCATAGCCGCCACAGTAGTGCGGGTCAGGCGTCCGTAAACAACTTCGAAACCGGCAAATTCGGGAATGCGGTGCAGGGTATCCGCCCAAGCATTCACAAAAAAAGCCTGACGCTCGATGAGGTCAAAACGTCCCCCGGCGGACCATTGAAAAGCCTGTCCAAAGGCCCCGGCAAGCCGGCCTCCTGCAGCCAGTTGGTGCCGCGTAAAATCCAGGCGGGGCGCGGTGAGAAGAAAGGGATTATCGCGCCGCAGGCGGTCTAAAGAACTGCGGTACACTTGCCCCCCGGCCTCCCCTTCGAAAAGGAGGTATCGGTCTGCAATATGGAGCTTCAAAAGAACATCGGGCACGGCGTGCCAGCGGATACCTCCGGGCTGGGCGGTCACGTAGCCGGCGGCTCCCAGCCGCAGAAAAAGCCGGGAAGCCGTCATCACCACAGCCGGATTGAGCATGGCCCAACCAGAGGCAAATCCGGCTGAACCAGCTGAGGAATTGTAGAAAAAGCCTCCTTCCACCCGATCCTCCATCCGCACATTTTTCCAGCTTTTTCCTAGACCGATCCCGCCCGACAGGCTGTTTTCAGCCGATCCGAAACGGTCGGTGGTAAAGCCATATTGCAATCCGGGCGCCAACCGCCAACGTGAAGAATCGCTGTCGGGAGCGTTTTCAAAACCAAGGTGCAGCCCCAAGTGGTTGTAAGTTTGGCGGTAATCTTTTCGGGATAATTCTGGGAAATCAGCCGCTCGGAATCCATAATAATGTACACGCTGGTTTTCATAACCCACAGAGGCCTGAAACAGTTGTTTTTGTTCATTTCTAAAACGCCATCGGGCTTGAACATCATGCCTGGCCACACCGGGATGCCCCCGGTCGGATATTTTCCCGGCGCCTGCCAGAAATGTATAGCCTACATCATACACATGCTGTCTGTTTTTTATACTGCCGGCCCGCACTTCAGCATAGGGTGTCAGATAATTACCAAACCCTAATTTGACGAACAATCTTTTTCCCTTGGGCAGTGGCTCCGGTTTGAATTTTTGGGGACGGATGGAATCGGGTTCAAAGTGGGTTTCTTGAATGGGGGCCTCCAGGGCGTATTGTGGCTTCAGGGTTATGCGAAAAGTATCCTGCATCATGGGCCTGTCAAAAAACTTTTCTCTGGGTTTAAGGCGCGGGATATAGTTGCCATGCACATCCACCTCGTCCACAATGGTTTGTCCGTTTATGGACTTCAGGAAGGCTGTTTCCAAAATAAAAAGGGGCAAAAACGGAACTATAGTGAACAGCTTCAGATATTTCCCCCGGGGGCGTTTATTCTTCATCTTTTTCCTGCTTTAAGGGTTCATGGGCCCTTTCATAACGTTCAATTTGGGCCAGTTTTTGTCGGGCCTCCGCCACTTCCTCAGGACCGTCGTGGTTATCAATAATACTTTGAAATGTGGCTTTGGCCTGGAAATAATTCTGACGGGCCGCATAGGTTTCTCCCAATAGAATATACATTTTGGCCAACCACTTTCTTTGTGCACTCAGGCTGTTGGCCCAGTCCAGTATTTTCTTTTCGCAGGTTTCATATTGTTTTTTCAAATATAAAATTCGGCAAATCTGGTATTTGGCTTCCGGAGCGTAATAGGAGGCATGACGCTGCGCCGTGCGCTGGAAGTATTTTTCGGCTTCGGCGGTATCGCTTTTTAAAAGATGGGCATGCCCCAGGGCCATCCAGGCAATTTCTTCATCGGTTTGAGGAGCTTTGGGATTGTCCAAAACCTTTTTTCCAAATTCGGCGGCCCGGCTATAATCTCCAGACAAGTAGGCACACAGCATCAGATTGCGCACGGCATAATATGTATTCTCCTGGAGCTCCGAAGTTTTTTCCAAACGCTCCAGAAAGGGGGCTGCCCGCAGGCAGTTTTTGTCGGCTAACGCGATGGAGGCAGCCGCATATAAGGCATTTTCCGTAAATGCATTCGCCGAAGCGTTGGCCACCTGTTCCATATCGTTCAGCGCTTCGCTCGATCGTCCGGCTTTTTGCAAACATTCTCCTCTGAAGTATCGTGCGCTCAGGGCAAAAACCCCTTGGGGATATGTATTCAGATAGCGGGTGAAGCCTTCTATGGCACCGGCGCAGTCGCCTTTTAGCATGCGATTTTCAGCGGATTGATATGAAGCGGAGTCCATGGCTCCTTCCGACAACGAAACGCCTTTTACTTTTCCCAGAAACTGTGTAAATTCCTCCATTTTTCCTTCTTCCACATAAATGTTCCGCACATATCGCAAAGCCTCGCTGGCCTCGGAAGACCCCGGATACTGTTCCAAGACATTTTTGTAAAGACCCAGAGCCGTGGCATTATCATCCTTATTGTAAGCGATGAGACCAAGTTTCAGCATGGCTTTTGGTCGCAGTCGGCTTTGGGGGAAATCCTGGATAATTCTTTCAAAGTGGGCTTCGGCAGGGCCTGTTTCGCCCAGGCGGAGGCGGGTGTTGCCGTTGTCATATAGAGCTTCAGCGAGATACACAGAACGCGGGTGCCTCTCCAGCAAGGCATCCAACGCAGCCAGTTTTTCGCGGGGTTTGTTCAGTATGCCATACACCACGGCTTTTTGGAGAAGAGCATAGTCTTCTTCAAATTTTTCTTTTTCGGGGGCTTGCAGCGCCGATTCATAATAGCGCAAGGCTTCGTCGTAGTTGCGTTGGGCATAAAAGCAATCGCCGGTGCGCAGTAGAGCATCTGTATAACGTCGGCCGCGGGGTGCGTTTTCAAGTTCCAAAAACTGGCGAAACAGGACTGAAGCTTCTTTGTATTTGCTTTGGCGAAACTGAATGTAGGCCAGATTGTACACGGCCAGGGGATATAATTCAGAGGACCGCGTGCCCGGCATCAGCCGAAATTCTTCAAAGGCCTCGAAGGCTTCTTTAATTTTACCAACTCGGTAAAAAGACTCTCCGGTCCAATACACCGATTCGGCCATCAATTTTTCAGATTCTGGATAGGTGGCTGAAATATTGAAATACCGTATGGCTTCGCTAAAATTACCCATGTTAAATTGCTCCACGGCTTTCAAAAAAGCCGTGCGCTGGAAAGCTTCCCGGATTTTTCGGGTTTTGTTTTTTATTTTCCCTAATGCTTCCAGGGCTTCCTTGTAGTTGCGCGTGCCCATGTAGATTTCTGACAAAAAAGTGTACAACTCGTCGCTGCGGGGAGAATTGGGATAAGCTTCCAAGTAACTTTGCAAAGCTTTTATGGCTTCGTGGTAAGGATCAAAATCGAGTTCATAAGCTAGTTTGGCAAAATTGAACAGGGCATCCTCGGCCATATTTTTATCATGACCCAGTTTCCAAGCGGTTTTGAAAGCCTGGAGCGCTTCCTTCTTGCGGCCGGCCAACATCAGGGCTTCCGCCAGGTGATAGGCGGCGTTTTGGGCAAGGGAATCTTGCCCGGAGGCCACCCTGGACAGTTTCTCCGAAGCCGCATCATAGCGTCCGGCTTTCAGCAGGCTGATACCATAGCGGTAAGCCTGGGGAGGGTCTAAAGTGGCGCCGGCCGCTTCCATGCGCTCAAAAGCTTCCACTGCCCGGTGGTACTGCGCCGTTCTGAAATCGCTTTCAGCCCAGATGGCAAGCATCTGCAAAAGATATTTTCCACGCGCTGTATCGGCCACCTGGCGCGCATAGCTGCCGGCTTTATCATATTCTTTTCGCCGGTAATATATTTGAGCAATATAGTAAGGCGCCACCCGATTGTAAGGCGGGTGTGTCTCCACCTGTTTAAAGTCTTTCAGGGCGGCCTCCCAACGGGCTTTTTCAAAAAAAATATGGCCTCGGTAGTACAGCGCGTCCCACTGGTGTGGATTGTCTGAAACCGCTGCGGCGTCCAGCAATGGAAGGGCCCGGTCGTATTGCTTCATTTGAAAAAGGCAATAGGCCGAATAAAAGGTGCGGTGGGCTTTCTCCTCGGACAACAGCTGAGCAGGGTCCGCCGATTGAAAAGACTGAAAAGCCGGGCCAAACCGACCGCTCCGGAAAAGAATCATGCCTGCCAGGAATTGAGCTCGTGCACAGTAAGGATGGTGAGGGAATTCCCGAATGAACTGCCTTAGCCAATTTAATGCATCCGAATGATCCAGGTGGTAAGCGCAGGCGGCGCGGTAGTAATGGGCATCAGCAAATTCCGGAAAATTTTTAACAGGACTTTCCAGCCAGGAATTGAATAAACCCAGCGCTGGGGCATAGCGCTGGTTTTGGTACAATTCTACAGCCTGATGAAATGGTGCCGAGGCATCCTGAAACCATGTGGTCTTTTGAGCCAGACTCTTTCCCGCCCCCACCCATGTAGTAAAATAAGCAGCAAGAATAAAATTTTTAAGGCAGCGCATACGGAAGAAATCTTCGCAACCGGACTTGTAAAAGTAAAGGTCAATAAAAGGGGAGCGGAAAGAGGGAGGTTTTTTTATTAACCTCCCGCCTTTGAAAATTATTGTGCCTAAAAGAGACCCTTGTGTGGTCAGGAACTACTTTTACTATCCATGGCAGAGCCCCTCATTCGGCTGAAGGACGTAACTCTATTCCGGGACCATCATTTGGTATTGGAAAATGTTTCTTTTGAAGTGCAGCCTGGCGAGTTTGTGTATTTGATTGGAAAAACCGGCAGCGGGAAAAGTTCCCTCCTAAAACTTTTGTATGGCGAAGTGAAGCCCGCCTCCGGAGAAGCAATAATCTGCCACACAGATTTGTTGTCTTTGCGCCGGAGCCAGGTGCACCTGCTGCGCCGCAGACTGGGTATGGTTTTCCAGGATTTTCAGTTGCTCTTCGACAGGAGTGTCGGAAAAAATTTTGAGTTTGTCATGCGGGCTGTAGGGGTCACTCAAAAATCGCACATCCAGACGCGCAGCCAGGAAGTTTTGGCGCTGGTGGGTTTGGACCATATTCTTGAAAAGATGCCGCACGAATTGTCAGGGGGCGAACAGCAGCGTGTGGTCATTGCACGGGCTCTTTTAAATGGGCCGGAAGTCATTCTGGCCGATGAACCCACAGGCAACTTGGATCCGGAAACCTCCTACGATATTATTCGTCTTTTGCGCAATTTGAGCATGACGGGTGTCACGGTACTCGTGGCCACCCACGATATGAACGTGGTGGAAAGATTTCCCAGCCGCATGTTTATTTTTGAAAATAAAATGTTGAAAGAATTTATACCTCCTAAGCGCGGATGAAAACCCTTTTGGGAATCGGTTTTTTCTTTTGCTGGACGGCCCTCTTCGGACAAAAAAATCTGACCCTTCGGATTTTCTATACAATCGAAAACTGCAAATCCAAGCCCAATCGAGTGGTGGCGGAAGAATTTTCGTATCCCAAACATTCAGGGGGGCAAATTTTTTATTTAAGGGCGCCGGGCAGCGCTCAAGAATTAAAAGTCACGGCCGATGACCAGTCCTGTATTTCGGTGAATCCGAAGGCCGGATTATGGCAGATTTTTACCCAGGAAAAGCGGCGTCATTATGGCAGTATCGCCGAAAAAGACACTGCTTGTCAGCGCTGGAAAGCGGAGCCGAACCACATATTTGAATTGAGGGAACCTTTTCCGGATACCCTCACCCTCACGGTGCAGCGCACTTGTGTGCGCTGTCGTTTCCCATTGCCCGATCGTCCCTAACTTTGAGGGAGATTTAGTGGGATGGACCTGCGTCAAAGCCCCTTTGCAGCCCAAGGGCTCTGGTCCCATTCAGCCTTGCCTTCCAATCTCAGGAAAGCCTTGCTGTATTTAAAAAGTAAATCCCCTTTTTATGCCCCCATCATCCAAGCGGTCATGCCCAAAGATCCGGAAAGGTGGACCTGGGAGGCCTTTTTTCAATTGCCCCTTAGCGGCAAATCGGACCTCGCCCGCTTTAACGACCGTTTTTTATGCGTTTCTTCGCGTCAGATACAAGAATGGACCAGCACTTCCGGCACCACAGGCACCCCGGTATATGTGGGGCTCACGGAAAAAGATCTGCGTCGGCTGGCCCAGAATGAGGCCTGGACTTTCACCTTAGCCGGGTTGCGGCGGGGCGATGTTATGCAGATCATGATCACTTTAGATAAGCGGTTTATGGCTGGACTGGCCTATTGGTTGGGCGCCCGGCGTCTCGGCATTTCCGTAGTCCGGTGCGGGCCGGGCATGGCGCCTGTTCAATGGGCTGTCATGAGTGAAAGAAGAGTCACAGCACTTCTGGCTGTACCTTCTTTCCTGTTGCGTCTTTTGGACTATGCAGAGAGCCACGGAATAAGCCCTTTAGGACTTTCCGTCCGCACCCTTATCGCCGTGGGAGAGCCCACCTTGGAGGATGGGGGCCGCCCCAATGCTTTAGCTCGTGAAATCCTGAGTCGTTGGCCATTGAAAATAGTGTCCACCTATGCATCCACGGAGCTTCAGACGGCTTTCACAGAATGTCCGGCAGGTCAAGGGCTTCATGCACAAGAGGAGTTGGTTTTCTCCGAGGTTCTGGATGAGGATGGCAACCCCGTGCCGGATGGTGCGGAAGGTCAGCTGGTTTTTACGCACTTAGGCGTGCAAGGTATGCCTCTTCTGAGGTATGCTACAGGGGATATGGTGCGGGTGTGGCGCAAGCCCTGCTCCTGCGGTCTCACATCCCTGCGCATTGGACCGGTGCTCGGTCGCAAAGAACGCCGTCT
>JANWWP010000055.1 GCA_025055575.1 Flavobacteriales bacterium | reverse complement strand
CAACTGCTGCTGCGCTATCGTAAAGGCTCTATCCTGTGCCGCCTCGATGACGAGGAAAAAATATGGCCCCGGGCGCTCAGTATATGCGTAGGTTGCGGCCGTTTTAATGGCAACGGAATGATGCAACTGCCCGCGGCCCATCCCTCTGATGGCCTGCTGGATGTGGCCATCATCGGCGACATTTCCCGGTGGGATGTGATCCTGCAAACCCCTAATTTGTATAAAGGCACACACATCAGGCATCCCAAAGTCTCTACATTCAGGGGGCAACATGTGGAGGTGCGCACGGATCCCCCCTCTCTTCTCGAATGTGAGGGAGAGGTGTATGCGCCTGAGAATTCAGTAAAATTCAGTATTTTGCCACGGGCCTGGAAAATTCTTCTTCCACCAAACGCGCCCGAACTTTTTCTTAAATAAACTGTTTTTAAAATTGCTTTTAATTACTCTTGAAATATGAATATCCTCAAAGTTGGAGACAAAGCCCCTGAATTGCATGGCGTGGACCAAGACGGTCGACCCGTTAGTTTAAAAGATTACGCCGGTAAAAAGCTGGTGTTGTATTTTTATCCAAAGGACGATACCCCAGGTTGCACCGCCGAAGCCTGCAACCTAAGAGACAATTATGATGCCTTGCGCAAAGCCGGGTACGAAATTCTGGGCGTGAGTGTGGACAGCGAGAAGTCCCATCAGAAATTCATCGGAAAATACCAACTTCCATTCCGTCTTTTATCGGATTCCGAAAAGAAAACGGTGGAAGCTTATGGGGTTTGGGTCGAAAAAAGTATGTACGGAAAAAAATACTTTGGCACAGCCCGCGTGACCTTTGTTATTGATGAAAACGGAATCATTGAGCGCATTATTGATAAGGTGGATACAAAGAACCACTCAAATCAAATTCTTCAAAATTAATCAATTAAATTTCCGTAACAATCTTTACCTAAAAAAATTAAATCATTTTCGATAAACGCTTTTTTGTCGGCCCAATTGATCAAAAGCCTCATTACATTTACTTGATTTTTAAGTTATTCAATGCTTAAAAGGTCCACACATTAGACTTTGAAACCCATCCCTGTCGCCGACTGTCAATAACTACCTGATAATATTGGCTTGTGGAGTCTTTGACCAGGGCCACGGCACCCTCATGAAGAACAAACAACTTTGGCGCTGCAGGCGCCGGCTCACTGCTGACATCGCACACAGGGACGGTCACAACGGCGGTTTTTCGTTTGTTTTGAGCAGCATGGACCCAGAAGGGCAAGGCGATTAAAAGAGAAAGAATAAAACAGCTGAGGCCCAAGAAAAAGCCTCTGCGCCGCCAGAGAGCATGGTATGAAAAAGCATAGAACGCCATCCCAGCGGTTCCCAAAATGCTTAAAATGAGGGATATTGTCCATCCCACGCGGGGTTTAAGAAGGGTGGCCAAATCGCCCAACCAACGCATTATAAAAAACGGTTCCTGAAGGGGAATTTCATCCCGGGTTAAGGACAGGGCGTATTCCAGATTATGGCGGATGTCCCGGTCGAATGGCTTGCGGCGCGCAGCTTCCAGATAAAAGCGGATGGCTTGCCCCAGGTGGCCGGACTTAAAAGCACAGTTGCCGCGGTTGTAAAGCAGATAAGCATTTTCCGGGTCCAGGGCTAAAAGGCTGTCATAAGCCAATGCCGCTTCTTCGAAACGACCGGCTTCATACAAAGACACAGCATGATCATCAGGAAATGACGCCAAAGCGTTTGATTGACCTGAAGCCAATAAAAAAATGGTCATCAGTACTGAAGAAAATTGCAATTCAAAGAATCTCTGTATGAATAATAAAAATTTAAGAGAATCCTTCATGCAGCCTTTTCGATAAGGTTACGACATTTTGCCAGAAATTCTTCATGGGCATGGCCTTCAAGGCGGGGCGCAAAGCGGGCGGCCTCACACGCATCCAGAACCTCCATAAAAGAGGCGGCCAATTCCGGAGCCTGGGCCAGGGTTTTCTTTATTTGGTCCCGGTCCATGGCGTTCAATGCCAGTTTATAGCGGTCATGTAAAAAGCGGTGTAAAGCTTTTTGGCACAAC
The DNA here is from genome assembly GCA_025055575.1 of Flavobacteriales bacterium. Lineage (GTDB taxonomy): Bacteria > Bacteroidota > Bacteroidia > CAIKAF01 > CAIKAF01 > JANWWQ01. The sequence continues at coordinate 7,705 of JANWWP010000055.1, read as the reverse complement.
GCATAAAAGGCCGACGTATTCCCTTGGCGCAGCGCGCCCTCTGCCTCGCGTAGCAGGCGCAGGGCAGGCCTGGCCGAACGCTTCCCACTCACCCCTTCATTATTCCTTTGCACCTTTCGAACCCAGGGCCGCGCAAGGAAAAGAAATAGCCCCGCACCAAAGAATAGCCCGACAGGCCACCAGGGCATCGCGCCCGTATTCCTGGATGTGGCCGAAAGCGCCACACCTCTTTTAATATAACGGATGTCATCCTGAATTACATCCACCTGCTGGCGGTTGTCTGGCGGACCCTGAATGCCGGCTGGCCCTGACAACTGGGCGCCTTCCACCTGCAGAGTCAATTCCATGGGAGGCTGGACCTGGTATTTTCCGACATTGTAGTCAAACCAGGCCAACTCAGGAACTGTGATTTTAAACAGCCCGGGACTTCGGGGAATGAGGATGATTTCTTTTTCTCTTGATCCGGATAATCCGTTGTCGCCGGCTGAGATTTTATCCGTGATTTTGGGTTCGAATACTTCGAAAGAGGGCGGCACCTGAGCCGCAGGCAAGTCCACAAGGGGAAGATTTCCCTGGCCGCTGAGACGCATTTTAAGTTTTATGGCGTCGCCGGTGTTGGCTTTTTCTGCATCCAAGGCGGCTTGGAATTGAAAATTCCCCGCAGCGCCGTTGAAGGCGTCCGGACGACCCTCGGAAGGAAAGTCTTTCACCTGGACCACAATAGGAGCCGATTCCAGCTTTTTTTCAAAAACCCTCAGCCGGCCACCGCTCATAAAATCCTGCCAAAAGTCTCCGGTTCTTTCCACCACCTGGTACTTCACTTCTGCACCGGCTTTTCCCAGATTTAAAGTCCCTGGTCTTTGAGCCACCACCACCAATTTGCGTAAAACCGCCGCGTAATACCGCTGCCCATCCAGCACTTCCAGCCGGAACTGTTTGTCGGCCGCGTCCGGAATTTCCTGAATGAAAGCCCCTTTAAGTCGGGGCATTTGAATGTCCCGCAATTCCGTCTGGAGGCGGGTGTACAGCTTGACGGTCAGCACAAAAGGCTCCCCGGGATACACAGAGCTTTTAGAAGGGAAAGCCCGGATAAAAATGTCGCGGCCATCGTCAGAGCGCGAAGGCCGGGACGGTTCCTGCGGACCGGGACGACCGCCGGCCGATGCCCCGGAACCTTCGACAACTTCCAGTTCGATGGCATTGGAAGTGATGGTGCGGCCCTCATGGCGCGCCGTGGCCGCACCAATGATGTATTTGCCCTTTTTTTGGGGTATCAGGTCATAACTGATGGAACTGCTCACCGTAAGGCGACCGTTAATAAAAGTCTGGCTAATGGATTGATATGGTCCTCCGGCCATTGTGAAATCACTGAGCCGCGGCATTCGAAATTCTTCCAATGGCACTCCGGCTTTGTAAGTAATACGAAACACTTCTCCCACCGCCACAGGATTGCGGGACACTTCCGCTTTTATTTCCTGACCATACAACCGGAGTCGTGGAAGCAGAAGAATGACAGATCCCAAAATAAAAGTTACAAAAATCCGGTAGTGATACTCTTGGCTTCGCAATACATATTTATTCATACTTCTACCAATCTTTACCAGAGGCCGACACAGAACGTTTTGCGTTGTCTTTAAATTCTTTGGAATTTTGAGCTTCCTTATTCAAAAGGGCTTGCAGCAATTTTTCGGCTTCCTCTTTGGACATCGTCTGTCTGGGGCGATTTTCTGAATCCGGGCGGGGCGCATCGGACTTTTTCTGAGACCGGTCGTCAGGAGAATTAGCAGACTTGTCTTCCGAATTTTGTTTTTGCTGATTTTTATTTTGCTTTTGCTGATTTGAGGAAGGCGGCGGAATCAACCTTCGAGCATAGGCTAAGTTATATCGGGTGTCTTCATCGTCGGGATTTATTTTAAGAGCTTTTTTATAGGCTTCAATGGCTTCCTGTGGTTTGCGTTCCTTAAGAAAAGAATTGCCCACATTGTGCCATATTTTGGCCTCCAACTCCTGCGGGATGTTCTTTCGAAGAGTTTCCTGAAGCACCTGCCGCGTGGAATCCATTTTGTTTTCACGATACAATGCAGCTCCCAGGTTGAAAGCTGCAATAGCATTGTCAGGTTCCTTCTTCAAGGCTTTTCGATAATTTTCTGAAGCTGTAAGATAATCTCCTTTTTTGAAGGCTTCGTTGCCTTTGCGAATCGGCGCCGAAACGCCCTGGCATCGGACTGTCGGTAGGAATTCCAGACCGATTTTCATACCCATCATTCCAACTATGACCAAGAAGCGCATGACGTCAGTCAAACAATGAAGTAGTTTTAGATGAAGTTCTGCGAACCCCAGGCAAAAAGTGCTCCAAAAGCAGAATTAATAAGCCAAAAGCTGCAAAATAATAAAACCGGTTAGCACGTCCATCGGTCTTCAGGAGAGTAATTTCTGCATGGTCCAATCGGTCAATTTCTTCTGAAATGAGATCCAGAGCCCGGCTCAAATCATTTCCTGACACATACATTCCCCCGCCCACGGCTGCCAATTCGCGCAGAAGGGCTTCATTAAGACGTGTGACCACCGTGCGCCCCTCGGCATCGGTTTTGTAGCCCTGGAAACGGCCTTGAACATACACTGGAATAGGCACTCCCTCAGGGTTACCCAGGCCAATGGTGAATATCCGTATTCCCTGGCCCGCCAGTTCCTTGGCGGCTTCAAGGGCCCCCTCCTCGTGATCTTCCCCATCGGTGATGAGAATGAGGGCACGCGCAGCCTGTCCGGGAGGCCCAAAAGCCTGAAGGCAACGCTGCAAGGCCGCCGATATGTGGGTGCCGCCCACATTCAGGCTTTCCGTGCTCACTTTGTCAATGAGTTGATCGGCCGCAGCTTTATCCGTTGTAAGCGGCAATTGAACGGCGGCGGTACCGGCAAAAATCACCAACCCGAAGCGGTCCTGTTTACGCCGCCGTATCAGATTTTTTATGGACAGCTTGGCTCTTTCTAAACGGTTGGGCTTCAGGTCTTCGGCGAGCATGGATTTGCTCACATCCAACGCCACAATAATGTCATGTACAGTCCGGGTCTCCATTTTTTCGACCGTACCCCAGCGCGGTCCTGCGGCCGTGCAAACAGTCAAAATATAGGCAATAATTAACAGCCCGGCTGAAATCCAGGGCCGGTTTGCGCTCCAGTGCGGCATGTTGTGGGCTTGCAAAGCCTCATCTACCCACGCGGCCCTAAGCTTCTTTCGACGCCACATGCGCCAAAAGACCAATGCCACCATGGGCGCAAAGGCCCAAAATGCATGCAACCACTCCGGCCTTTCAAAAGTCATGCAACAGGAGAAAATAAGGTGTGACGAAGAAAAATTTCAGCACCCAGAAGCAAAAGGGCCACCATAGCAAAGGGGGCATACAAATCCGGTTCGCTTTGGTATTCCACAGAGAATAAGCGGGTTTTTTCGAGTTTATCGATTTCAGAATATATCTCCCTCAGTTTGTCGTTGCTGGTAGCCCGGAAATACCGCCCGCCGGTCTTCTGGGCAATCTGCTCCAGAAGAGCGTCATCTATCTCCACATCTATGTATTGATATGCCACTTGTCCGTTAGGATAAAGCCCCACGGGAGACTCTGCCTTGCCCCGGGTGCCAACCCCTATTGTATACACCCGGATGCCCAGCGCCTGGGCCAAGTCTGAAGCTGTTTCGGGATAAATCATGCCTTTATTGTTCACGCCATCGGTCATGAGTATTACCACCTTACTTTTAGCCTCGGAATCTTTGAGGCGGGCCACAGCAGAAGCCAGACCGTCGCCAATGGCGGTACCATCTTCCAGCATGCCGGAGCGTAAGGCCTCCACCTGCTCCAAAACGCGCGCATGGTCCGTAGTGATGGGACACATCATGATGCTTTCCCCACTGAAGGCCACCAGCCCAATGCGGTCGTTCGGTCGGTTGCGGACGAATTCGGCAGCTGTCTTTTTGGCAGCTTCCAACCGGTTGGGACGGAAATCCTTGGCCAGCATACTGAGGGAAACGTCCATGGAAAGCACAATATCAATGCCCTCTGTGGAAGATTTTGAAAAACCAATAAAACCCCTCGGGCGGGCCAATACCACAGTGAGCAGAGCCAGGCTGGCATACCTGAGAACATCAGGTACAAACCAAAGTTTTTGACGCAAGGACGGTGTCAGAGAGGACACAAGCATGAAGGATGGAAATCGGGCAAAAGCCGCTTTGCGAACACCCATCCCCCTCCGGAGCCGTCCCAAAAAGGGTATCACAGGCAAAAAAAGCAACAGCCAGGGATAATCAAAGTGAATCTCACCTATTTTTTGGATCCACTCTTCCATTCTCATGGCTTTTCGCTGTGAGTTGTTGATTCTGGGTCTGAAGGTTTTGGCACAAATTGTAAGACAAAAGAAAGTGCCGTCTCAAGAGCCGCCTGATTCTCGGAAGGCAATGGCTGAGCTTTGGCAAATTTGGCCATATCGGCCCACTCAAACAATCCACGAAAGCGTTCCCACCAATCGCTCTCCATGCCCTTCAAACGCAGAGCGGAAAGAATTTCATCCGAAACCATTTCAGGAGCATCAAATCCATAATGCGCCTTAAAGAAGTTGCGCAAAATTTCGGTGAGACGTGAATAAAACAGCTTGGCATCCCTCTGCTGCCATAGACCGCTGCGCCGAAGATTTTCCAAATCTCTCACAGCGATCTCCGCCGGGTGAGGACAGGCACCGCAGATACTTCCGAACGTCTCCCCTTCCAACGCCGCCATACGAAGAAACCAACAGCCCCTGCCAAAAGAACCACAAAAAAGCCTACCATGAGCGGCCAGTATTCCCTCCAATCAAAAGGAGGCGCCAGGGGGCCCTTGATATCCCGAAAAGCCTGGGTAGTGTCCACGGGTACGGTGTTGACATATAGCTGGAGGGAATCTGTATAGAATTTGGTAGTGTCTCCGGAAGGCCCTACCAGAACTACCGGTACGGAGGGAATAAAAGCCAACCCCGAATCAAACGAAGTGATTTTCAGCCGTATCTTAAGTGTATTTTCAGACTCCGTGGTCAGGGTGTCCAACTTCAGAGGTCCCACAGGTTCCAGCGGTTCCCGGCATATTTGTTTTTCGGAGGGCGGCAGCACCGTAGCTCCCGAGGGCCATGGTATGGAATATTCAAGGGTGGCATGTTGCCCCAAAAGAATGCTATCCGGTTTTAAAGTGGTTGTGATTCCCTGACCTTGCAATCGGAGGCAGGGCGCTTCCAAAAATACCAGGCCAACGAATGTGGAAAGAAAATATCTAAACTGCCTTTTCATCGGTGGGCCCGGCGTTCAAAAATCTTTACAAGTTCCTGAACATAAGGGCGATCTGTGAATACGCATGCATAATCCACGCTCTGCCGGGTGAACAGTTCCCGAATGCGCGCGTGGCGCTGCTGCGCATCGGCAGCGTAAGCCTGCCGCCGGGAGGAAGAGGAGAAATCTACCCAGCGTTCCTGCCCTGTTTCATTGTCTTTTAACAAAAAAATGCCAGCAGGAGGGGGCTCCAGTTCGCGTGAATCGGCCAAATGCAAAGCCACAATATCATGGGCTGAGGCGGCAATCCTCAAAGGCTTTTCAAAGTCCGGTGTGATAAAATCACTGAACAAAAAGACGGTAGCTCTTTTCTTCAGGGTGTTACGCAAGAACGGTAAAACGCAAGCCACATCCGTCGCCGAGGAGCCCGCCGGCCGCTCCAGAATGTCCCGGATAATGCGGAGCACATGGCTCCTGCCTTTTCTTGGAGGAATAAAGCTTTCAACACGGTCTGAAAAAAATATGGCGCCTACTTTGTCGTTGTTGGCTAACGCTGAAAGACTCAGCACGGCCGCCATTTCGGCCATCAGATGCCTTTTGGTGCGATGGCGTGTGCCAAAATCCAGTGAGCCACTCATATCCAGCAAAAGCATCACCACCAGTTCCCGCTCCTCTTCAAAAACTTTAACAAACGGTTCCTGGAGGCGCGCTGTCACATTCCAGTCGATCCGACGCACATCATCCCCTATTACATAAGGCCGCACTTCGCTGAACACCATCCCCCGCCCTTTAAAAGCACTGTGGTAACTTCCGCTGAAAACCTGGGCGCTCAGCCCACGGGCCACAATTTCAATGCGTCGAACACGCTTGAGCAATTCCGTAGTATCCATGGCGCAGCCCAATAATCAGGGGACTTCCACCTGGTTTAAAATATCCCGGATGATATGGTCCGGAAGCACATTTTCTGCTTCAGCTTCGTACGTGAGCCCCAGACGATGCCGAAGAATCGAAGGTGCCACATGCCGCACGTCCTCCGGAATCACATAGCCTCTGTGCTTCAGAAAAGCATGGGCTTTGGCCGCTTTTGCCAGACTGATGCCGGCCCGCGGTGAAGCTCCGTAAGCAATCAAACCGTTCAGTTTTGTGAGCTTGTAATGGGCCGGCTCGCGCGTGGCAAATACTATGTCCACGATGTAGCGTTCGATTTTTTCATCCATGTAAATTTTCTGAACGGCCTCGCGTGCTGACTGAATATCGGACAAACCCACTACCGGACGCACCTGAGGCAAATGATCCTGAAGGTTCAGCCGGATAATTTTCTGCTCTTCTTCTTTTTCCGGATACCCCATCAAAACTTTCATCATAAAACGGTCCACCTGAGCTTCCGGCAAGGGATAAGTACCTTCCTGCTCAATGGGATTCTGAGTGGCCAAAACCAGAAAAGGCTGCGGCAGTGCATAGGTTTCATCCCCGATGGTGACCTGACGTTCTTGCATGGCTTCAAGCAAAGCGCTTTGCACTTTGGCCGGAGCCCGGTTGATCTCATCAGCCAAGATAAAGTTGGCAAAAATGGGGCCTTTCCGGTTCGAAAACTCCTGTGTTTTCTGATTATAGACCACCGTGCCTACGATATCGGACGGCAAAAGGTCGGGGGTGAATTGAATCCGGCTGAAACGACCGTCCACGGCCGCAGCCAATGATTTTATAGCCAAGGTTTTGGCCAGGCCGGGCACACCTTCCAGCAGCACATGCCCATCGGACAGGAGACCGATGAGAAGGCCTTCCAACATGGGTCTTTGGCCCACTATCACTTTGTCCAGCTCCATCATCAGCAGATCCACGATCCCGCTGCGTTCCCGGACAAACTCATTCAGCGCGCGGATATCCTGTGGTGTTTCCATTTGGTAACCTCCCCTTGCAAATTGTATTCCAAAAGCATTTTATAAAAAAATAAGATTTTTTAATCCAATGTTGAGGGCTTCTGTAATTTCAAAACCTTAAAAATGTTTATTAAAGCCAACTACTGATGCAGGACTCAATGACCAATCACCCATGGGGAAAATGGATAAAAAAAGTTTTTTTGAAGAAAATGCATCGATTTTTCCCACTTAAAGAAATTTGAAAATTTTTTTAACATCTTCAAAGTCAAACAATTCTAATAAGAAAAGAATTTTATTTTATTAGGCATGCATAAATTTTACACTGAAAATTGGATTTTTTAAAGAAAAGCAATTATCTTTGGTGGAAAATTTAAAAAATCGCCCCTATGAAAAATCAACTGATGCATTTTATTTTCATTTTTTTAGCCAACTTCATTTTTTGGTCTGATCTACCGGCTCAAACCAACTCATACATGGACATGTCAGAGATAAAGACCGGTGAAGCCTCCGCGAAGACTCGTTCAAAAGCCAATATTTTAGTACA
>JANWWP010000033.1 GCA_025055575.1 Flavobacteriales bacterium | reverse complement strand
AGAAAAACAGCTGCTAACATCGGTTTTGCGTCAGGCGGGGTGACGTGCTTCGTATAAAAGTTTCTGCTACATTTGAAGTGCGGTTCTTCGTATCGAATGCAGTGCTAAAAAGTCCGCCCGAACGCAAAGCCGAAAAACGTTAGCTGAAAATTTTATGAGAATAGCTTGGTTATTATTTGGCATTTTGGTTTACTACTCTTCAAAAAGCCAAATTGTTCTTGAACCTTGTAAGTATAAACAACCTGAATTTGATAGTGATACTTGTTGCTGGAGAAAGCTTTCACAAAAAGGCTCATATGATTCTGCTGCCAATTTAATTGTACAATATTTGAGTTGTACCAAAAAAGCTAACAACACACACTCTTTAAACTGGCACGCTGGACAAATGTTTGCTTTTGCAAATTCAAACTCCAATGCAATACATTATTTCAAAAAAACCTACAATATATTTACAAAATGGTTTGGCGGAGAGGATGGCAAATCCTGGTATTTCTATGCAAAGGGTTCAGTAGCTTTTCTTCAAGGCAGAAAACATCGATTAAAGAAAATAATAACAAAATGGAATAAGAAGCTGCCGAAAGACCTTAATTATAAATCACTCGAAAAGCTTTACTCTGAATTCGGGAATTCATATAAGGCCATTTTAGGGAAATAAAATTTCAGCTAACAATTGCATTGGCAAAGCTGGGGCGGACACTTGCAACTTCAGCTTTATCTCTCTTCCAATCTTTTGTTCTCGTCTTGACCTTTCTTTAATCCGCCCTCACATTTTTGCTACGCTCCTAGTGTTCGGGCTACACTTTGGTTTCTTCAAAAGCAGTAACTTAGCAACAGCAGCACTGGGCGGACATAGCTACAAATATCCCAGCTTCGCCAATGCTCGGACGTTGTGTACAATGCTATAAAAGACACGATGGTGCGACAAAGAAACATATTGATAGCCAAAACATTCTTGGAAAGGCACAAAAAAGAATCTCCCTGACCTTGAATGGACTTTGAAAAAGAAACTCAACAAAGAGTTTCAAGAAATATCAATCAGTTTTTTTGTAAATTTAAATCGTAAAACAATGAAAAAGTTAATACAAAACATAGCAGTTTTAACCCTTACCATTGCTTTTCACATAACAGTATTTGGTCAAGGACAAACTTTTCTTTCCGAAGTATGGACAGGAGAAGGCGGTGAAATGGCAGTTTTTTACCGAAATGCAACCACAACAGACAACTTTAAAAATGTCTATGTTGCAGGTTCTACTTTGAACACAAATAATAACAATGACATCATCGTTCAAAAATTTGACCGTGACGGCAACTTGCTTTGGCAACAAACCTTTAACGGTGCTGCAAATATGGACGATATGGCGGCCGACATTTTTGTTGACAACAACTACAATGTTTATGTAACAGGAACATCCATCCAAAATGCAAACGACAACTTTGACCTTGTTGTACTCAAATACAACAGTAGCGGTGTCTTGCAGTGGACTTACTATTACAATATCGGTGCTTCCCCTTTGCCACAAGACGCAGGTACAGCGATTGTTGGAGACAACAATGGTAGCATTTATGTAACAGGTGGCAGTTTTGGCAACAATACAATGTCAGACTACGTTACGCTAAGATTAAATTCTTCTAACGGAAATCAAGTTTGGGAGAAACGTTACGATTACGCACAGTTAAATGATGTTGCAAGTCAAATTAGATTTGATGGAACAAACATTTATGTATCAGGTGGAAGCCAGATAAGTGTTTCTCCAAATCGTTGGGAGCTTGCCACAATAGTTTACAATGCTTCAACAGGTACGGAGCTTAACGTGAGAAGAAGCAACGGTAATGCAACAAGTGGAGTTGACGAAGTTTATGACCTTTCCGTTGACAATTCAGGCAACATTTATGTAACAGGCGCAGTTGTTAATCAAGGTACAGGCTACGACATTAGTATTTACAAACTTGACAACCTTCTGAATATTATATGGGAAGAACAATTTGACGGATTTGGTGCAGAAGATAAAGGTTTTGGGGTAAAAACAGATTCACAAGGTAATGTTTATGTAGCAGGATTTGTTTCCAATCCTAATGAGGGAAAAAACTTCGCATTGCTTAAATACAATTCATCAGGTGTGTTGCAATGGTCAAGAGAATTTAACGGACTTGCCAACCTTGATGATGAAGCTGTACAACTTGTAATTGATGCAAACGACTATATTTTCGTTACAGGAGCAGCACGTAATACAAATAATTCCGATTATGTTACGCTAGGCTATACACCAAGCGGAGATTTATTCGCACAAGTTAGCTATAATGGACCTCACGGATTAAACGACAAACCAACTGCGATTGCCATTGATTTGGACGGAAATTTAATTGTAGTTGGGCAAACAGAGGTACAAGGAGGAAATTTCAAAAACCGAACTGTAAAGTATGCTCGCTACGAAAAGTCATTTGACCCCGTAATGGTTAATGGAGTTGCTTCACACAACAGAGGTGAAGTAATTATTCGTTTTGATAGAGATGCGGTCATTCACGCTGCAATTGACAAAAAAGAGTTTGAAGCAGGAGCATTAAGGGATTTTGTTACTCAAAACACACTTTCCACGATGAGTAACAAACTACAAATGGATGTGAGCCGATTGCAAACCTATAAGATTTTCAGACGAATGACAACAGCCGATACTATTTCGGTAACTCGCCTGGGCGATACGATAAGAATTGACGATTTTTGGGCTACGCTTTCGGTTTTCTTCCCTGAAAATTATACAGAACAACAAGTTGCCGACAGCCTTTCAACACTATACCCTGTAATACATTATGCAGAACCTAATTTTATTGGCGAAATTTTCGCAGCACCAAATGACCCTCTTTATTTAACGCAACAAACGGGTTTATTCAGTCCAACACACGGAATAAATGTTGAAAATGGTTGGGACAAACAGGTTGGTCAAAACTATACAAAGGTTGGTGTTTATGATTCGGGGATTAATTGGCGACACGAAGACTTTGGTGATGGCACTTGGAATGGAAGCAAAGTTGAAGGAGGCTGGGACTATTACAACAATATTCACCCTTCAAATCAAACAGTACCTGATCCTGATGGACACGGCACTGCTGTTGCAGGTGTAATAGGTGCATTACGCAACGATAATATTGGCATTGCAGGTGTTGCTGGGGGTGATGTACAACAAGGAAATACTGGTTGTCAATTGTTTTCTATGGGTATTCCTGTATATGTTCCGTTATCTCCCGGACAAGTTGTTTCGGTATTACATTCTATTGCGGCACCTGCAATTGTAGAAGGAGCGGTGCATAATCCAAATACAGGCTATGGTTATGGGTTACACATACAAAATCATAGTTGGGGATCAATTTATAATTCAACAACTCTACAAAATGCTGTCAAATCTTGTTATGAGCAAAGTTGTTTATTTGTTGCTGCAAGTGGAAATTATCCACAAGGACCTTGTCAAACAGTTACTTGTGTTAACTATCCTGCCTCATACAAAGATGAGTGGGTGTTAAAAGTTGGTGCAAATGATGCTACTGGTAGTAGAGCAAGTTTCTCTGTTTATGGTAATAATCTTGATGTTGTTGCTCCAGGCACAAGTGACATATACGCAACACTTGACCATAACAACAATTCGGGATATAGTTATAATGGGAATGGTACTTCATTTGCCGCACCCCACGCAGCAGGTGTTTCGGCTTTATTGCATAGCCAACATCACACAAACAATGGTTATCCAAACAACTTAGCTCCTGAAGACATTGAAGTTTTCCTACAAAGTTTTAAAACAGATGTGCCTCCAGCGGGCTATGACCAAGAAACTGGACACGGCAGAATAAACGCTGATTTTGCGCTTGAAAGATTGATGCTACCTCAATACTTTATTAAACATTCAGGCGGACAGGCTTCGCCACTCCAAACAACGGCAAGTGGTTTACAGGTAATTGTGGCAAATAATACAAATGGCGTTGCAGCAGGGAATTATTTTGCAGATAGATATCAAGTTACATACACATTCATTGATATTTTTGCTCCAAACCAAACTGTAATAAGCCACTGGCCTAGATATAGTTCGAGTGTGGGAGTTTCAGCAGCAAACCCCATAACTGGTGAAACTTGGTTTACTTACACGCCAACTATAAATCAGAATGTTGCATCTGTTACTACAACAACTTTTTGTTGGCATATTCTTACAAATATTATCGGACAAACAGTTAATAAGTGGATTCCTGCACCACCCAGCCAACTAAAAACAGCATATTCGCTTTACGTTAAAGATAATTCTGTTACAGGAATTGAAGAAAATGAGTTAGATTTTGGGGTTAATATATACCCAAATCCAACAAACAATCAAATCACCATTGATTTCAATTTACTTGATGTAACGGAAGTTTCATTAGAAATATTCGATGCAACTGGTAGAGTTGTCGCATCACATAATCTTGGTATTTTACCGAATGGATTTCAGTCAATTACTTTGAACGTTTCTAATCTGTCAAATGGGTTGTACCTGTGCAACATCAAAGCAGGTGAAACAAAGATTTCTAAACGAATAATTAAAAATTAAACATTGAGTAGAATGAGATCAAATAATTTACTCATTCTCCTAATGATTTTGGGTTTGGTGTCTTGTCGTAAAGACAAGACACCTCCCATTCATTTGGGAGAAGATTCAGAATGTTACACTTTTCCGATGCTTCTACAATCTTATTTTGTTTCTGAAACATTTATGTTTAAGCAACCTTGCTTCAACCCAAATAATCAAAATGAATTTGTGTTTCACTTTCAAGATTATTCGCAAAATAGTTTCCAACTTGTAAAATTTAACATTATCACAAAGCAGAAAATCATATTGTATCAAAGTAACAATCATAAAATATGGGGGCAACCAAAATGGAGTACAGGAGGTTGGATAGCTTTCACACGAATTAATTCTCAATCTTCTTATGTTGACCACATTTTTATAGTTAAAGAAAATGGCGACAGTTTGAAACAATTTACTACAACAACTGCAAATCACGACCCTGTTTGGGATTCAAGCGGAGAAAATTTGTATTGGGCACATTCTCCAGTTTTAGGCGTCCCCTATTTTTTCTTGAAAAGGTCTCTAAATGGCTTAACAACTGATACAATTTTAATGAACACAGGAGTAAACCAAGGTTACTCAACATTTAACGAAATTTCTACGAATAATTTACTTTTTTCAAAAACCATAGTGAATGGTAAATTTTGTATCGGTAAAACTGCACTCGTTTTTCCTCCACATCCTGAATTAACTGAGATATTATCTTTAGACAATCCCAATTATGCAGGTTTATCTGGTTTAACTTTAAACAACAATAATAAAGATGTTTATGTTTCATTATACAACAATGGGTTATACAAGTTAAATACCAATAATGGACAACTAACACTTTTAATTCCTTTTTGTAACAGCAAACGCTACGAAACAATTTCCTGTTCTGCAGATGGGAAATTTTTAATTGGCGAAAGAGTTGATAGCCGTTTAGAATTAAACACAGATGGACAACCTACTGGTAAAATAATTGAAAAATCAAGTATTTATTTAATTGACTTAGGCACTTTAAAGGAAACAAAAATTGAATTGGACTAAAATGAAAAATATAATCATAATTACACTCTCGCTTTTGTGCGGAACTATAAAAGCACAAGACAACCAAAACCGTCTTTCATTTGAATTTGGTTACGGAATAAACAGCTATTCTATGGGGAAACTCAATGAATTTTACATTGATTCTTTTGCATTGAAACCTCACGTCAATGTTTTGCAAGACTACATCAAATCAGGGCAACAATTCCGATTAGGCCTCAACTACAAACCTATTGGCTTATTTGACTTTGGTCTGTATGGAAGTTATCAGTACGGGAATTCAAAATCTCGTCCATTATTTACTGAAACAAACGAGTTTGGCGCTCCAATTCAAGAACATAGGGGCAGTTTTGAATTACGCACAGAAGCCATTTCAGTTGGCATTAACACTACTTGGTATGTGAGCCATTTGCTTAAATTTCAAGACAAGGAAAACTCTTTAAACAGATTTCATTTTGGAATAGAATTAAATGGAGGAATTGGATTTTCTAAAGCTGTCGCTGATATGCGCTACGAAACCTATCCCATAGGTTCTTTTTACGAAAATTTTTCAAGTAGAGATTTTCAAGGTCAGGTAGGCTTAAAAGCGGAATACGATTTTACAAAATCTCCTTTATTTACAACATTAGGAATACGTTTTGGCTATCAATATTTTAGAACAAAAACAGTAAAAGACAGACTGGGTAGAGACTGGGAGGTTCTTGGACAATATCCAATCAATCTCGACTTTTCAGGATTCTACTTCGGGACGTACCTCAAACTCGGACGATGAAAAAGAAGCACTGTACACAACAGCAAATAAGCGCAAGCAGGGCTTTGGTGCTTCGTAGGACAGAAAAGTGGTAAATTTAAAGTTCAGGTCTTCGTAGCAATTTCAGTGGTTAAAATCCCTGCCTGCGCCTATTTGCGAACCGTTGTGCGGCGTACTTATATTTAGGATTCTGGGCCGATGTAGGTTACATTAATGTAAAATAATTATATATAATTAAGAAACTTTTGAAGTGAGTTAAATATTATATTAGGAAGTGATTTATTGGTTTCATCAATCCAAACAATTTTCAGAAGAATTTAATTTTTAACAAATTCTTACTTTTGGCGGAATGCAGATCATTTTAATACAGAACCCACAAAGTGTTTATGCCCGTTAAGTTCAAATCTTCAAAAGATAAAAAAGGCTCGGCATTGATCGTGTTCGCCAGTGGCAATATGCCGGAACTGCCCTGTTCTGAAGGCGTGAAAGACTATATCAAGAGCCGACTGGCCGACTCTGACCAGCGCCTGGTGTGTGTGCCCACCTATCCCGGACACGTGCTGGCCATGGCTCTTCAGGACGCCCCCAATCCTGAATCTGTTGAAGCGCGGCGGCAACTGGGATCATCTCTTTTAAAAGAGTTGCGGCAAGCCGGCATTCACAGCCTGCAAGTCACTTGTCCGCCGGAGCTGGAAAAGGCTTTAACGCATGTTTTGGAGGGCCTGATATTTTCGACTTATGAATTCAATATTCATAAAAACAAGTCAGGTAAAACTTCTGAATCTCTAATTATTAGCGGTTTGGATAAAAAAACTGTGCGGGCTCTGGAAGCCTTACAGACCTCTTTGGAAAAATTGCGCCACTGGGTGAACGCGCCATTCAACCACCTGAGTGCCCAGGACATGGCCAAATCGGCAGAAGCCTTTCTGAAAGAAAGCGGAATCCAAGTGGAGGTGATGGGCCGGAAGAAAATTGCCGCGCTGAGGATGGGGGGATTGTTGGGTGTGAACCAGGCCAGTCCGCGGGAACCACGCTTCGTCGTGGCCCATTACAAACCTGACAGGGCTCTGAACAAAAAGCCCGTGGTGCTTGTGGGAAAAGGTGTGGTCTTTGATACCGGAGGCGCCAGTCTGAAAACCGCCACGGGCATGATGACGATGAAGAATGATATGACCGGGGCTGCCCTGGCTTTATCCATTTTGAGGCTGGCCGCTGATTTGGAATGGCCTCTCCATCTTGTAGCGCTGGCCCCTCTCACGGATAATATGCTCAGTCCACAGGGGCTGGTGCCGGGGGACGTGATCACGATGAGCGATGGCACCACCGTGGAGGTGCTTAACACCGATGCTGAAGGCCGTTTGATCCTTGCGGACGCCCTGGTGTACGCCCGACATCTTAATCCCGAACTCGTGGTGGATGTGGCCACCCTCACCGGTGCGGTGGGCCGGGCATTGAGCGATGTAGCCGCCGGCGCCTTCGAAAAAAATGCCCCGTTCTACCGCGGCCTCCTGGAGGAGGCTTCCGAAGAATCCGCCGAAAGAATCGTGTGGTTTCCTTTGTGGAGCGCTTACGGGGATAGTCTTAAGAGCGATGTGGCCGACTTAAAAAATATCGGAGGACAGGATGCTGGTCATATCACCGCTGCCAAATTCCTGGAACATTTTACAGATTACCCGTGGATCCACCTGGACATTGCGGCGGTGGCATTCGCCGAAAAAGCCCACCCATACCGAGGGAAAGGCGCCACGGGCTGGGGTCTTTTGCTTCTGAAATCTTTTTTCACCCGATTGTGCCAACATTTGCAACATGGCTGAATCTCTTCCCGTCTTAGGATTTACCTGCGGAGACCTGAACGGCATTGGCCCGGAACTCCTCATCCGAACGCTGTCCAACAAAACATTTCTGGAACTCTGCACGCCCGTGGTGTTTTGTTCAGGAAAAGTGATGGCCTACTACAAAAAAAATCTTTCCGGACTGGAATTCATTTATGTTCCAGTAAAAAACAATAAAATTCAACCCGGTAAAATCAATCTTGAGCACTGTTGGGAAGAGGACGTAAAACTGGAGCCGGGAGTTCTGAATGCCACCGGCGCTATGTATGCCCTAAAGTCTTTAGAAAAAGCCCGGGACTTTCTAAAAGCAGGACTCCTGGATGCTGTGGTCACAGCACCCGTAGCCAAAAGCAACATGGCCGGTGTGCTGCCGGGTTTTGTGGGTCAAACGGAGTATTTTGGCCAGCAATTTGGCGGAAAGCCCCTGATGATGATGGCGTGGGGCAGCCTAAGGGTGGTCCCTCTCACAGGTCATATTCCCGTGGCCAAAGTATCCGAACAGATCACCCAGGAAAGAATTCTGGATCATCTGGAGCGTATTTCTCAGGCGCTTCGCCGCGACTTTTTAGTGCCTAAGCCCCGAATTGCAGTTCTGGCACTGAACCCTCATGCCGGCGACCAGGGACTTTTGGGCTCAGAAGAAGAAACTGTGATCCGACCCGCCATTCAGGCTGCTGAAAAAAACATTCAGGCCCTGCTGGCCGGACCTTTCTCACCGGATGCTTTCTGGGCTCAGGGGACCTGGCGTCATTTTGATGCGGTTTTAGCCATGTACCATGACCAGGGGCTAATTCCCTTTAAAATGCTGGCAGGCCGTGAAGGGGTTAACTTTACAGCCGGCCTTCCTGTGGTACGGGTTTCCCCGGATCATGGACCCGCTTTTGATGTGGCTGGAAAAAGCAAGGCCGACGAACAATCTTTGAGAGCGGCCGCCTTTTTAGCTTTGGACATCATCAAAAACAGAAAGACTTTTGATGAAGCCACCAAGAATCCGCTGATTCCATCCAGCCCGAAGTCCAAAGATCAACCTGCGGACTACAAGTCGGAAGCCCAGGAAAATCCAGAATAAAGCCTGATTTCATTCAGCAGCCCGGCCATCCTTCCCCAGTCCCTTCCCTCTTTCAGTTTTCCAGATGGAATCAGGGACAGAGCACCCTGTGCCAAAACACCACCGATTGGCGCCGATGGGGCCACCGGCTTTCCTGATGGAGTTCGGTCTTGCAGGCCAAGGATATAGGGGGAAAGACGCGGGTAGTGCAAAAGCATTCCAGGCGGCCTTCAAAAAGCAGGTCTGAACTCCACCGCTCTGCTTTAAAAGAAATTTTTCCATCAGTCCGGGAGAGCTCTACCCTTCCAGAATGGGAATGGGATTCTTCGTTTCCGATTTCCCACACCGTTTTTTGAACCCCTGCGTCATCCATAGTTTCCAGATAGTGCACGTTTGCATGCTGGGCAATATCGCGGGCTAAATCCATGACAATATGAAATTCTTTATGCCAGGATGTGCCGGAAGGCAAAAGCAGCGTATCGTACCGGCCTTCTGCCCCCACACAACGCTGCAGCCTACACCCCGCCAGGCTGTCATTTCGCATCAGGGAATCCAGCCAGGCCACAGGGTCTGGCGGAAGGCCTGAAGTTGTCATTCTGGAACCGGAGGGCTGGCACTCCCAACTGATGAGACCTAGGCCCAGGATACAAAACCACAACCCGAACGCCTTAAAAATCAAAGCGGATACCCTGGGCCAGCGGCATGGTGTGGCCATAATTGATGGTGTTGGTTTGCCGACGCATGTATTGCTTCCAGGCATCAGAACCGCTTTCACGGCCGCCGCCTGTGTCTTTTTCGCCCCCGAAGGCCCCGCCAATTTCCGCTCCGCTGGTGCCGATGTTCACATTGGCGATACCGCAGTCTGAACCTTCTGCACTAAGGAAAATTTCGGCTTCCCGGAGATTGTCCGTGAAGATGGCGGAAGACAGCCCCTGGGGCACATCGCGGAGCAGATGCAGGGCTTCAGAGAGGTCGTCATAGGCCAGCAGATAGAGGATAGGGGCAAATGTTTCTTCCCGCACGATGGCCGTTTGCTCAGGCATGGCCACAATCACAGGACGCACGTAGCAGCCTGACTCATAACCTGTACCTAAAATACGGCCATGGGCCGTCAAGATTTTTCCGCCCTGGGCCACGGCAGCTTTCAGCGCATTTTCGTATTGCTCCACGGCCGCTTCATCAATTAGGGGACCCACATGACAGCTTTCATCCAGGGGATTTCCGATGCGTAATTGCTCATAGGCTTTCACCAAAATTTCAGCTACCTTTTCATAAACACTGCGGTGCACAATCAGCCGGCGGGTGGTGGTGCAGCGTTGTCCGGCCGTGCCCACCGCCCCGAAAACCACCCCTTTGATGGCCAGTTCCAGGTTGGCATGCGGCGTGATGATGATGGCGTTGTTGCCGCCCAACTCAAGGATACTCCGGCCCATGCGGCGCGCCACAGTTTCTCCCACAGAGCGGCCCATGCGCACCGAACCTGTCGCCGAAATCAGGGGCACCCGGCGGTCTTCCGCCAGACGCCGGCCCAAATCAGCCCCTCCGTTAATCAAGACCGAAATTCCAGGGGGCAGGCTGTTGCGTTCCAGAATGGAAGCAAAAATTTTCTGGCATACCACCGCGCAAACTGGCGTCTTTTCAGAGGGTTTCCAAATGCACACATCTCCGCAGACCCAAGCTATGGCAGCATTCCACGACCAGACGGCCACGGGAAAATTAAAGGCCGTGATAATGCCCACCGGGCCCAAGGGATGCCATTGCTCATACATCCGGTGCTGGGGCCTTTCGCTGTGCATGGTGAGTCCATACAGCTGACGGGAAAGCCCCACTGCATAATCGCAGATATCTATCATTTCCTGCACTTCGCCCAAGCCTTCCTGCAGGCTTTTGCCCATTTCCCAGGAAACCAGGGTGCCCAGATCCTTTTTTACGGACCGCAAGGCCTCGCCAAACTGGCGTACCACTTCCCCACGGCGGGGCGCCGGCACATTGCGCCATATTTCAAAGGCCTGACAGGCCTGCTGCACCGCTTCTTCATATTCCGCCACGGTTGTAGCAGCTACCTCCGCAACCACTTTTCCGTCCACGGGACTGCGGGATGTCAAGATTTCATTTCTCTCCCACAGCAGTTTTTCCTTATTCAGTGTTTCAGAACGCGAATGTCCGCCCACCCAGGTGCCCGGCAGGGTTTCAGCGATACCCAAACGCGTCAGGAACTCCTCAGTTATAAAATTCATGAGGGCAAAAGTAAGGCACACAAAGGGGAGCTGAAGGTTAAACCTACTTCTTAAAAGTCAGTTAAGAAAAAAGCGTCATCGTACTTTAATAAAATTTCTTGCCCTTATTTTTGTGATACAATCTGATATGCTACTAAAGATAAAGATATGATATGTAGCTATACTGAAGTATTAAAAATTAATCTATACATTAAATAAGTTCAAAAAATAATCTGATTTGAAGATTATTTTTAATTTGGATTCACCCCTGTTCTTTCCGATTTTATTCTAACTTATAAATATTTTAAAATCCCCCTTGAAATAGTCAAGGCTTTCCGCTGAGGTATTTTTCTGCTTTTTCACGGTAATAGGGTTTCAGACCCGGTGGCACTGTACGCAGAATTTCGGTGAGCCGTTGTTTTTCTTTTTCCCACTCGCGCATATCAGGGATTTGCCGCAGGGGGCTGTCTTCGCCGGATCGGGACTGACGTTGTTCGTCCTGTTCCTGTTGCCGCTGGGCTCTCTCAAATTCAAGGAGCCGCACCATGATATCCCGCTGACGCATGAGACTTTGTTCCGTGATACGTTTATTGTACAAATCGTATTCGTTTTGCTCCATTTGTTGCTGGATATCATTGAGCATTCTTTTTTGCTGAAGGCCCCCTTGTTTTTCTGCCATTTCGCGGAGTTTGCGCCGCAGCATTTCCTGCTGGGCGGCCATTTGGGCTATTTCTCGGCTGTTGAGTCCTTGACTTCCTGGCTTTTGCTGGTCGCCAGGTTTCTGACCGTCCTTTCCCTGCTTCATTTGTTCAGCCATCTTCTGCATTTGTTCACCCAGTTTTTTCTGCATCTCTTTAATTTTTTGGATTTCGCCCTCGGAGGGTTCTGAACTGGCCCCAGGTTTGCTGCAGGAGCCCCCCCCTTTCATTTTCATGGACATTTGCATTTGTTCCAGGCTTTCACTGAGCATAAGCGCCAGATTGTTAAAGCCGGTCATCACATATTGTTGGTGCACCCCCGCGTTCTGGCCATCCCTGTCGGCTAGACGCTGGATGGCTTTTTCCATATTTTTCCGAATGTCGGCCATCTCTTTATTAACCATTTCACTGATGCGGATTTGGCGCTTGCTGAGAGCAAAAAGGCTGTCTTCCACAGTGCGGGCGTCGTCCTTGAGGCGGCGCTGTTTCTGGGACAGGTCTTTGAATACGGGGCTGTTGCGGGATGTTTGTTTGAGGTCGGCCATCAGCTTCTCCTGGTTAAAGGAGAGCGTCAGCAGGTTGCGCAGCAGCCGTTTGATACTTTCCGCGTCTTCAGCTTGCTCTTCATCGCGCTGTCTTTCCATTTGCGCGCGCAGTTCACGGGCCATTTCCTCCATTTTTTCGGCCGCCTGTTTTTGATTTTCAGAGGCTTGACGGGGCGCTCCCTGCTGTAATTTTTCCATGGCTTTCTGCAGGGCATTTTCTGTTTCCCTGGCTTGCTGCTGGAGATTTTCCAGGTTTTCTATAGGTTTTTCGAGTTGTTCATTCTTCTGGAGCATCTCATTCAGATCTTTCTCCAGATTTTTAAAAGCGTCCTGAATGTTTTTCTGGTTTTCCTGCGCTTTAGAGTCGGGCTCCCTGGCCGGTACTTGCTGGTTTTTCAGGGCTTCATTCTTTTCTTCCCGGGCCAGTTGCTCCAGTTTTTCAGCCGCGGCGTTCATCAGGCTTTCCAATTCCAGTTTTTTAAATAATTCCTGCAGCCGCTCCAGTTGTTTTTCCAAATCCAAGGAAGTTTCGCGGGCCTGTTCCATCCAATCTTTCATTTGGGATCGGTCTGCATTGTCTTCCAACAGACGTTTGATTTCTTCCAAAATTCGCCGCAGTTCATCGCTCATCAACTTTTCGGCCTGTTTCTCCAGGAGTTTCCGATCCTCGAGGGTGGGATCGTTGGGCAATTGTTCCCTAAGCCGGTTGGCCTTTTCGATATCTTTTTTTAGTTCCTCCATTTGCCGGCGGAGGTTTTCTTCCATTTTGAGCAAATCTTCCACTTTCTTTCTTTCCTGCCAGTCGGCTTGCCGTTTTTCCGTCAGATTTCGGGAGAGCTGGTTGAGTTCTTTCTCCAGACGGTCGGTTTGCTGGCGGGACTGGCCCAGGTTTTCCATCACACTTTGATCGGCCTGTTCCGTCCGGCGCAGCTGCTCTTCCAGGGTGGGCACACGCAGCACACGGCGGGGGGTGGAAGCGCATTTGGAACCGTTGACGGCGTCGTTGTCGCAGACTGTGAAAGCATAAGAGACTTCATCGCCGGGCTTCAAATCCAGGATGGAAAAATCCATGGCATGGGTAAAGGCAAAAAACCGCGCTCCGGAGGACAATGGCAAAGCAATTTTTTGCTCAGCGGTCTTCTCCCCTTCGCCGCGTTGAACCTCATACTGAAAAATCAGACTGCGCAATCCATAATCGTCAGAAGCTTCACCCCGGAAGGCCCGAAGCGTGGGCATCAAACTATCGGACTTTTCTTCCACCGTGATGTTGGGCTGTTGGTCCGGTATCACCGTCAGTTCAAAAGTCAACGTGTCAGCATTTCCTTCATGGCCTTCGAGGACAAGACCATACCGAAGGGATTTTCGGGCTGTGTAGGAGAAAGTGAGGCGGTCTTCTTGCGGCTCGAAAGGCGGCAGCGAGGTGGAAGTCTCCGTGGTCAGAAAGACGCGCCGGGTGTGGCGCAGGGCCAATGAAAAATCCAGGCGTGTGCCTTCGGGTACGGTGAGGTCGCCCCGGTCAAAAATTTCTGGGACCAGACCGGTGTACACCGGATAGCGGGCCGATACTTTCAAACTGACCAAGGCGGCTTTTTTGAGGACATCCAACACAAAAGTTTGCGAGACATACTTACCGGCACGCAGCCGAAAAACGACATCCTGACGCGGCACGCGGAATTCATAATAAAACTGTCCGGGTTTTTCGGAAGCCATGCGATACGAAGCCTCCCCGGTTTCTACATGCATTTCATCCGGCACGGACGCCCCACGCGTTTCCACCCGCAGGGTGAAAGAACGGTTTTCTTCGGTCTGGAGTGGTTGTTGTACCACAAATTCAAAAGGGGGCGGCGGTTGAAATTCCTGCCTAAAACGCGTGATGCGCCAGGCCGGCTCCACCACGGTGCGGGGCGCAGCCAGAAGCAAAAAAATCAGGACTCCTAAAGGCGGCAGGGCATAGGGCAAATATTTTTTATTCAGTTTCAGACTCACGGCCTGGCGGAAATCAAACACCGAAAGCTGCCGCCGCTTTTGTTCGATGGCCGCCAAAAGCAAGCTGTTGCCCGGTTCCCGGGCGCTCAGCTTTTCCAATTGAAGCGCATTGAGCAGGCGATCCCGGATTTCAGGAAAGTGGTCGCCCACAATCCGCGCCGCCTGCACATCATCCAACCCCGGCCTCAAGCGCCAAAGCCTGAGAAGCGGCAGGAGAATCCATGCCACCGTAGCGCCCAGAAAAACGGCGGCATATCCAAAAAACAAGACCGTGCGCACCTCACGGCTTGTCCATCCCCAGTATTCCACAAGCACCACCAGCAAAAGGCTGCCTGCCGTCAGGCCCGTGTGTATCAAAACACCACGAATGGCAGCATTCAGGTGGTATTTTCGGATGAATTTTTCAAGATTGCTCCTGAGACTGTCGACCGGCATCCAGTGTTTTAACTGCAAATATCATACAATGTTGTTCGGAGGCGTTTCAAAAACGACGACGAATAATTCAGGAGCTGCTTTACCGTGGCCATTTTTATCCGAAAAATTGAATGAGTTAATAGCAAAAAAAATCGCATTGCCTAAAAAAGTTTTCACCTCCATCATGTTAATTTCTTATCAATTGAATATTGAAAATTTTTTAAGGCGGACAGCTATATTACGACTTAATCAAGACCCTACATTTGCCGCATGGCCACCCGTAAAAAATCCCTGACTTCTGTGCGCCCGGGCACGGTGAGCGCCGACCTGATGCCTTATGGCAAAGTGCCCCCCCAGTCCCGCGAACTGGAGATGCTGGTGCTGGGGGCCATCCTGCTTGAGAAAAATGCCCTGCACACGGTGATGGAAATCATCGGCGAAGACACTTTTTACGATGAAAAACACCAAATCATTTTTAAGGCCTGTAAAGATCTTTTTGGGTCGGCCCAGCCTGTAGATATTCTCACCGTGACGGAAAAGCTGCGGCAGGAAGGACAGCTGGATTTTGTGGGCGGCAGCTACTACGTGGCCCAGCTCACAGCCCGTGTGGGCTCCACGGCCAATGTGGAATATCATGCGCGCCTGCTTCAGGAAAAATTCATTAAGCGCGACCTCATCCGCATCAGTGGCCAAGTGATCGAAAAAGCCTATGACGACAGCGCTGATGCTTTTGAGGTCTTTGGTTTTGCCCAGGAAGAACTCATGCAGATTATTGAAAAATCCGTGAAGCGCGGGGTGCAAAATATTGATACCATACTGGGGCAGGTAATGAAAGACATCTATGCCGCCACCCAGCGCGAAGACGGCGTCACGGGCATCCACACCGGATACACGGCCCTGGACCGTCTGACCGGCGGTTGGCAGCGTTCGGATATGATTGTAATAGCTGCACGTCCCGGTGTGGGTAAAACAGCTTTTGCCCTCAATCTGGTGCGCAACGCCGCTGTGGATTTTCAGCATCCGGTGGCGGTTTTTTCCCTCGAGATGTCCAACAATCAGCTGGTGCAACGCCTCCTGAGCATGGAAACCGGCCTGAATATGGAAAACTTTCGCAAAGGCACCCTCAGCAAAGAAGACCTGGCGCTCATCAGCGAAAAAGTGGCGGTTTTGGAAAGAGCCCCCATTTACATTGACGATACCCCAGGCCTGGATGTGGCCGAGTTTTTAACCAAAGCCCGCAAGCTGAAAATGCAACACGACATCCAGATGATTGTGGTAGATTACTTGCAGCTTATGTCCGCGCCCCAGGAAAAAAGCGGCACGCGCGAACAGGTGGTGGCCGCCGTGTCGCGGAGCATCAAGCTTGTGGCCAAAGAACTGAACATCCCTGTGATTGCCTTAGCCCAGTTGAACCGCGGTATCGAAACCCGAGGAAAAGACAAACGCCCTGAACTGAGCGACCTGCGCGAATCGGGCGCCATTGAGCAGGACGCGGATGTGGTGGCTTTCATCAACCGCTTCGATGCCGGCCAGCTGGATGCCTCCGACAATCCCTTTCCGGATGATTTGGTGCAACTGTCCATCAAAAAGCACCGCAACGGAGCCCTGGGCGAGGTGGACTTTAAATTCCTGCGCCACGTGGGCCGGTTCTTGGATTATTATTCCTACCAAACCCAGCTCACCACCACTGCAGAAGGCAATGTGGTAAAACGGGTGAGCTCCCGCATGAATCATGACTTTGACCTGGGCGCCGGCCTGCCGGAATTTTAATTTTGGGTGAAGGGAATACATCCCATTGACAAAATTTCAACAAAAGGTACCAAAAAAACACTCTGACACATTGATAGTGAACTAATTATCTCATTTGCAAAAAACTCCGTCTGATCGTTTTGTATTTTATAGTTTCAAAGAAAATTTATCAAAAAACAGGTATCGGATCTCCTAATTTCAAAATCTCAAATCCACTTACCATGCCGCTATTGAAGCCCTCCAACATAGGCTGGACGAAATATTAAAAACCCGACAAGAAGGTGCTATATTCACAGAAAAATAGCCGATTCATAAAAGAGCAAAGCCTGCCTTTAAAACCCTGATCCTTACTTCCTGGCGGGAATAATTCTCCCATCGCACCCGCCATGGGCCCGAATGATATGGCAATACGATGAGGGACAAACAATCCTCCCCCTGGCAGTTGGGAAAACGGAAAAAAGGTAAGGTAATAGGATCCTCCTCAGCCTGGGGGTTTTCGAAAAAAATATTAACCAATGGTCGGGCCTCTATTTTTCTAAAAAGAATGAAAGAGGTGAAGATCCCTGAGGCATTAAAAGATGGAGGAACCCTCCATTCCAACTGTTGGGAAGTCCCGCCCGGAGGAATTGAAATTTCAACACTATCCTGAACCGGCAAGAGGAAAGGCTTAGCTTCTTCGTGTGACACCAGGCGGTATTTACAAAAATCCAGCCTTTTGCCTCGGATTTGAAGCCCTGTGCACTGCAGAATACGGTTGAACTGGACTAAATGCCGGGGATAAGTGGGGAACCAACCTGCGCCGCAGACCCAGATTTCTTTTTGATGCGCAGTAGCCAAAGCCATGAATTCGCTTCTTTCGGTTGATTCTTCCGCTGTGACGGGGAGGTTTTTGGGCCGACCTAAAGCCAAAATGTAGCTGTACCAATAAGGGCCAATAATTCCTCCCGATGCAGGAATGGGTTCTTGGCCGAGTTCTGTTAAAGAAAAATTTCTTCCATCCAGACGGCTTAGGACAAACTCCCTTTCCACAGTACGGAGGGTGGAGCCGGCCAGGACACACCCTAACAATAGGAAGCCAGAATTAAACCGGCCGAAGACTTGCAATTTTTCTGCCCAAAAGACCAAGGCTAATAATCCCCAAATGACCGGATATGCAAAATACCGCGACTCGAAGCCGCTCTTCTGCACCCAGGCTGAAGCCCACAAAGCCAGAACCCCTCCCAAAGCATTCAGCGAAAAAAAAACTGCGGAACTTGTACTTTGAAATACAGAAGGTTTCCTAACCCATTCTCTCACCATCCAAGCAATGAAAATGGCCACGGCGGTGAGGGCCAGTACGCTACCGGGGTCCTGCCGGAAATTCAAATAAGGCTGCACCAGAGCCTGTGCCGAGGTGCGAATCCCCAGGAAAAATCCCTCCCAGGATCCAAGAAAATCACCGTATTCTGCCACGCGTCTGGTGTGGTGGAGTTTCAAGTAGTGGATAACGGCAAGGGCCGGTAAAAACGTCAGAACAAAAGGCCAGCAGGCCAGATATTTTTTAAGAACTTCCCTTTTTTCTCTGCTCAACCCCAAGTGGAGTAGGGCATAAACCATGAAGACCGCCAACCCGACGAGCGAAAATTCCGAAACCCACATGGCCAAGCCCGCGAGAAGCCCGGCGGCAGCGCTGCTCACAGAGGCCTTGAAACCGTGGAAGGAACCTGCTTTTAAGCCCACGTACCAGGCTCCAACCAGCAAAACGAATTGGGCCGCGTAGGGATGGCCGGGGAGAAGAAATTCCGCCACGGTGGGATAAGGGAAAAACAGAATCCAAGCTGTTAAAAGGCGGGATATCGGAGATTGAAGGCAGTGAGCCAGAAACTCCCAGCCCAGCCAAAGCAAACCCCACAATACCACCCCATAGGCCCACACCCCCGGCACGCCCAATTGCGTCCAGGGTAGGGACAGGAAAGGAACCAGGCTGCCGAGGCGGTCCTGCCCCCAGAAATAGAAACTTTCAAGCCCCAAAAAATTTTCAGCCATCAGACAATGGATAGCGGCATCGCTGTTGAGCTGATGGCTAAAAGGCGGGGAGAAAAAGAAAAAACTTATTAAGGCTGGGAGGCCGGCCCGGATTCTGTCCTGCCATCCAGGGGCCGGAGGACAACCCATCCCAATAGGGGCTCCCAAACCGTCCAAATCAGACGTCTATACGGGCATAGCGGGCGTTTTTTTCAATGAATTCCCGCCGGGGGGGAACGTCATCGCCCATGAGCATGGAAAAGATGTGATCGGCTTCGGCAGCGCTTTCAATAGTCACTTTACGCAAAGTGCGGGTGGCTGGATTCATGGTGGTTTCCCACAACTGTTCGGCGTTCATTTCACCCAAGCCTTTGTAGCGCTGCACGGTGACCGAACTTTCCTTGCCTTCGCCCCCGGACAATTCCCGAATGGCCTGGTCGCGCTGGGCATCGTTCCAGCAGTAGCGTTGCTGCTGGCCTTTTTTCACCAAATACAGGGGGGGTGTGGCTATGTACACATAGCCTTGCTCCACCAATTCCTTCATGTATCGGAAGAAGAGCGTCAGCAAGAGGGTGGTGATGTGGCTTCCATCCACATCGGCATCGGTCATGATGATTACTTTGTGGTAGCGTAGTTTTTCGAGGTTCAGCGCCTTGGAGTCTTCTTCGGTGCCAATGGAAAGGCCCAACGCCTGAAAGATGGTTTTCACCTCCTGATTTTCCAGGATTTTATGGAGCATGGCCTTTTCCACATTTAATATTTTACCGCGCAAAGGCAAAATGGCCTGGAAACGACGGTCCCGACCCTGCTTGGCCGTTCCGCCGGCAGAGTCGCCCTCTACCAGGAAGATTTCACACTGGGCGGGATCCCGCTCGCTGCAATCGGCTAATTTTCCGGGAAGCGACGTGCCCGTGAGCTCCCCTTTGCGCTGGACAAGCTCCCGGGCTTTGCGCGCAGCATGGCGGGCCGTGGCAGCCAGGATCACTTTATCGACGATGCGGCGGGCATCTTTGGGATTTTCTTCCAGGTACAATTCCAGCATTTCCCCCACTGCCTGGTCCACAGCGCCCATCACTTCGTTGTTGCCCAGCTTGGTTTTCGTCTGTCCCTCAAACTGCGGCTCATGCACTTTAACTGAAATGACGGCGGTGAGCCCCTCGCGAAAGTCGTCGCCGCTGATCTCAAATTTTATTTTTTCCAACATCCCCGATTTTTCGGCGTACGCCTTCAGAGTGCGCGTGAGGGCCCGCCGGAATCCGGCCAGGTGGGTGCCCCCCTCGTGGGTGTTGATGTTGTTAACATAGGAATGAATATTTTCATTGAAGGAAGTGTTGTAGGTCATGGCCACTTCCACCGGAATGCCGTTTTTTTCAGTTTCCAGGCAAATGGGCTTTGAAATTAGGGGCTCTCGGTTGCTGTCCAAAAACGCCACGAATTCAGGTAATCCGCCTTCTGAATAAAAAGTTTCGCTGCGCGGCGCACCCGACTCATCCAAATCCCGCTCATCGGAGAGCGTGATGCGGACACCTTTATTTAAATAAGCCAGTTCCCGAAGACGGGCGGCCAGGGTTTCATACGAATACTCCGTTGTAGTGAATATACTGGCATCCGGGGTGAAAGTGACTGTGGTGCCCCGCTTATCTGAAGCGCCCACCTCCCGCACGGGATACAAGGGTTGGCCTTTCGCATATTCCTGAATATAGGCTTTGCCTTCCCTATATACCTCCGCTTTCAGATGGGTGCTCAGGGCATTTACACAGGATACGCCAACACCATGCAAACCTCCCGAAACTTTGTAGGAATCCTTGTCAAACTTTCCACCGGCATGCAACACTGTCATCACCACTTCCAGCGCCGAACGACCTTCCTTAGGATGCAGGTCCACAGGGATCCCCCGCCCGTTGTCTTCTACACGGATACTGTTATCGGCCAGAATGGTGACGCGTATGTCATTACAATAGCCGGCCAGGGCTTCGTCAATGGAATTGTCCACCACTTCATACACCAGATGGTGCAAACCTTTGAACCCAGTGTCTCCGATGTACATGGCCGGACGCTTGCGGACAGCTTCCAAGCCCTCCAGCACCTGAATATTTTCCGCAGAATATTGAATTTGAGACGATTGAATGTCTTTTGACATATTCATTTTAAAACGTGCAAAGGTAATAAAGGCCCCCGGACCCGGCCCGACACAACGCCGGCTTCAGGTTTTCTGCTTTTGTTTGCGTGCAGCTGGAAAAAGTATGTTATTAAGGATCAAGCGATACCCCGGAGAATTTGGGAAAAGGGCCAGGTTGGTGGGGGGATCTCCCACCATGTGCTGGTAATCTTCCGGATCATGCCCCCCATAAAAACTCCAGAACCCGCGCCCGAATTCGCCATGGATGTAACGGGCTTCATGCGCGGCTTTATTATCGGCCAGAATAATCACGCCATTTTTGATGAATTGTTTGCGGAAGGCCGTGGTCTGGCCCATAAAGCCTGGGATCACCTTTTCGTGGTTTTGGGTGAGCATGGTGGGAATGATGTCCCACTTGGCCGAGAAGTCAAACAAAGTGAAAAAATCCAGCTGCCGGGGCACCTGTCTGAAGTTGGTGGCATCGATGGTGGAATATTCGTATTCTGAAGGGTTACGGCTGATGGTGAATCCTGTGAAAGCCAAAGTTTTGGAAAAGTCTAATTTTTCCTGGGCCTGAGGGTCCATGGGATCGCCATCAAACATATAATCGCAAATGTCCACGCCTTCGGCCGCCAGGGCTATGTCATAAGAGTCGGTGGCGCTGCACATGGCAAAAAGGTATCCGCCTCCCGCCAGGAATTCTTTTATTTTCTTGGCGACCGCCAATTTGAGCTGAGACACTTTGCTGAAGCCCCAACGCCGGGCGGTGGCTTCACTGTTGCGCACTTCTTCTTTATACCAGTCGGCATTGCGGTAGCCAGCCCAAAATTTACCGTACTGGCCGGTGAAGTCTTCATGATGCAGATGCAGCCAATCGTAAAGCGGCAATTTGTCAGACAAAACCTCGTCGTCATAAATGACGTCGTACGGAATTTCAGCATAGGTAAGCACCAGCGTCACGGCGTCATCCCAAGGCTGTTTGTCTTTAGGGGAATAGACGGCAATTTTGGGGGCCTTTTCCATTCGCACCGCTTCCATGTTCACCCCCGGATCGGCTATCTCTGTGAGAATGGCAGCACTTTGGGCATCGGAAATTATTTCGAAACTCACCCCCCGAATCCGCAACTCTTTTTCAAAGACAGGGGCCTGTTTGAACATAAACGAGCCCCCTCGGTAATTCAGCAGCCAATACATTTCCACATCATACCCCAACACCCAATAAGCCACCCCATAAGCCTTCAGATGGTTTTCCTGTTTGTGATCCATGGGTATTAATATGTATCCCGCATGCGCCCAGGGCAAACAAATCCCGGAAAAAAGGAGCCCAATCCAGATTCTTTGTACAAAACCTAAAAACGGGCTTTTTGCAAACATGTCCTGCTAATCCAGGAGAAGTGAACAAATATCGTTCCTGAATCGGGAACCTTTTCCCCAACTCATGCGCAAGGAAAAAAGCGTGGTGGGAACCACCCCTGGCCGGAGCGAGAGGGTGAGCTTGTCGCTCACATCAAAATTCTTTAAATGAGCGTCCACCGTAGCATCCAGAATTTGAAGGGCATAGAGGGCCGCAGTGGCCACGATGGCATAATCCCGATTTTGGCGGTAATAGTCGCGGTAACTTTTTATTTGAAAGGCATCGTAACCGGCATAATCCGGATGCACCTGAAAAGAATGGGGCTGCGGCAAAACCAGTGCGCGGTAGGAATCTCTGGCTTTGACATACTCTGCCTGCGAGAAATACACAAAATAAACTGCCGCTCCAAGCGCCCCATAGACAATGGGCAGCTTCCACCATTTTTTATTGTATATCTGCCCCAGGCCAGGGCAAGCTGCCGACATCCAGGTGGCTTTCACGGGCGAGTGGTACGCTCCGGCCGGCGCTAAGGAATCTGCAGAGCCTTTGAGTCTCTGGCCAGGTTTTTGAGCCCGCAAGGCGCATTCTTGGGTTGAAGTGAATGTCAGAAAGAGCAGGAGGCCCATCATGACCGGTCTTGGGAAATCCATCCTCCCTTTACGGGCCCGGGAGAGGATTTCAAACATGAGGCATGCGGTCCAAAAAGGCAGTCATATCCTCTTCGGAATTGAAGGTGACCACCACCTGAGCGCCGCCTTTTTTAGTTTTTCGGATTTCCACATTGGCGCCAAAGAAGTCGGTTAACTTTTCCAAATATTCAGGATAAAAGGGTGGGGGGTCCGTTTTGGGGCTTGTCGAGCGCTCTTTAGGAGCTTCGGAGCCGTGGCTGATATTGCGGACAACCTCTTCCACCTGGCGCACGGAAAGGTCCTCCTTCAGTATTTTATGATACATGCGCAGTTGCTGGGCCTCGTCCGGAATATTGATGAGCGCCCTGGCGTGGCCCATCGTGATGCTTTTGTCTCTGAGGCCTTTCTGAATTTCGGGCGGCAGTTTCAGAAGCCGCACAAAATTGGCCAGCGTACTGCGCTGTTTTCCAATCCGGCGGGCCAACTGCTCCTGGGTGAGGGAAAATTCATCCTGAAGGCGTTTAAGGGAAAGGGCCACATCTAAGGGATTGAGATCCTCACGTTGAATGTTTTCCACCAAGGCCATTTCCAGCACCTCGCTGTCTCCGGCCGAGCGCACAAAAGCCGGAATTTCGCTCAGGCCCGCCAATCGGGAGGCCCGGAAGCGGCGCTCCCCGGAAATAATTTGATAGCGCCCGTCTTCTTTTCGGCGCAACGTAATGGGCTGGATTATTCCTAGAGCACGAATAGACTCAGCCAGTTCCTGGAGGCTTTCTTCATCGAAATCCGTGCGGGGTTGATCGGGATTGGGATCAATCAGATCCAAATGCACGAACACCGTGGGGGCGGACACTTGTAGGCCCGCTTCGGCCTGCGGCTGCAGGCCCTTTTCATCTTCCATGGCGCTCAACAGAGCGCTCAACCCTTTTCCCAAACCACGCTTTTTATTCATTCCACATTAATGATTTTATCTTCATTGCGGATACGCGTCATGTCATTCTTTTGAAGAATTTCACGGGCCAAATCCAGATAGTTTTGAGCGCCTTTAGAATCGGCATCAAACATTATCACCGATTCTCCATGGCTGGGGGCTTCGCCCAGGGTGGTGTTGCGGTAGATGATGGTATCGAATACCAGCATGTCGAAGTGGGACTGCACCTCTTCCACTACTTGACGGGCTAATTTCAGACGCTGGTCAAACATAGTGAGAAGAATGCCTTCGATTTCCAATTCAGGATTGAGCCGGGCCTGAACGATTTTAATCGTGTTCAGAAGCTTACCCAAACCTTCCAGAGCAAAATACTCGCATTGCACTGGTATAATCACGGAATCCGATGCCGTGAGAGCATTCACAGTCACAAGACCCAGGGAAGGCGAACAATCAATAATGATGAACTGATAACGGTCCTTAATTTTCTCAAGCACCTTGCGCAGCATGCTCTCCCGCCCCGGTAAATTGATCATCTCAATTTCAGCGCCCACCAAATCAATATGGGCCGGTATCAAATCCAGATGCGGCGTTTTGGTGGGAATAATGATGTCGGCCGGATGCACCTCATTTAAAATACAATCGTATATACTGGTCTTGATCGACTTCTGGTCAAATCCCAGCCCGGATGTGGCATTGGCCTGCGGGTCGGCATCTATCAACAGGGTTTTATATTCCAGCACCCCCAAACCAGCAGCCAGATTGATGGCGGTGGTGGTTTTGCCTACGCCCCCTTTCTGGTTGGCAATTGAAATGATTTTTCCCATAACCCGTACCGCTTTTTTGTTCAGTATATTTAACCCACAAAGGTATCCAGGCGCATCCTTTTTCCGAACTTTGTGGCGTGGATTGGAAACCCCAGGAGCCTCTGAGCCTCATTCTGGGCACCTACAGACCGGGAAATCTTTCCAGTATCGTTTTTGATTTTGTCCAAACCTGCCTGGAAGAAAAAAGCATTCGGCCGCGCCTTTTGAAAATGCAAGACTTACCCGAAGGATTTCTTTTCCACAACGTCGTGATGGGGAAAGGAGGCCCGGTGGATGAGTTGTCCCGCCGCTACATTGCCGAAGCCGCCAAGCTTCTTTTTGTCATTCCTGAATACAACGGAAGCCTCCCCGGAATTTTGAAAGCATTTATAGATGTGGTGCAGCCGGAGTACTTTTTAAACAAAAAAGCGGCCATCATCGGTGTGGCCACTGGCCGGGCCGGAAATCTCCGGGGGTGCGACCACCTGGCGGATGTGCTGATGCATCTGGGCGTCCTCGTCATGCCCGGCGCTTTGCCTATTTCCTCCTTAAAAACCCTCCTGGATGCCGAATTTCGCCTCCATGACGAGCGAACCCGCCAGGCTGTCCGTGCTTATGTAGAACGTTTTCTGGCTTTTTAGATGTCCCAAGGCCATCAAAGAATCCCCGTGGGCATAAAAACAAAAGAATAAAGAATATTCTGCCTTGCTGAGAGAACTGTTCTCCCTCTAACGTTTTAGACATCGAACACAACAATCCTAAGATCTGGAAAAATTTATCCTCCAAAATTCTACTCTGATGAAATCCAAAAATTTAAATCTCAAAAAGCAATATTTTTCGTCCATTTCAAAACACAAGCACCGGCAGGCCTTCTTCATTGTTCAAAAGGCGCTCCCAGTCGCTGTGGCGGGTGGGAAGTTGCCCCTGTTTGATGCGGCACAATAAAAGATCCGCAGGGCGTTCCGCGGCAAAGCGAATGATATCGCCGGCCAAACCCAACGAAGGCACTGTTTTAGGTTCCAAATGCACGGCGACCTCCAAGGGCATTTGTTTTAAAATTTCTTCCGCCTGCCGCAAGTTCGACAACCCCTCCCCACCATCGTCCACGGCATGCACGACACAGCGGTAAAATCCCGCCGGAATCAAAACGTCGCGAAGCAGGGGCTCAATAGCGGTTATATTTCCGTCATAGTTTACATTACAGATTATCTCACCGGAGCTTTTTTGCAAAGCTCTATGATTTAGAACCAGCGCCGGCGCAGGGCACGTTTCACACAGATGCACAGACTGCGCCCCCAGGAGATGCTGTTTCCAGCCTTGTAGGCCCCGAGTGCAAAACACCAGCATATCCAGGGGCCAGCGCCGGACATATTCAGCAAACGCTTCGAGAAAATTCCCGGTATCCAGGTAGTACGTGGCATGCACTCCTGGTTTCAAGCCGTCGGCCCGTTGTTTCAGAGCCGATTTTTTTTCGTTCAATTCCCCCTCTTCGCACACATGATACACCACCAGTTCGTGCTTTCCGGCCTGGGCCAAAAAAGCTGCGCTCTCCAAAGCCAGGTCAGCCGTGGATGAAAAATCATACAAACACACTAAACGCATCGTACAAATATATTATTTCAGAGCGCTTTACAGGAAGCCCACGCAACGCAGTAATTTTGCCATGCTTCAAAAAAGGGTTATGGGAAGGATTTTCGAAAAGCGCAAACACAAAATGTTTGCACGCTACGCCAAAATGGCCAAAGCCTTCACGCGCATCGGAAAAGAAATTGCCATAGCCGCCAAACAGGGCGGCCCCGATCCGGATGGTAATCCAAGGCTGCGCATGGCCATCCAGAACGCGCGCGCCGTGAACATGCCCAAGGCCAACATAGAAGCCGCCATCAAAAGGGCCACCAACAAAGATGAAAAAGACTATGAAGAAGTAGTGTACGAGGCCTACGGCCCCCACGGTGTGGCGCTGCTCATCGAAACCGCCACAGACAATCCCACCCGCACCGTGGCCAACATCCGGATGCACCTCAACCGGGCCGGCGGAGCGCTGACCAAAAGCGGTTCCCTGGATTTTATTTTTGACCGCAAGGCCATCTTTAAAGTCAAAAGCCAAGGCCAAAATTTGGAAGACCTGGAACTGGAACTCATTGATTTCGGATTGGAAGAACTCAATGAAGAAGAAGGCCTGCTGTACATCATAACCCCCTTCCGCGACAACGGCGCCATGCAAAAAGCCCTGGAAGAAAAAGGCCTTGAGATAGAATCCACCGAATTTGTGTATGTCACCCAACCCGGCACCGCCAAAGAAGGCCTCACCGAAGAACAACAAAATGAGGTGCTCCGGCTCATTGAAAAACTGGAAGAGGACGACGACGTGCAAAATGTATTTCACAACATGGCTTAGTGGCAGAAACGAACTTTGTAGATTATGTCAAGATTTTCGTTCGCTCCGGAAAAGGCGGCAGCGGTTCCGTGCATTTTCACCGAGATAAATTCACTGCCAAGGGCGGCCCTGATGGAGGCGAGGGCGGCCGGGGCGGCCACATCCTCGTGCAAGGGAATGCCCAGCTGTGGACCCTGCTGCACCTAAAATACCGCAAGCACATCCACGCCGAAGATGGTCAGCCCGGATCAGGCCGCTTGAAAACCGGAGCCGATGGCCGCGATGTGGTGATAGAAGTGCCATTGGGCACCGTGGTCCGCGATTTTGAATCCGGCCGGGTGCATTTCGAAATCACCTCCGAAGGACAGCGCGAAGTCCTGCTCCGCGGAGGACGCGGCGGCAAAGGCAATGCTTTTTTCAAATCGCCCACCCTCCAAACGCCCCGCTTTGCACAACCCGGCGAACCCGGCGCCGAGGGCTGGAAAATATTTGAACTGAAACTCCTCGCCGATGTGGGCCTTGTGGGCTTTCCCAACGCCGGCAAAAGCACCCTTCTGGCTGCTGTTTCGGCCGCCCGACCTGAAATTGCGGATTATCCTTTCACCACGTTAGTACCCAACCTGGGCTTGGTAGCCTACAAAGATTTTAAATCCTTCGTTATGGCCGATATTCCGGGCATCATCGAAGGCGCCCACGAAGGACGTGGCCTCGGTTTGCGCTTTCTCCGCCACATTGAGCGCAACGCCGTACTTCTTTTTATGATACCGGCCGATGCCCCCGATGTGCGGGCTGCCTACAAGGTGCTCCTGCGCGAACTGGAGATGTACAATCCGGAGTTGCTGCACAAAAAAAAGATCGTGGGGATATCCAAGGCCGACCTTCTGGACCAGGAACTCCAAACCGCTCTGGAATCGGAAATAAAGGACCTCCATCCGGTTTTCTTTTCCGCCGTCACAGGTCAGGGCATTCCCCAACTTAAAGACACCCTCTGGCATGCCCTCACCACTCCTTGAAATCCTCAAAAAAGCAGATACTTTCGACAAAAGTCTGTTTTTCAGTCTCAATGGCGCTTTTCAATGGCTGGATCCTTTCTGGATCTTCTGGAGCAGTCCCTGGCCTTGGATATTGGCCGGAATAATAACTTTCATTTACACCGGCCGGCGCCTGCCATTAAAAACCTGGATGGTGGTGGCGCTTTTTGCCGGGCTCACCTTTTTGGTCACCGATCAAACGGCCAATTGGGTCAAAAACAATGTCCGGCGACCACGGCCCTGCCGGGCTTTCCCCGCCAAAACACACCGCACCTGGCCCCGCTGTTCGGAGTTTGGATTCTTCTCAGGCCACGCCGCCAATGCCTTTGGGCAGGCCCTCTTCTGGGGCAGTTTGTTCACCACCTTTGGCTTTCATGGCGGACGTTCCAAACCATTTCAACGGGTTTTGATCCTGTGGGCGGCGTTGGTAGCTCTCAGCCGCATTTTCGTGGGCGTCCATTACCCGGGAGATGTACTCGTTGGAGCCCTCGTTGGTCTTGTCGTGGCCCGGCTCGCCCGCTGGGCCACTTTGGTTTTTTTGAACAAAATCGGTATTTTCACCACATGAGCCTGTGGAAATTTCTGGCCGTATTTCTTGGCGGAGGCGCCGGATCCACGCTGCGATACTGGCTGGCCCAAGCCCTCATCGGCCAGAGCTTGTGGGGGGTGCCTTTGCCCACCCTCCTGGCCAACCTCTTAGCTTCCGGCATATTGGGCCTGGTATGGCTGGCCCACCTTCACGATCGGCAGGCCCTCACGTATGTACTTCTGGCCAGCGGATTTTGTGGCGGACTCAGCACCTTTTCCACTTTTGCCCAGGACAATGTGGTACTTATGGTCCGGTTCGGATGGGGCGCTGTGGCGCTCAACATTCTTTTCAACGTCACGCTTTGCACCGCCTTGGCTTACATACTCACCCGACAGGTGGCCGCTTCCTAAAGTTCCTGTAAGTTTTTGGTTTTAGGGCGTGCCCCATGGCTGCCGCCCATCGGAGTGCAGCCATGGGTCGGGCTGCTCCGGGCTCCGCTCCCGCTCCGGCAATCCCTTCGCCCGCTGCGCGGGCTCAGGGCAGTGCCGGCGCCTTCGGCGCCGCCCTCCGCATCCCTCACGCGGTGAAGAAGTGCTCGTGCCAAAGCAGTGCCACCGGCCTCCAATCCAAGGCCCGAAGCCACTTTTAAATACAAAACAACATCCCGCACCCCCTCCCATATGAGTCCCTCCTTCGACACAATTCAATATTTTTCATTAGCTTTGAGGAAATTGAGGTAAAATGCGCTTCTTCACGTGGTGGTGTATTATTGGTTTCAGCCTCGGAAACCTCAAGGCCCAAAAGTCTTTTTCCATCCCTTCCGGACTGGAAGAAGGCAAAAACTACGCACCGGGCGTGGTTGTGGGAAAACTGACGCCGGGTCTCGCACCTCAAACGCTGACCACCCCCGAAGTCTCTTCCCTTCTCCAAGCGTGGGGGGTCTCCTGGAATCCCTTTTTCCCTCAGGCCGACAAGCCGGAGCGCCCATTCAACGATTTCGGGGAGCCTTTGACCGACCTGACAGGCATCCTACGATTCGAATGGACGCCCGGGCCTTCTGTGACCGAAATGATCACCCGATTGCGTCAGGTGTCCGCTTGGGAATACTTGCAACCGCTGTATTACTACGAGCCCATCCGCGAAGAGCGCCTGCTCTATGTGCCCTCAGACCCGGGCATCACAAGCCAGTATCATCTGTCCCTCATTCAAGCCTATGAAGCTTGGGATGTAACCCAGGGCGATACCAATGTGGTTATCGCCATCGTGGATGGCGGCACCAACTTTGGACACCCCGACCTCCAGAACTACCGCTACAACTACGGCGATCCCATCGACGGCATAGACAACGATGGCAACGGTTACCTGGACGACTGTTGCGGCTGGAGCAGCGGCAACAACACCAACGAAACCCAATACAACTTCAACGGCGGCAGCAACCACGGCGTCTTTGTGACGGGGGTGGCGGCGGCCACCACCGACAATGCATTGGGCGTCGCAGGTGTGGGCTTCCGTTGCCGTTACATGCCCGTGAAAATCGTCAACCCCAGCGGTGTTTGGAGCGGAGGCGTGGCCGGCATATTTTATGCCGCCCAAAACGGCGCCCATATCATCAACTGCAGTTGGGGCAGCATCTACCCGGATCCTTTGTTGGAAGACGTCACCCGCTATGCAGTGTTCAACAAAAACTGCCTGGTGGTCTGCGCCGCCGGCAATTCCAGCCCCAACTCCACCACCCCCTACTATCCGGCCGCCTACGAATGGTGCATGGCCGTGGCCGGCACCACTGCATCCGATCTGAAGTGGGGCACTGTTTCCACTGGCTCCTCTTATTACGACGAAGTGGACATCTGCGCCCCGGCCCATAACATTCACTCCACCTCGCTGCTGGGCTACAACACCAGTTCCGGCACTTCTTTTGCCACCCCCCAGGTTTCAGCAGCAGCCGCCCTCGTGAAATCCCAATTCCCTGGTCTGCAAGCCCGGCAAATCCGCGCTTTGCTGATGGAAAAATCTCAAAATATCTACAGCCTACCAGGCAATGCGCCCTATGTCAACAAATTGGGAAAAGGCCGGCTCAATGTCTATCAGGCCGTCCTGGGGCCCTCCTCGCCCTCCCCCGAAATGCTCACCCGCGTCCTGGTGGATGGCAATGACAACCTGCCCCATCCCGGAGAAACGGTCTCTCTGTCCGGGAATTTCATCAACTGGCTTTCCCCCTCCTCTCCGGCATTGACTGCCACGCTCAGCACAGCCTCGCCCCACGTGAGCATTGGGGATCCAACCACCGTGATTGGAATCCTCGGAACTTTGGGCGTCTTCAACTCCGGCTCGGATCCCTTTGTCTTCACAGTTCTGCCTTCCTGCCCTCAGGATCACCGAGCTCTTTTTGTTCTTCAATTCTCGGATGGCGCCTACACCCACCGTCAGGTATTTCACATCACCCTCAATCCTTCCTACGTGGACTTTACGGTGAACAATTGCCATAGCACCTTGGCTTCCAACGGACGCATCGGCTTTGCGGATGAAGATCTTTTTCATGGCCGGGGCCTCAGCAAAAACGGTCTTCGCAATGCATTAGAAGCCGGAAGCTTCGTCATTGGTAACAGCGCCACGCGGGTTTCGGATGCCACCTTTGGCCCGGCTGTCTCCCCCTTCGATCAAGACTTTGTGAGCGTACTTCCTGCCCTCCCGGTGGTGCCCCCGATGGTGAGCGACAGGGATGCAGCCGGCCGCTTCAACGACAACGGCGCGGGCCCCACAAAGTTGGACGTGGAGGTAGATTATAAAGCCTATGCCTGGTCTGCGGCTCCAAACCAGAATTTTATAATCTTAGATTATGCAATCAAAAACAACGGCAGCACACTTCTTCAAAACGTATTTGCCGGTCTTTTTGCCAACTGGCGTATTGCCAATGCACAGGGTTTTGCCTGGGACAATGTGGCGGCTTGGGACGCTTCCCGACGGCTTGGCTATGTATACTCTCAATACAACCCACAAGGCGGATATGCCGGAATAAAATTTTTGGGCTACACGCCGGCCGGCTATTATGCTTTCAACAACGACGGGGCCGGAGGATCCATCAACGTGTGGGATGGCTTTTCCACAGCCGAAAAATGGCAGGCCCTAAGCAACGGCGTCTCAAGGCCCCTTTCCACCCCGGGCACTGTATCATCCATGATCTCCACAGGTCCTTTTGACATTGCTCCGGGCGCCTATGCGCGGGTATCTTTTGCCTTGGTTGTAGGCGACAACCTAGCCGACCTTCAGGCCCAGGCCGATGCAGCACAGGCCCGCTACGAGGCCCTATTCCGCCAGTGGACAGGAACCACCAATTCCGACTGGCAGAATCCTCTCAACTGGGATCCTGCCGCCGTGCCGGGCCCCTCGGATGATGTCCTCATTGGCCCCGCACCCCACAGTCCGGTCACGACGGCAGCCGCCCAATGCCGCGATCTGGTGGTTAAAGCCGGACAAATCCTTCAAGTGCAGACCGGAGCCCCACTCACCACCCACCGCATGCTCACAAACAATGGCCAGATTATCGTACACAACGGCCCAGGGCTGGCACAGACTCCGGAGAGCATTCTCACAGGTTCAGGTACTTGGCAAGTGCGCCGCCAGATTGCCAATGCAGGCCTCAGCCACCATTTTGTGGGCAGTGCGGTGCAAAACCTCAACCTAAGCGATCTCGCCGCCGATATTGGAGGCTTCGGATTGAATTCCTACGCCACCTTTGACGGCATCAACGTGGTGATGGCCACTTGCACTCCACCCTATTACCTTGCCCCCACCTCGCCCTATGGCAACATCTTGCAATACAACGAAACGGAAACGGTTACCTGCCTTTTCGATGGATGGGAAGTGCGCACCGGTGGCACAGGCCAGTCCGGGCGGGGCTATGCTATCCTGGCCGCCAACGGCATCTGGCTGGATGTGAATGGCACAGCCCACAATCAAGATGTCGCATATGCCGGCATCACCCGCACCAACACAAATCTCTCCGGATTTCAGGGGTTCAACCTAATCGCCAATCCATACCCCTCTTCCCTGGACTGGCTTGCTTTTCGCAACGCCAACCTGGGTGCCATTCAAGGCTCGGCTTATTTATTCAACCAGGGCGCCTGGGTCACACTGGATGCCTTCACGCCAGGGCAGCGCATAGCCCCCCTTCAGGGATTTGAAGTGGAAGCCGCCCCGGCACCCGGCACCTATACCGTCACTTTCCGCAACAACCAGCGCAGTGCCTCTTCCGCGGCTTTTTACGACCTCGCCGAGCCCTACGATGGCCGCCTCACCCTCCGCGTCCGCTCAGAAGTTGCAGACCGGGAAGCCCTAGCCGCAGTATTCATCGCCCCATCGGCCACATGGGGTTGGGATCCACCCTACGA
Organism: Flavobacteriales bacterium; assembly: GCA_025055575.1. Classification (GTDB taxonomy): domain Bacteria; phylum Bacteroidota; class Bacteroidia; order CAIKAF01; family CAIKAF01; genus JANWWQ01. The sequence goes on along the minus strand of JANWWP010000033.1, from coordinate 1,069 downwards.
CGGCAAAAAAATGCCCAACGAAGCCGACTGGCCCGAACTCTGGCTGCACAATGGCCACGACAGCATCCCCTACAGCGTCATGGCCCTGCCACACCTACAGCCTGGCGACACACTGTGGTTGTATGCACGTCCGCCGGTAAACGCCGGTACCCTCCAAATCCATATTGAAGGCTTAGGCAGCGCGCCCGTCCTCCCAGCCCAGGCCATCCTGCACGAAGCCGACGGCTCGGTCCTCTGCACATTTTCAGCACAAAACACCCACTGCACAGTTTCCCCCACCCAGGGTTCCGGCTTGCGCTTTCTCACCTTTTCGCCGAGCTCCGTTTCAATGAGCCCGCCTGCCACTTCCCATCACGCCTGGACCGACGGCCACACCGTCTATTTTTCCCAGAGCGCCCCCTGGCGCACCTGGGTCCTTATGGACCCCACGGGCCGCATCCTCTGCCGCGGCAATAGCAGCGCCCAGGCCGTGGCTTTGCCTTCAGAATTAAGCTCCGGAATGTATCTGTTCATGTGGCGCTCCGTCCAGCAACATGGGACAATCCGAGTCCTGAAGCCCTGATTCAGAAACTTTTTTTTTGACTTTTTGGGCGTGCCCCCCGGCGCCTTCATCCGAAGGCCGCCGAGGGTCGGGCTGCTCCGGGCTCCGCTGTCGCTTCGGCAATCCCTTCGCCCGCTGCGCGGGCTCAGGGCAGTGCCGGCGCCTTCGGCGCCGCCCTCCGCATCCCTCACGCAGTGTAGGCGCGATGGCTGAGGACTATCACGCAGTGGCTAAGCAGACACCCCCGCCGCCGTATCGAAGCCCCGCCATGGCAGGGTTCACAGAGCCGCGGCCTCTTCCATGCGATCCATGCCACAATGGGTTTTGAACAACCTCTCCTTCGATACGCCGCGCAAAGCGCGGCTACTCAGGAAGCGGGTGGGGTGTTGTGGAACCGGCCCTTCGATACGGCTTGCGTTGCAAGCCTACTCAGGGACCGGGCGGGCGGTGGCTGAGCAGGCGCCTCTGGGGCAGGCCTCCGTGTCCCTCAAGCAAGTGAAACTATCCCAATTCTGATATTCTTAAGTG
>JANWWP010000053.1 GCA_025055575.1 Flavobacteriales bacterium | reverse complement strand
ATCCTTTGAAACTATTTTTATCTCCTAATCATTCAATAATTAAATTATTAAATGATTTGAATTATCTTTTAGAAAAAGATATTATGAGGCTTCAAAATAAAAAATATTTTTTCAATGCATTTTCAAATGCTTTGGATTCTGCCTGATAAACCATATTTACCATTTACTTTTATTAATCATACAACAAATTTATACAAAAATATAACCAAAATTTTACAGAAAGCGAAAAAAAGAATTAATATTTTATCGGTGGATTTTAAAGGATTTTTTTTCAAGATTTTATTTCTTCCTAGAAGAATTTTCTTGGAGTAAATCCTTGTTATCACATTTCATTATAAAGGTCTCTTCTTTTGAGAAAAAACTCAGGCTTTGGGAAAGAAAAATGAACTTTCGCCAGGCCAAAAAATCAAATTTGGGCTTCAAGCCTTATTTCGTGATTTTTCTTTTACTAAATAGCTCTCACCCTTCAGCCGCAACCACTTCGCGCACTTCAGGCACCATTTGTTTCAGAAGATGTTCGATGCCGTTTTTCAGCGTGACGGTGGAACTGGGACAGCCGGAGCAGGACCCCTTAAGTTCCACGGTGACCACGCCATCCCTGAAGGAGCGAAGGGCGATTTCGCCCCCGTCGCTTTCCACGGCCGGCCGCACATACTCGTCCAATACGGCCAGGATGCGGTGTTCCACGGAAGCGTCCGCCAAGTGAAGCCGTGGCTCCGGGTCATTCTTTTTTTGGGGCAGGGTGATAATGACATCGCGGCCTTGTTCTAACCACTCTTTCAAAAATGGCCGGATTTCCAGGATGATTTCCGTCCATTGGGCGGATGGTTTCTTCGTGAGGGTGATGAAATTGTTGCAGACATACACAGCCTGCACGTAGGGGAATTGGAATAAGGCTTGCACGAGGGGCGCTTCCGCAGCTTCCGGAGGGCTGAGGTATTCGGCGCTGGCATCCGGCAGCAGCAGCACGTTGGCCACAAACTTCATGGTGGCAGGATTGGGCGTACTTTCAGCGTACACAAGAACAGGACGCGTCATAATCGGATCATTTTAATAAGGAGGGAGGGCATGTGGGCTGAAGACAGCTCCAGGAGGTAAAGACCCGGCGCCAGGGCGCCCACAGGCCAAGCCTGGTGGGAGCTCCCCGTCAGGCGCAGGGAACGAAGGGTGTGACCGGCCACATCCATCAAACGCACGGTATAGATTTCCTGTTGCAAGTTTTCTGACAAAAATTCCAGATGGATAATGTCTTCAAAGGGGTTGGGATAAATCCTAAAACCCGGAGTGGAAGTGGCCGGCTGAAGACCAATATCGTGCTTTTCGATGACCACCACAGTGCCCGTGACGCTGGTGGTGCAATTATAATTGTATGCGGTGAGCGTGATGGTGTAAGTCCCGGGAGCCGTGTACACATGCACAGGCTGAAACGTGGTGTACAGCGGACTGCCGTCGCCAAAGTCCCAAATGTAGCCGGTGGCATTCTGACTGTTGTTCCAGGTGTGGCATAACCCGTCCAGGTCCATATACACCGTGGGCGTGTGGGCAAAGGCGGCCACAAGGCCCAGTTGGCTGCAATCCCACAACACATTGAGGCTTTGCACCATCGTGTCGCTGCACACGCCGTTGCTCACGATCAGAAACACAGAGTACATACCCGCTTCAGCGTAGATGTGGGTGGGGTTTGTGACGGTGGTATTGGGCGAATTGTCCCCAAAATTCCAAATATATGTGAGGGGCGTGGGCGCGCTGGTGTTGGTGAAGTTCACAGGAACGCCGGCCGTGGCCGACCCCGGCATATTGAATGAAGCAGTGGGCGCAGGCGCCGTGGAAAGCGTGACATTGTCGGTGGCGGTGCAGCCAAATTGGTTGGTCACAGTGACGCCGTACACGCCGGGCCCTGTGGTTTGTAATGTGGGGCTGTTGCCGCCCACGGGATTCCCATTGAGAGTCCATTGGTACAAAATTCCCTGCGAACCGGCGTTGAGAATAGGAAACTGCCCGTTGCTGCACACCGTGGTGTTGGGACCCAGTTCCACCTGAGGGTTGCTGATGCTCACCTGGATCGTGTCGCTGCCGGTGCAGCCTGTGGGGCTGACCACAGTGACGGCATAGTGGCCCGGCGCCGAAGTCTGAAAGGTGGGTTGACTGAAGCCTACCGGGTTGCCATTGTAATACCATTGGTAAGAGGCGGCGTTGGCGATGCCGGAGTTGAGCAATGGAAAAACACCGTTGATGCACACCGCGGTATCGTTGCCCAGGTGCACCGGCAAAGTATTGGCCACTGTAAGCGTCAGTTGGTCCGTGGCTGTGCACCCGGGTCCATAACTGATGGTGACCGAATACAGGCCGGCGCCGGTGGTTTGAAGTGTTGGGGTATTGCCGCCAATGGGCTGCCCATTTTTGGTCCAACTGTAGGTGGCGCCGGGGTTCCCAGCATTCAGAACCGGCAACGGATCCGTAAAGCAAATGCCAATGTCGGGTCCGAGATTCACGGAAGGCTGGGTGATCACATACACTGTATCGCGCGTCACGTGGATGCCACAGCAGGAAGTGGTGGTGAGTGTGATGACGTAGGTGCCCGGGGAGGAAAAAGTGACATTGCCCGGATTTTGCACAGAAGATGTAGCGGGACTGCCACCCTGAAATTGCCATTGAAAAGTGAACGGCCCGCTCTGGGTGGAAAAGTTGATTTGATCGCCGGCACAGATGGTGGTCTTATTTTTAATGATGGAGGGTGGCGTGTAAGGATCGCGGATGGTGATAAAATTGGAAAAACGGTAGGGAACGCCATCCACGAGGAGCGTGGGGGAACGGACGCCCGGCAGCCAATATTGCACCGTGTCCTGTGCCACCAGGCCGGTGGCCGGTGTGGCGGCGTAGTCAAAAATCCAGTTGATGATGCCTGTGGCCTGGGCCTGGATGGCCACATCCGAATGGGTGCAGCCAAAATGATTTACAAAGAGTGGGGGCTCACCGGGATTATAGTTGTCAATCCAAAAAACGGGCTCACCGCCTGGATGCTGGTAAAGCGCCATACTGATCCCGTTGGATCCCGGCCCGCCCGGGCCTCCGGGCCCGCCGTTGCCGCCGTTGCCACCGTTGCCACCTTCACCGTTGTTGCAGCTGTTGATTCCGTTGGGGGCATCGCCCAGGCGCCCGCCCTGGCCGCCTGCGCCGCCTTGGCCACCCGGCCCGCCCGGGCCTCCGGGGCCACCCTGCCCCCCCTGACCAGGAATCAAAACACAGTCCTGAACATAGCCATTAATGCCATTGTTGTGCACAAAAACACAAAAGCTGCCGCCCCCGCCCCCGCCACCAAAACCGCCATGCCCCCCCTGACCGCCTTCTCCGCCGCCCCCGCCCCCGCCACCGGAACCGGAGGTGTCATATACGGTGTCGCATGTGAAGGGATTGATGGCCGCAGGTTCACATCCTTTGGCGCCGCCGCCCCCTCCGCCGCCACCGCCGGCGCCATGCTGACCTTGCTGCCCCTGACCTCCCGTGCCCGGGACATAAAATCCTCCTATAAACTGGGCCACACCCACACTCCCGGGCGATCCGGGAAGCCCGTCCTCACCAGGGGCTCCAGGCTGACCGTGGTTGGTGATCTGGGCCTGACAATTGCTGTTGGCGTAGGTGAGCTCACACAAGCCTACACCTCCCTGGCCCCCAAGGCCGCCCTGGGGGCCGCTGCCACTTTGTCCGTTGCCGCCGGGATTGGTAAATTCCGAACCCGGCTCCACCACACAGGTGTTGATGATGGGCACCGTGGTGATGACAAAGCCGCCCCGCTGGGCGCCCCAGCCGCCAGTTCCGCCGGCGTGCGATCCAAAAAAGCTGCCACTGCCCCCGGCACCTGGCGCACGGCAACAGTTGCCCACCGATTGTCCGGGCTGACCAGGCTGGCCCGGTGCACCAGGCAGCCCCGGAGCTCCGGGTCCCCCCGGGGCGCCCGCGCTGCCGTTACCGGGGTTGATCTTACAGCGGGTCACAAAATAATTGCTGCATCCTGAAAGATACACTCCATACGTTGTTACGGAATTCCCGGCGGCATGGTCGGTTTGGATGGTGAGGTCCTGCAGTCGGAATCCGGAAATGTTCACGGCGCGCACGGCTATCAGCGCGCCTGGCGTACCGCTGGGGTTTTGGTTGCTGCGTTGGATGATTGTGGGGGTGGTGTTGCTTTTTATCCATGTGCTGGGGTTAAAGCCCCCCTCGATCACGCAATTATCCACAAGATCCAGAGGCTGATGGATCACATACGTGCCACTGGCCATCCGAATATGGTTGGCCGCAGGTGATAACAGGGTCATGGCATATGGAAGAGAGGCCGGATTGGACCGTGTGCCGCTGCCTGGGGTGGAGGCACCCGTAGGCGTCACGTAAATGTAGCCACATTCCTGAGCTTTTGGGCTGCCGAATCCTACAAGGAAGGACAGCCCCACTCCAAACCACAAAAAAGACAATCGCGGTAAAAGTGTCCCCATGAAATCAGACAAAGTTAGGACAAGAAAAGGCTGCTAAAGGTTGCCCCCAAAAAATTTGGTCGATTATTTCTTCGGCAGAAAATCGAATTAACTTTTCCTTGCTAAGAAAAAGAACTAATGAGTTTCTGAAGAAATTAAATGCACATCTTATTATTATTTTTAAGTTTAATAGTATTATTTTTAGAATCAAAATCATCGAATGCATTACAAAATGCACTGAATTAAATCGAATGAATTTGAAAATAATACAAATTTTTATTATGTAATTTGCATTACTCAAACTCTTTAATAATTTATTATCTATTCATTAATTTAAATTTGAACTAAAAAATACGGCAAAACATCCGTTGTCTTTTACTTTTGCGAAAAATTGGAATATGCCATCGAAGCGAATATTTCTGGTCGGGGCCCTATGGTTCGCCATAACAGCGCCTATCTTGTGCCAGAAGGAGCCGGCCGGCCGGCGGGATAAAACCCGCGTACAGCGTGAAATTCCACGTGAGAACCGCCCCAAAAACGTCATTTTGATGATTGGGGATGGAATGGGTTTGGCGCAGATTACGGCTGGGATGTATGCTAATGGCAACCAGATAGCTTTTGAAAAATTTCCGGTGGTGGGGCTGGTGAAGACGGCTTCGGCCAGCGACTTAATCACCGACTCCGCCGCGGGGGCTACGGCTTATGCCTGCGGGCAAAAAACGTATAACAAGGCCATTGCCGTGGATGTGAACAAACAACCGCTCCGCACATTGGTGGAAGTGCTGGAGGAGGAAGGCCTATCCACCGGCCTGGTGGCCACATCCTCTTTCACGGATGCCACCCCGGCCTGTTTTTATGCCCATCAGCCCGATCGACGCATGCAAGAAGAAATTGCCAATGATGTGTTGAAAGTGCGATTGGAAGTGCTGGCTGGAGGCGGACGAAAGTTTTTTGACCAACGTAAGGACGGCCGTAACCTGCTTCAGGACTTGCGCACCATCGGCTACGATGTCCACACCGACTGGCGGCAAGCCCTCACCAGCCGTGCAGACCGCTTGGCCTGCCTGGCTTCCGAAGAGGGTATGCCCCGCATGTCGGAAGGTCGGGGGCCATTTCTTCCGGAGTTCACCGTCAAAACCCTGGAAATACTCAGCCGCAATCCGCGCGGTTTTTTTTGCATGATCGAAGGGTCGCAAATCGATTGGGGCGGCCACGCCAATGACGACCAGTACATCATTCAGGAAATGCTGGATTTTAACCAGGCCATAGAAAATGCTTTAAATTTTGCCCAAAACGATAAGCAAACCCTTGTGGTGGTGACCGCTGACCATGAAACCGGCGGTTTCGGCCTCACCAAGGGCAATCTGAAAGGCGAAAACATCGGCGGCCAATTTGTGACCAAGGACCATACGTATTGCATGGTTCCAGTATTTGCCTTTGGACCCGGTGCCGAAAAATTTTCCGGCGTCATGGAGAATACGGAAATCCACCGTCGTATTCTGGCGCTTTTAAAACCCTGACATTCAGGCAGGCCTTTTTTAAAAGACCCAGCATCGAGAAAATTTTCAAGGGTTGTATATTTGCAGCTCGAAATTGGGGACATAGCTCAGTTGGCTAGAGCGCTACAATGGCATTGTAGAGGTCGTGGGTTCGACTCCCATTGTCTCCACAGGAATCCCTAAAATCGGAGCTCCCGTACGGAGGAAGTCCGCCACCATAAACGTGCTGCCGCCCACCAGCACCGCATCTTCATCGCTTAGAGTATGTTTTAGCAATTTTGCCGCAGACCCGGCCGAGCCAAGCAGTTGCAGCACGCGGCCTTTCAACAAGTTTTTTCGGCTCACACCCTGCAATAACTCTGCAAAAGAACGGCTCCGCGGCACGGACATCGGCGCCAACAGCACCTGGGTGGACGGTTCCAGAAGAGAAATCAGTTCCTCCGGCTGTTTCTCGCGGGTGAAGCCCAACACGGCCCATTTCCTGCGGGCAGGAAAAGCATTAAATTGTTCGGCCACATGTCGGTATCCATCCGGATTATGGCCTGTATCCAGGATGATGGCCGGGCGGACATTCAGTACCTGCCAGCGTCCGGACAGGCCCGTGTTGGTGCGCACTCCGGCCAATCCACGTTCCACCGCCCGATTTGGGATAGACCAGCCCTTGCCCCGAAGCACCTCAATTGTGGCCGCCACAGTGGCATAATTTTCGAGTTGATACCGGCCGGGCAGAACGCATTGGGCCCGCACCCACATAACTCCGTGGTGTCGAATAACGATGGCGTCCTGTTCAAATTCTGCGGAAAAATGCCGCCAGGCTTCCACCACTGGACTTTGAGTATGGCGCGCGGTCTCCTGGAACACCTGCGCAGTTTCAGGTTGAAACCGGCCCACCACCACGGGCACTCCCGGCTTGATGATTCCGGCCTTTTCGGTGGCGATGAGTTGAAGGGTGGATCCTAAGAATTCGGTATGATCCAGGCCTATGTTGGTGATCACGGACACTTCGGGTCGAATAATGTTGGTGGAATCCAAGCGGCCGCCCATGCCGGTTTCCACCACAGCCACATCCACCTGTGCTTCCCGGAAATACCAGAAAGCCATGGCTATGGCCACCTCAAAAAAAGAGGGTTCTATTTGTGCCACGACCGGCTGAATGAGCGTCACAAATTCGGCCACCTTGTCTTCCGGAATGAGGTCCCCGTTCACACGGATCCGTTCTCTGAAATCCACAAGATGGGGCGAAGTGGTGAGGCCGGTTCTGTATCCTGCCTCCTGAAGTACGGAAGCCAGCATGTGACAGGTGCTCCCTTTTCCGTTGGTACCGGCCACATGTAGGGTCTTGTAATGATTTTGGGGTTGGCCGAGCGCTTCACACAAAAGGCGGATGTGGGTCAAATCCTTTTTATAAGCCGCGGCGCCCACCCTTTGGAACATGGGAAGGCGGCTCATAAGCCATTCTAAAGCATCGGCATAAGGGATTATTTTAGCCAAAGTGCGCTATTTTTGGAAATGTGCTGGAGTTTGAAGCGTTAAAATTACATGGTCGCAGTTCTCCTGAAGCCGTCACAGAAGCGGCCTGGCTTGCGGGCCAACGACTTCTGAAATACTGGCGACGGGGCCTTGAAGTGCGGCAAAAAGAGGATCGCAGTCCCGTCACCGATGCCGATTTGGAAGCCCAACGATGCTTGAACACAGCCTTAGAAACCACAGGGCTGCCCGTCTTTGGGGAAGAAAATGCACCCTTCCCAGCGGTTGCCCTTCCAGACACCTTCTGGTTGACCGACCCATTAGACGGCACAAAGGGTTTTATCCAGGGTTCTGAAGAATTCACCGTAAACATTGCACTCATCCACCAAAAAAAGCCGATTTTTGGCCTGATTTACGCTCCGGCTCTCGGAGTTATGTATGCCGGGTCCGTGGGGGAAAAGGTGGTCAAGTGCTTTCGCCACGACCGGGGCTGGGAAGCCCACACCCTGGAAAATGACCGGAGAAAACCCGAACACACACTGATTCTATTGTCGAACACTTCAGGATTGCAGGGTGCAGCCCTGAGCGGTGCGGCCAGGCAATTTGAAGGCCAAGGTTTCCGGGTGATCTTAAAGAGCGGTCGCAGCGCCCTTAAATTTGGCTGGTTGGCCGAAGGAAGCGCCCATGTTTATGTCCGGGACAGCCCTTGTTCTTCCTGGGACCTGGCGGCAGGTCAGGCGTTGATTGAAGCCGGAGGCGGCTGCGTGATGTGGCCCCAGGAAAGCCAGCCGGAGGATATTTACGGCCTCCAACTTTTTAACGAGATACCTATGCCTATGTTTGTTTTTGGCCAGTCTTCGCTTAGGGAAAAATTTTCCTTTGGATAATTTCCCTGAATATACTCATGCATCTTAATGTACCCGTCTTTTTGAAAAGGTTTCAATGTTCCAAAAGCTGCAGGAGATACCGGCCGTAGCCACTTTTCATTAAGGGCCGGGCCAGGGCTTCCAATTGGGCGTCATCTATGAATCCCATGCGCCAGGCCGTTTCTTCAGGACAGCCGATTTTGAGGCCTTGGCGTTCCTCTATCACTTGCACGAACTGGCCCGCCTGCATGAGCGAAGCAAAGGTGCCTGTATCCAACCAGGCCGTGCCCCGGTCTAAAATCTTCACCTGAAGCCTCCCTCGTTCCAAATACCACTTGTTTACATCGGTGATTTCATATTCGCCACGGGCGCTGGGTTGCAGATTACGAGCCACGTCCACCACCTGCTCATCATAAAAGTACAATCCGGGCACAGCATAATGGCTTCGGGGCTGAATCGGCTTTTCCTCAATGCTTACAGCCCGGCCTGTGGCATCAAAAGAAACCACCCCGTAGCGCTCCGGATCGCTGACGTGATATGCAAATACCAGCCCCCCCTGGCCTTGGCGCATTTGGATGGACGACAAAGTGTCATGAAGGCGGCTTCCGTAGAAAATATTATCCCCCAGAATAAGGGCCACCGGACTGGAACCTATAAACTCAGCGCCGATGGTGAACGCCCTGGCCAAACCATCGGGTACAGGCTGTTCAGCGTACTGGAAAGCCATGCCCCACTGGTGGCCATCCCCCAAAAGATGCCGGAAACCCGGCAGGTCATGTGGCGTACTGATGATCAGCACATCCCGGATGCCGGCCAGCATGAGCGTACTGAGCGGATAATAGATCATGGGTTTGTCGTACACGGGCATCAGCTGTTTGCTCACAGCCAGCGTGAGGGGATATAAACGCGTGCCCGAGCCCCCGGCGAGAATGATGCCTTTCATGGTCTAAAAATAGAATAATAGAATTAAGTGCCCCCTTCGCCAGGAAGCCTTTTGGCTGCGTGCCGCGTTTTCAATTTTCTGCTGCGGGGCTTCCAAATCTGAATCCCTTTCAACACATGGGCGCTCATCAGCAGGGCCGGCAGCAAAAACAAGTTGGTGATCATGGCGGACAACAGAGTAAAAGAAACCAGCATGCCCAAAGCTTTGGTGCCTCCGAAATCACTCCAAATAAAAACAGAAAATCCAAAAAATAATATGATGCTCGTGTAGGCCATACTTAAACCCGTTTCGCGCAATGCGATCACAACAGCCGTCCGGGCGTTTTTGCTGGTTTTTATTTCCTGACGATACTTGGTGAGAAAGTGGATGGTATCATCCACAGCGATGCCAAAGGCAATCCCAAATACCAAGATGGTGGAAGGTTTGAGGGGAATTCCCGCCACGCCCATCAGGCCGGCGGTGAAAAGCAGCGGCAACATGTTGGGTACCAAGGAAATTAAAACCATCTTTACTTTTTTGAAAAGCAAAGCCATCAGAACGGAAATCACGGTAATAGCCAACACCATACTGTACACCAAGTTGCGAATGAGGTATCCTGAACCGTGAGCGAAAATGACGCTGCCTCCCGTCACCGCTGTGGCATAGGATTCCGCCGGAAAAGCTTCGTTCAGATAGGTTTGAATTTTTTGCTGAAGCGACAGCACGTCGGCAGCTTTCAAATCGGCCAACTGAACACTCACCCGGGTAAGCCGGCCGCTGCTGTCCACGAAATTGTTCATCCAGGGATCCCGCCCGTTGCCGGGTTTGAGATAATCCACCAGGAATGCCCGATCAAACTGATTGGGGAGCTGATAATAATCGGGATTACCATTGTAGAAAGCCTGATTGGCAAATTTGATCAGATCCACCAGAGAAAAAGCCCGGGATGTCATGCCCAGTTCCTTCAGGTAGTCCTGAAGAGCTTCCATTTTTTTCCACAATTTCGGAGACTTCCAGAAACCATTTTCCTGTTGGGTTTCAATTAGAATTTCCAGGGGCATGACGCCGCCGAAATAGCGTTCAAAAAAGCGGAGATCCGTGATGGCCGGATCATGACGGGGCAGGTCGTCAGTCACCGTGCCCTCTACGTGCATGCGTGTGATGCCCAGCAAAGACAGACCCAATGCCAGAAGTACGAGCCCATACACCCAGCCACGTCGGTACTGACTTATGAGAATCAAATTACGGACGGTGGCCTGGCTGAGACGTTTTTCGAGGTGGGCTGTGGAGCGGGCCGAAGGACGCGGCAAAAAACTGAAGGCCACAGGAATGAAAACCAGTGTGAGCACGAAGAGCAACGCCACATTCAGTGCAGCCAGAATACCAAATTCCACCAAAGAGGCGCTGCCGGTGACCGCGAACGAGAGAAAACCCACAGCTGTAGTGAGATTGGTGAGAAAGACGGCCGAGCCTGTGCGACGGACCACCTTTTCCAAGGCTTTGATTTTATCTGGCGTACGGCCACATTCAATATGATACTTTGTGATGAGGTACACAGCGTTTGGAATGCCTATAACAATCAGCAGCGGTGGCAGGAGGCCCGTCAACAGAGTGATTTCATAGCCCAACAGGTGCATGAGGCCGCGCGACCACACCACACTCAGGCCCACATTTAAAAGCGGAATCAACACCTCGGGCCAGGAGCGAAACAGGATAGCCAGCACCACGGCCGTCACCAGTGCGGCCAGGACAATAAAAAGGCCTATTTCCCGACGGGCTCTGATATTTGTGATGGTGCGGATATACGGCATACCTGAAATGTGCCATGTGGTGCCGGTTTGCGCCTCGAAGTTTCGGACTTTTTCCTCCAGTTTTTTCACCGTGTTCATGCGAGCCGCCGTGTTCAGAATTTTCTGGTCGATCTGCACCAACACCATGAATACATTTTCCCTAATATTCCAAAGCAGCCCGTCATAGAACACGACCGTTTCCATATTTTTTCTCAGCCGGCTCAGTTCCTCCGCTGTTTCTGGAAGACGGGGTACCAACGGTTGCAGGTCAAATTTTTTCAGACTGTCGTTGCGCAGGGGCACTGGGGCCCTGGGCAAGGCCATCACCCGACCCACTCCGGGAATGCTGTCCAAGGAATCACAAAAGACCCAGAAGGAACGGAAGAAATTTTTTTCAAAGAATTGCGGAAGCCGGGCGCCCAACACAATGACGCCGGCATCTTCCCCAAAATTCTTCCGCAGCTTGTCGTAATCGGCCCAGGCTGAATCCCGCGCCGGCAGAATTTGAGCTGGCTTATAACTCATAGGCACATCCAGGCCCAGCCAGCCCATCCAGGCCGTGCCCCCCACGAGAAGCGCCAGAAAAGCCCACCGCAGCTTCAAAAAACGTGTCACCTGCACATCCTTGTGGTTCAGGCGGCGAATGTACTCAAAAGGCTTCGGCTTTTTGTCAAGAAAACTGAGCCTATAGGGGGCGGATGCCTGTGGCCTACCACGCAGTATCCAGAAAATGGTGGAGGCCGCACCCTGAAGGTAGGGGAATGATGGGCCAGGAGCGTCATCTTTAAGGCAAAACGACTTATTTTCCGTACCTTTGCGGGCCAAAATTTTGTACCATGATTACGGTGAGCCAATTGTCGCTTCAGTTTGGAAAAAGGGTCTTGTTTGATGAGGTGAACCTGACGTTCTCTCCGGGCAATTGCTACGGAGTGATTGGCGCCAACGGGGCCGGCAAATCCACCTTTTTAAAAATCCTCAGTGGGGAGTTGGAACCCACCAGCGGCCAAGTGAGTGTACTTCCGGGCGCCCGCATGGCTGTGCTGCGGCAGGACCACTTTGCATTTGATCCTTACACCGTGATGGACACCGTGATTATGGGGCATCGAAAATTGTACGATATTATTCAGGAAAAAAACATCCTCTACGCCAAGCCGGATTTCAGTGAAGCGGATGGGTTACGGGCCGCTGAATTAGAAGCGGAGTTTGCGGAAATGAACGGATGGAACGCCGAAAGCGATGCCGCCTCTTTACTCAGCGGCTTGGGCGTACCTGAAAATTTTCACCACAGCCTGATGGCCGACCTCAGCGGTAACCTGAAAGTACGGGTGCTGCTGGCCCAGGCCCTCTTTGGCAACCCCGACATCCTGCTGTTGGACGAGCCTACCAACGACCTGGATGTAGAGACCGTCATGTGGCTCGAAGAATTCCTCATCAATTTTCCCAACCTGGTGATTGTGGTTTCCCACGATCGCCATTTCCTGGACAATGTGTGCACCCATATTGTGGATATTGATTTTGGGAAAATCACCCTTTACACAGGTAACTATACTTTCTGGTATGAGAGCAGTCAGCTGGCGGCCCGCCAGAGAGCCCAGCAAAACAAAAAAGCGGAAGAAAAGAGGGCCGAACTTCTGGAATTTATCCGGCGCTTCTCGGCCAATGCTTCTAAAAGCCGCCAGGCCACAGCCCGCAAAAAGCTGCTGGAAAAAATCAATGTGGACGAAATACGGCCCAGCCACCGCCGATATCCGGCCATTTTCTTCAAACCCGAAAGAGAACCCGGCGACCAGGTGCTCAACGTGGAACACCTGTCCAAAACCATCGGCGACAGCCTGCTTCTCAACGACATTTCTTTCAAACTGCGGCGCACCGACAAAGTGGGCTTTGTGTCCAAAAATCCTCTGGCCATCACCACGCTGTTTGAAATCTTGACTGGAAATGCCCAGCAAGACAGCGGTAAAGTGGAATGGGGCGTCACCATCCAATGGGCTTACCTCCCCCTCGACAACAGCGCCTACTTCGACAAGGATTTAAACCTCATTGACTGGCTGCGGCAATACTCCAAGGAAAAGGATGAAACCTTTATCCGGGGATTTCTAGGACGCATGCTCTTCAGCGGCGAGGAAGCGCTCAAAAGTTGCCGGGTGCTCAGCGGAGGCGAAAAGGTGCGTTGCATGATCAGCCGCCTCATGCTTCAGAATCCCAATCTTCTCATTTTGGATGAACCGGTGAACCATCTGGACCTGGAGAGCATTACGGCTTTTAACAACGGGGTCCGCGACTTTGAGGGTGTGGTGTTGATGACCACCCACGATCACCAGTTCATGAACACCGTGGCCAACCGGATAATCGAAATCACGCCCTCGGGCCTCATCGACAAGGAAATGACCTACGACGAATACATCACCGACCCCCGGGTGCGTGAGCTCCGCCAGGCCATGTATGCCGGTCGTGAAAATGTTCAGGTAGCCTGATAAACCCTTACTTTGGGGCGGCGATGGGTCGGAAAATCGACATTCATACCCACATCATGCCCCAGCACATGCCCCGCTACAGCGAGCGGTTTGGCTATGAAGGGTTTGTGCATCTGCACCACCATGCGCCTTGCAAAGCCCGCATGATGGTGGGGGACAAATTTTTCAGGGAGATTGAACACAATTGCTGGGACGGTGGGGTGCGCGTTCAGGAAATGGACGAAGCCGGCGTACGGCTTCAGGTGCTCAGCACCATTCCCGTCCTCTTCAACTATTGGGCCCGGCCCAAAGATTGCCTGGAAGTGTGCCGCTATTTGAACGATCACATGGCCGACACGGTGGCCCGCTATCCCGGTCGGTTTGTGGCCCTGGCCACCCTGCCCATGCAAGATCCTCAGCTGGCCGTGGAAGAATTGGAACGCTGTATCCTTCACCTCGGCATGGTGGGTGCGGAAATCGGCACCCACATCAACGACTGGAACCTCAACGAGCCGGAGTTGTACCCTTTTTGGGAAGCCTGCCAACGCCTCAACGCGTCGGTGCTTGTGCACCCCTGGGATATGCCCGGCAGCGAAAAAATGCGGCGCTACTGGCTGCCCTGGCTCGTGGGCATGCCGGCGGAGACCAGCCGCGCCATCTGCAGCATGATCTTCGGTGGAATTTTTGAAAAATTTCCCCGGTTGCGGGTGGCTTTTTGTCATGGCGGGGGCTCCTTTCCCGGCACTTTAGGCCGCATAGAACATGGCTTCCGAATGCGCCCCGACCTGGTGGCCGTGGACAACGAAAAGCCGCCCAGCCATTATCTGGGCCGCTTCTGGGTGGACACCCTCACTTTCGATCCCGCCATGCTGCGCCACATCGTCCAACTATTCGGTTCCCGCCGTGTGGCGGTGGGCAGCGATTACCCCTTTCCTTTGGGCGAAGAAAGGGCCGGCGCCCTGGTGGAAAGCATGGAATGGCCCGAAGACATCAAAGAAGATCTTTTTTTCCGAGCGGCCTTGGAATGGCTGCCGCCTAGGGAAGGAAACTCATTCTAAGTCCAATAACTTGAACGAAACTATTTATTCTTTTTTTTATTTATTTGGAGGGGGCACAGATTGTGAAAATTATTATTGAATAAAATTATATTTTAGACATAATAGAGCTACTTCAAAAGTATTTTGTATTTAAATTAATAATTAAATTATCTATTTTATGAATCCTTAAAAAGAGAGAAAAATATACGGAATGGAACTCTCTATCCCTTATTTTGCATAGGAATTCATTTCAGCCATGATAGCGCGTGAAACCCGGGATCAGATCAAAGCGCTGGCGCGTGTGGAGGAAGTGGTGGGCGATTTTGTGCGGCTCAAGCGGAGCGGGCCGCGCTTTCTGGGCTTGTGTCCCTTCCACGACGAGCGGACGCCTTCCTTTGTGGTGTCGCCGGCCCTGGGCATTTACAAGTGCTTCGGCTGCGGCAAGGCGGGCGATGCCGTGGGCTTTGTGATGGAGCATGAAAAACTGGGCTACGAAGACGCCCTGCGCTGGCTGGCCCGCAAGTACCAGGTGGACATCCGGGAAGAAGCGGCCACGCCCGAGCTTCAGGCTGAGGAAAGCCGGAGGGAAAGCCTGTATTTGATCCACGAATTTGCGGCGCGGCACTTCCGGGCTCTGCTGCATGAAGAGCCCGCCGTGGGCTTGGCGTACCTGAAAGAACGCGGCCTTAGCGACAGCGTGATCGAAAAATTTCAGTTGGGCTTTGCCCCGCCGGACCGCTACCGCCTGCGGGAAGCCCTGCGCCAGGCCGGCTACCGCGAAGACCTGGCCCTGCATCTGGGACTGCTCAAGCAAAAAGAGGGCGGCGGCGAGGTGTACGACGCCTTCAGGGACCGGGTCATTTTCCCCATCCACAGTCTGACGGGTCGTATTGTGGGCTTTGGCGGCCGCATCCTCCGGCCCTCGGACAACGCCCCGAAATATCTCAATTCTCCCGAAAACGACATTTACTCCAAAAGCCGCACACTCTATGGTCTGCACCTGGCGCGGCGGGCCATTGTGCGGCAGGACAACTGCTACCTGGCCGAGGGCTACATGGACGTGATCGCCCTGCACGAGGCCGGCGTGGAAAATGTGGTAGCCTCCAGCGGCACCTCCCTCACCGAGGAACAAATCAAACTCATCCGGCGCTTCACCCACAAAGTGACGCTGCTCTACGATGGGGACAAAGCGGGCATCCTGGCGGCCCTGCGCGGGGCCGACCTCATGCTGGAGCAGGGCCTGCAGGTGCGCCTGGTGCTGTTTCCGGAAGGGGAAGACCCCGACAGCTATGCCCGAAAAATCGGCCCGGCGGCGCTGATGCGCTTTCTGGAAAGTGAAGCCCGCGATATTGTGGGCTTCAAAGCGGCGCTGTTGCTGGAACAGGCCGGCCCCGATCCCCTGCGCAGGGCCGAGGCCCTGCGCAAAATCGTGGAAAGCATCGCCCTGATTCCGGACGGATTCGCGCGCAACGAACTGGCCCTCAATATGGCACGCCTCACCGGGCTGAACGAAAACCTGGTGATCCAGGAACTGAACCGCGCCCGGCGGCACTATGTGGAAAAAAAATTGCCCCGGCCCCAGGGGCCGGAAGCCTCAGCCGGCACGGCCGCACCCCCCGACGCCTCGGAATCCACAACCGCCCCGGCAGAGGCCCATGACTACCCGGAAGAGAAAGCCCTGCTGCGCTGGCTCATCCTCTATGGTTCGCTCACCATGCGTTACCTGGCGCCTTCCAGTGAGGAAAATATTCCCATCCGCCACCAGACCACCGTGTGGGCTTTTGTGCGGCAGCAACTGTCCGAAGACCATTATACCTTTTTGTGCCCTCAGGCCGACACGGTGTTGGCCCTCCTGGAAAGCTACTATCAGGAAGCTCTGCCGGTGCATGAAACGGCTTTTGACTACCTGATGCATGAGGCCCCGGAAGACGTGCGCCGCTGGATCATCCCGCTTTGCGCCGATGCGGAGGAAAAAGTGAGCCCCGGCTGGCAGAACCGCTTCGGCGTGGATGTGACCCACGAAAAGGACGTGGTGTCCTCCAACACTCTGCATTTGCTCAACGCCCTGCGGGAGGAGCGCGTGCGCCACTATTTGAGACAAAGCCGTGAACAGCTCCGAAAACCGCTGGACCAGGACACCCTATACCTCACGCTGGGCCAAATACAGGCCTGGGAACAAACCAAAAAGGAAATCGCCGAAGCCCTGGGCCGCGTGGTGTTGGAATAAAGTAAAAAGCTACAGCCCTTTCCCGGGTCAGATTTGTTTAATTATTTGATAATCAAAAGGTAAGATCAAAAGAATCGCCGGAGGCCAAAGGCAGCCGACCCAACGCCGGAACGTGGGTTCAGCCTTCGGCCGGATAATCCGTATCGCCGGCCGCAGGATACATTTCCTCCACCGGGGTGGGATTGTTGGCCCGCACAAAGCTCATGGCCTCATTAAGGGCTTCGGTGAATTTGATAAAATCTTCGTTGTACAGAAAAATTTTATGCTTTTCATAGCTGACGCTGCCATCTTCGTGGCGGGTGCGTTTGCTTTCCGTCAGCGAAATGTACATCTGGCCGTCGCGCATTTGCCGCACATCAAAAAAATAAGTCCGGCGCCCAGCGCGCACTGATTTTTTAAAAACATTATCTTCCATCGGTTCCCGAAACTGGGGCAAATGTATAACCCTGCATGAAACAGAAAAATTTTTTGAATTAACCGATGGGCCTATGTCCGTAAATTTTCATTTACCATTCCAGAGCACACGCACTTCCACCCGGCGGTTGCGGGCTCTTCCCTCGTCGGTGTCGTTGGGCATTTTGGGGAAACTCTCGCCCAACCCTTCCCGCAGAATGATATGTTCGCGCGGATAACCCAGTTTCACGAGGAACTCCACCACGCTGGCCACGCGTTTTTCAGACAACTTTTTGTTGTATTCATCCGTGCCTTTGAAGTCGGTGTGCCCACGAATTTCGATGCGGGCCAAATGGGGATAGTCTTTAATGTCGCGCCACATAAAATAGAGCTTGTCGCGCGAGGTATCGGGGATTTTCCAGGAATCGAAGTCAAATTCCACCAGCGCGCTGCGGGGCAGGGGCTTGCGCTTTTTGTCGCCGGGGGCGGCTGTGCTGCCCCGATATCCGGGCGGCGGCGGCAGCTTTTCGCCTTCGGATATGAAGCTGCGGGCTTCCAGAAAAACAGCCGAATCCACAAAGCGGTCGCCCACATCCGCAATGGCCAGTTTGATATGGTAGGTTTTGTAGGGTTGTACTTTGGCGCGCGCTTTCAGAACCTTCGTGAAACCATCGAACTGAATGTTTTTATCGTAGATGGGTCGCGGGTTGGCCTGGGTCTTGGGGTCGCTGGTGGAGCCGTTGTCTATATAAAGATGAGGATTTTCCACATCGTTGATGCTGTTCACGCTCACCACATCCTGGCCGCCCATGACGGTGGCCAGATTGAGCTTGCCCTGGATGCCGGGCCCGCTCAGGAAGAAACCAAAGGCATCGTTGTAGCCCCGGTTCACAAATTCCAGATATTCTTCGCTGGCAAACACATAGCGAAAACTGATGTATTCCGACACCGGCACAAAATCAAACTCCAACACCACAGCATCCATGGATCGGCCTTTTGAAATGGCATCCAAATCGGGATCGCCGCTCTGGTGGTTTTCGGAACCGGACACCGGGTTTTTATTGGGACCCCGAATGCCGCTGAGGCCGCCGGTGGTCATCACAAACCCTTCCTCGATGCCGAGTTTACCTCCTTTGTAAGAAAATATCCCCAGGCTGCCTTTAGCGCCTGTGAAGCGGACATTGGACACCTCCACATCCCGCGTTCCCAGAAACAGATTGCGCACCAGTTTTTCCAGGTCATAACTGCCGGATAAGTAAAGATCCTGGGCCGCGATGGGCAAGAAGCTGAAAACACACAGCGCGCATTCCAAGCAAAAGACACGCCACCTCCAGAAACCCCTAAAAGAATAATTCGGCCGAGACACTGCCACACCCTATTAACGTCAAAATGCCTCTGACGTTACATTGCAGGGGCGTTCAAAAGCGCTGGCGGGCCCAAATGTTGTATTTGAGGATGCACCAGATGGCCCGCACACCGTCTTTCCAATTGATTTTTTTCCCTTCGGCGTAGGTGCGCCCATAGTAGGAAATGCCTACTTCGTAAATACGGACCCCGGGAAAACGTGCCACCTTGGCCGTCACTTCCGGCTCAAAACCAAAACGGTTTTCCCTCAGGTCAATTTTTTTAATAATGTCGGCCCGGAACAGTTTGTAACAGGTTTCCATGTCCGTGAGGTTCAGGTTGGTGAACATGTTGCTCACAAACGTGAGAAACTTATTGCCCAGGCTGTGCCAGAAAAATAAAATCCGGTGGGGATTGCCGCCCATAAACCGGCTGCCGTACACCACATCGGCATGGCCTGCCAACACGGGGGCCAAGAGAAGGCCGTATTCGGCGGGGTCGTATTCCAGATCGGCATCCTGCACCAGAATGAAAGTCCCGGAAGCTTCACGGATGGCCCGGCGCAAGGCAGCGCCTTTCCCCTGATTGAATGCCTGGCGAAAACACCGGAGCCGATAGTTCGGATGGTCGCTTTGAAAGCGCTCCAGAACCTGCCAGGTGCCATCGCGGGAGCAGTCGTCCACCACCACCACTTCCCTATCCACCCCATTGGGCAACGGGACGGAAAAAACTTTTTCCAGCACCGCGGCCACGGTGTGTTCTTCATTGTAGGCAGCTACCACGATACTCAACAGCACGATGGCTTAGAGGTTAGGGTGTTCCGAATTTCCGTATCCACCATCGTATCCATAAAAAAACTATGCCATAGCATATGAATAAATAGACGTAGGAGTGGCTCAATTTAAACATCACCTCACGGGGCACGTGCTTTTGAATGAGCACTAAGCCCACCACACGAAACACATTTCCGGCCTGGGCTGCCAGCATTCCCGCCGGGATGAACCAAAGTTTGTGGTACCAGGGGCCGGGATAGGCAATCACAGCACCCGCTAAAACCACCATGGGGGCAATGCCCAGGCAACTCTCCGCAATGTTGATGCCGCGGGCACCCGGAAGCCAAATAAGGCGAAATTCTTCGGGAATGCCTTTGTAATCGCGAACCTCCAAAGCCATCCCGGCGGGCAATCGCAACACATCCGCTAAAATGAAATGCGAAACATTCAAAAGGGCCTTCCCCACCTCATGCGAGAGAGATGAAAAAGCCGGTGCCAACACATCGTGCCACCACCCGATCCAACCCGTGCCACTTTCCCACCAGTGTAACGGCATGCCCCCGGTCCATTGAAAAACTTTCCACATCCCATACACCGTGGTCATTTTTAACAAAAACATCCAGGTGCTCCAGGCCGCAGCGCGATCCCATTTCTTCAAAAACACCCCACGGGAGGACATCCGAAGCAAAAGTAGTCTGCGATTTCCTGATGACCGGTGTACATGTCTAATAGTCGATCCCGAAGACCCCTTATTCTTTAGCCAAGCTCAGCGAAA
Source organism: Flavobacteriales bacterium (assembly GCA_025055575.1). GTDB lineage: Bacteria > Bacteroidota > Bacteroidia > CAIKAF01 > CAIKAF01 > JANWWQ01. Next base: position 24,754 of record JANWWP010000053.1, on the reverse strand, counting down.
GGCCTTCTAAGAAAAAAATTGAGTTTTTATTTCACACAGTGGCAGGAGTTTTCTTACCAATAAACCACCGCAGGGTTCGGCGCAACCCTTCGTCCATAGAAACCAAAGGCTCATAACCCAGACGCGACCGAATATTTTCGATGGAAGCTTCTGAGCGCAGTATGTCTCCCGGTCTGGGCGGGCAAAACTCAATATCTGACCGGCTGGGTTGGCCTGTGGCCTCCTCATACAAGGCCTTTACCTTTTGGGCCAAAGAGAGGATGCTGGCCGAGGTGCCACAACCGACGTTAAACACTGTACAGCCGGGAAGTTTTTCATCCTGGAGGCTGAGCAGGTTGGCATGGATCACATTGTCCACGTAGGTGAAATCCCGTTCAATGGAGCCATCTCCATAGATTTCAAGAGGGTCTCCCGCCAGACAGCGGAAAATGAATCGGGGGATCACGGCGGCATAGGGTCCTTGAGGGTCCTGGCGCGGACCGAACACATTAAAATACCGCAGCCCTACAGAACGAAACCCATAGCACCTGTGAAAAACCTCCGCGTATTTTTCGTTGAGGGCTTTGGTGAGGGCATAAGGCGAAAGAGGGTTTCCTGTTTTTTCTTCTCTTTTGGGCAGGTCTTCATTGTCTCCGTACACTGAGGAGGAAGAAGCGTAAATGAAATGCCGTACACCGGCTTCCCGGGCTGCGTGCATCATGTTCAGGAAGCCATCGGCATTGACGGCGTGGGTGGTGAGGGGATCCTGGATGGACCGCGGCACCGAGCCCAAAGCTGCCTGGTGGAACACAATGTCCACCCCGGCACAAGCCCTCCGGCAGGTCTCAAAATCGCGAATATCGCCTTCCAGCAATTCGAAAGCGGGAAAAGCCGACAGGCCTTCCAGGTTGGCCCGAAAGCCGGTGGAAAAGTTGTCCATCACCCGCACCAGACCCGCCTTTTCCTGAAGGCATTTCTCCACGAGATGGGACCCTATGAAGCCTGCGCCGCCCGTTATCAAAATCTTTTTATTCTGGAGAGCGGCCGTCATGAATGGGATAGGATGCTGTTCAACATTAATTTTTGAACCGATCTCAAACTTTTACAACCGAGCGTCCACCCATTCCGCCGGAAGAAAACCTTTCACGTCCCAAAGAACACCCGGAGACTTCAACCAACTCCGGACATCCATATCCGCAAAGACTTTATGAGCCACCGCCAGAATCACCAAATCATAGGAACGTCCAGACAGTTGGTCGGGGGCTGTTTTGATAGGGATGCCATATTCATGAGCCACTTCGGCAGCAGAAGCCCAGGGATCTAAAACATCCACCTCCAGGTTGTAATCTTTTAGTTCTTTGTAAATATCAATCACACGGGTGTTACGGACGTCCGGGCAATTTTCCTTAAAAGTGAAACCTAGGATCAGACTCCGGGAACCTCGCACCGGGATTCCTTTCTTGACCATCAATTTCACCGCTTCATCCGCCACATATTTGCCCATGCTATCGTTGAGACGGCGACCGGCGAGAATGATTTCAGGATGATAGCCTACTTCCTGAGCTTTCTGAGCCAGATAGTAGGGATCCACGCCGATGCAATGCCCGCCCACAAGTCCTGGTGAAAACTTCAGAAAATTCCATTTGGTGCCGGCAGCCTCCAGCACTTCCCGCGTGTCAATCCCCAACAGCCTGAAAATTTTAGAAAGTTCATTGACGAATGCAATGTTGATGTCGCGCTGGGCATTTTCTATCACTTTGGCTGCCTCCGCCACCTTGATGGAAGAAGCCAGATGGGTGCCTGCGGTGATGATGCTTCTGTACAGATTATCCACGCGGCGGGCCACTTCGGGGGTGGAACCGGAGGTCACTTTAAGGATTTTCGTAACGGTATGTTGTTTGTCACCGGGGTTGATCCTTTCCGGCGAATAACCGGCAAAAAAGTCTTGGTTGAACCGTAAGCCCGATACACGCTCCAGCACAGGCACGCATTCTTCTTCGGTGACGCCCGGATACACGGTGGATTCGTAAATGACGATATCGCCTTTTTTGAGCACCTTGCCCACCGTTTCGCTGGCCTTGTAGAGGGGGGTAAGGTCCGGTCTGTTATGTCGGTCGGTGGGCGTAGGCACCGTAACGATGTAATAATTACACGGCCGAAGGTTTTCAAGATCCGTCGTGCAGAACAATCCACGCACATCCGGCGCTGACGGGCGCACCACCGAGCGGAGTTCAGCTTCGTCCACTTCCAGCGTGGAATCCCGGGCTTCATTGAGTTCCTTCACCCGCTCAGGTTTGATGTCAAAGCCCACCACGGGATATTTTTTTGCAAATTCCACAGCTAAGGGCAAGCCCACGTAGCCCAGGCCGATGATGCCTATGCGTACATTCTCTTCCATTCTCAGTTCAAGAGTTTAATTTATTTTAGAAAGCAATATTTTTTGGTGTTCGGGCGCTCAAAATAACATCGCGCACATTACTCATTCCGGTGAGGTAGGCCAGAAACCTTTCCACACCCATGCCGAAGCCGCTATGGGGCACCGAACCAAAGCGCCGTAAGTCCAGGTACCACTCCAGTTCTTCGCTGCGAATGTGCATTTCTCGCATGCGCTGTTGCAGGTATTCCAGGCGTTCCTCGCGCTGGGAACCCCCAATCACTTCACCGATTCCTGGAAAAAGGATGTCCATGGCGGCCACGGTGAGGCCATCCCCGTTCTGACGCATGTAAAAGGCTTTGATGTCTTTGGGGTAATCGGTGACCACCACCGGACCTTTAAAATATTTTTCAGCCAAATATTTTTCGTGCTCACTTTGAAGGTCCATACCCCACTGCGGCTTGAACTCAAACGCTTCTCCGCTGCTTTCCAATAAACGGATGGCATCGGTGTATGTGATGCGGGCGAAAGAAGCCTCCAGGCAGGCTTGCAATCGGGTGATTAAATCAGCCTGGTAATGCCTGGCCAGAAATGCCAAATCCTCCGGGCAGCGTTCCAACACGTAGCGCATGAGGTATTTCAAAAATTCCTCGGCCAGCCGAATATTATCCTGAAGGTCAAAAAAGGCGGCCTCCGGTTCCACCATCCAAAACTCAGCCAGGTGCCGGGTGGTGTTGCTGTTTTCGGCACGGAAGGTAGGTCCGAAAGTGTAGACACGGGACAAGGCCAGCGCCCCCGCTTCAGCTTGAAGCTGCCCGGACACCGTGAGCCGGGCTTCGGTACCAAAAAAATCCTCCGCCAACAGCTCCTCTAAGGGCTTTTGTTCTGGAAGCACCGGTAACGTGGTGACGCGAAACATGGCCCCCGCCCCCTCGGCATCGCTGCCGGCGATGATGGGTGTGTGCAACCACACAAAGCCCCGCTCATCAAAAAAACGATGGATGGCCTGAGAAAGATGATGACGCACACGAAACACCGCGCCAAAGGTGTTGGTGCGCAGGCGCAGATGTGGAATGGTTCTTAAGAAATCAAGGCTGTGGCCTTTTTTCTGCAGAGGGTAGGATTGTGGATCGGCAGCCCCTACCAGTTGTAAGGCGTCCGCCTGTACCTCCAGTTTTTGGCCGCTGCCGGGAGATTCTACCAGGCGGCCCTGGGCCCATACAGCGGCGCCGGTGGTGATGGCCTTAATAAGCTCTTCCGGAAACCGTGTGGTATCGGCCACCACTTGTAGGCCCACCTGGTTGCTGCCGTCGTTCAGCATCAGAAAAGTGACGGTTTTGCTGTCCCGCCGGGAACGCACCCAGCCCTGCACTTCCACAGTTTCCCCAGGAGTGCCAGAGGCCAAAATTTCCCGGATAAGAGGTTTAAAAGCTGCCACCTGAATTAATCAATATATTGAATTTTGACCTGAGGCGTCAGGCATAAAGCCTGACACGTAAGAATATAGCCATCCTGCACCTCTTTTTCTGTGAGGATGTTGTTTTCCACCATTTTCACCTGGCCTTCCAGAAGCCGGGCCATGCACGTGGAGCAGACACCGGCCTCGCAGGAATAGGGGGGGTCCAAACCGGCATTCTGGGCTGCCCGGAGCAAGGTCGTGCCCGCCGGTACGGAAATTTGAAATTCCTTTCCGTGCAGGGCCACCAGAGCCTTGGCATCGGTGGGCTTCGAGGCACCTTGTGGGCTGGGTCCTTGGGCAGTTCCAACGCCTTCGCCCGGCGCCTGGAAATATTCCAGGATGATGGCCTCCCGCGGCACGCCGGCTGCAACAAAACCATGAATGGCCTCCTGCATCATGCCGGCCGGCCCGCACACATAAAATTCTTCTGGAAGGCCTTGGCGCGAGTGTTTCTCGTAAATTTTTCTGAAATCCGAAGCCTGAAGAGGCCCTTTCAAGCCCCGCCAGAATAAGCCCGGTTTATCCAAAGCCTGAAGATAGGTCAGCCGATCCGGGTTGGCATCGGAAAACTCTTTCAATTCCCGCCCAAACATGACCGAATCTTTGTGGCGGTTGGCATACACCAGGGTTATTCGACTTTGGGGTTCCGTTTTCAAAACCGCTTTTAGAATGGAAAAAATGGGCGTGATGCCGCTGCCTCCAGCCACTAAAAAATAATGCACCGCACGACCCGGCTCCAGAGCGGGGGTAAAACGACCTTCTGGTCTGAAGGCCTTTAAAGTGTCACCGGGTTTCACCTGTTGGTTCAGATATACCGACCCGCGCCCTCCTGACACTTTTTTAACCGCAACCGCCAAAGGTTCCTCCCCACCCGGAAGAGAACACAAAGAATAGGAGCGCCGCAAAGTGCCTTGGCCTGGTACATCCAACTCAAAAGTGAGGTACTGGCCGGGCTTGAAATTTCTGAAGGCGGCCGCTTCCGGGGCCGGGGGCTCCAGGAAAAGACACACCGCCTCGGGTGTTTCTCTCCGCATGTCCACCACCTTCAAGGGTACCGGCTGACTCATAGTAACTAAAAAATCTCTAAACTTGCGCCAAAATCGCGGCAAAGATAATTTCATCCGCACTGCAACCACCCATGCCCGCAACGCACAAAGCCATCTTAGTGGGCGCCCGGGGTCTCACCGGCCGCATATTGCTACAAAAGCTATTGGACGATCCGCATTTTGAAAAAATTTATATTCTGGGCCGGAAATCTGCTGGGGTGAAGCATCCCAAGGTCGTGGAACACATCACCCAGTTCAACGATTTGGACCGCTTTTCCTTCTGGCCAGAATGCGATGTGCTGTTTTGCTGCATTGGCACCACCATGGCCAAAGCCGGCAGCAAAGAGGCGTTTCGGAAAGTGGATTTTGATATCCCAGTCAATCTGGCCAGGTACTGTGCTTTGTTTAACATAGATTTTTATCTGATGTCCTCGCTGGGGGCCGATGTCAACTCCCAGAATTTTTATTTAAAAATCAAAGGAGAAACGGAAAAAGCGGTATTAAATGCCGGTATTTCTACCGTGAAAATTTTCCGGCCGGCTGTCCTTTTGGGCAAAAGGAAGGAAATCCGACCCGGAGAGGAAGCCGGACGCTTGTTTCTTAAACTTCTCAAGCCTTTTTTGAGGGGCCGTTTCCGACGTTATATGCCGGTGAATGCCTCCTCCGTGGCCGATGCCATGATCGCCACCTTTTTATCCGGAGACAAAAGCACGGAAGTCATAGAAAACGACCGGATTTTAAGCCTGTCTGAAAAAGTTTCAAAGAATCTGGATAGCGCTAGGTAACTTTGAATCCACCGGTTATCAATACAGAACTGTTCATTATTTGTTGATTTTTAATCACAAAACGCCGTTTTTATCTTAATTTCGCCACGTCGAATACTACATGGAAACACAATTTGAATCCCCCGAATCGCAGCAAGAGAAAAGCAACAAAGGCCTCATGATTGCGCTGGTGGCTTTGTTGGTTCTTCTGCTGGGCGCCTCAGGTTATTTGGGATATGAGTTTGTAGGCAACGCCAAAGTGATCAAAGAGCAAAAAGAGAAAATCGTTGTCGTCACTAAAGAAAGAGATGAGGCTCTGAAAGAATTGGAAGATTTAAAAAAGCAATTTGAAGATCTCAAAGTCCAGAATGCTGACTTAATGTCGCAACGCGATGATGCTCTAAAGCGCATTGCCGAGCTGGAAGCCAAACTTCGGAGCGCCTACGCATCGGGCGGGGGTGGAGGCGGCGGTGGCACGCCGCGCGGCAAAGTGAAGCAGGAGCTCGAAAAACTCAGGAAAGAATACAACGAAATGCTGGCCCAGGTGGATAAACTCCGGGCTGAAAATGCTTCCCTGAAAGACAGTAAATACCGCACTGAACAAGAATTAAGCAAAACCAAGCAACAATACGAGCAATTAGCAGCCACGTGCAAGACCTTGCAAGAAAAAGTGGACCTGGCTTCCATCCTAAAGGTGGCTGAAATCAAATCCTTTGCCTCCGAAGTGAAGAAAAACGGAAAAGAAAAAGTATCGGACAAGGCTTCCAAAGCCAATAAGGTAGAATGTTGCTTCAAAATTTTGGAGAATTTGGTGGCCGAACCGGGCGATAAAGAAGTGTTTTTGGTGGTGAAAAATCCCTCCGGAAAAGTGCTGGCTGAAGGTGGCGGCACCTTTGAATACATGGGCAGCCAGATGGGTTATTCCGCCAAGAAAATGATTTACTACAGCAATAAAAATGTAGATCTCTGCATGGAATTCAGTCCAAAAAGCAAATTGGATAAAGGAACTTATAAGTGCGAGATTTACATTGACGGGTTCATGCTTGGCACATCCACCTTCAATCTGAAGTAATCCATCCATACAAAATCCGGTGATGGCCGCGATCTGGTTCAAAGAACGCAGCCTGGAGGAAATCAACGCCATAGGCCGGGGCACCATGATGGCGCATCTGGATATGCGTGTAACGGCTATTCTGCCCGATGCCCTGGAAGGCGAAATGCCCGTCACAGAGAAAAATATTCAACCGGCCGGGCTGCTCCATGGCGGGGCCTCGGTAGCCCTGGCTGAGACGCTAGGGTCTGTGGCCGCTAACCTTGTTGTGGATCCGGCAGAATTCGGCTGTGTCGGACTGGAAATTAATGCCAATCATATCCGCGCGGTGCGTTTAGGCCAACACGTGCACGGGGTGGCCCGTCCGCTGCATCTGGGCACTACCACCCAGGTGTGGGACATCCGCATCTCCGATGAAAAAGAACGGCTCACCTGTATAGCACGCCTCACAATGGCCGTCATTCGTCTGAAAGGAAAAGGATTGAACAGATATCTTTCCTGACCCTGCGGTCGCAAGCTCCAGCCCGGAAGCTGTTCCATTGTTCAAAAGTCCATCATAGCCCAGCCTTCGATTTGACCCTTGTATGGTAGTTTAGCTGGGCGTTACCTGCTTAAACCCATGAGCCGATTTGCCCATCTGCATGTGCACACCCAGTATTCACTGCTGGACGGTGCCGCCCCGATCGACAGATTGTTTAAAAAGGCTGTTGAAAACAACATGCCGGCCCTGGCCATCACCGATCATGGCAACATGTTCGGAGTCTTTTCCTTCATGGCAGAGGCCGAAAAATACAGGATAAACCCGGCCGACCCCCAGGATAAGCGGCTGAAAGTGAAGCCTATCATCGGCTGTGAATTTTATCTGGTGGAAAACAGATTTCAAAAACAATTTACCAGGGAACGCAAGGACAAGCGCTACCATCAACTTTTTCTGGCCAAAAATGAGGAAGGCTACCGTAATTTGAGCAAACTGTGCTCTCTGGGCTTTATTGAAGGCTATTACCAAAAATACCCCCGCATAGATAAAGATCTTATTCTGCAATACCATACTGGCCTTATGGCCACTTCCTGCTGTCTGGGTGCCATGATTCCTCAAAAAATCCTCCACGAAGGGGAAGAAGCGGCCGAAGTGGAGTTGCGGTGGTGGCTGGATGTTTTTGGCGAAGACTATTTTATTGAACTGCAACGCCATGGCTTGGGCGAACAGGACCAGGTGAACGAAGTGCTGATGCGACTGGCCCGTAAATACCGGATCCCCATGCTGGCCACCAACGACGCGCACTATGTGGAGCAAAGCGATGCCAATGCCCACGACATTTTGTTGTGCATCAACACTGGGGAAAAATTAAAAACCCCCAAGATCGACAGCCTGACGGACGACGATGTCCCGCTGGCCGGACGAAGATTTGCCTTTCCCAATGACAACTTCTTCTTCAAGACGCCGGAGGAAATGGCCCGCCTCTTTCAGGACGTGCCGGAGGCCATAGAGAACACGCTGATGCTGGCCGACCGCGTAGATACTTTAGACCTTAAAAGAGATGTTCTCTTACCGGCCTTTCCCTTGCCTGCCGGCTTCAACGATCAGGACAGCTATCTGGAGTTTTTGACATTTGAAGGCGCGCGCCGGCGGTACGGGGAGATCACCGAAGAAGTGGAAAACCGACTCCGGGATGAGCTGACTGTGATTCGGCTCAAAGGTTTTGCAGGATACTTTCTGATTGTCCAAGACTTCATACGGGCTGCCCGGGATTTGGGGGTTTTCGTGGGGCCCGGCAGGGGTTCGGCCGCCGGCTCCTGTGTGGCCTACTGCCTTGGCATAACCAACATTGACCCCATCCGCTACGGTTTGCTTTTCGAACGGTTCCTGAACGAAGAGCGCAACGAAATGCCGGATATTGACACCGATTTCGATGATGAAGGCCGGCAGCGGGTGATTGATTATGTTGTGGAAAAATATGGCCGCAACCAGGTGGCCCAGATCGTCACTTTCCAAACCCTGGCCGCCCGCAACAGTATTAAGGACGTGGCCCGCGTAATGGACCTGCCCTTAGCCACTTCCGACATGCTGGCGAAGCTGGTGCCCGAGCGCCCCGGTATCACTTTGGACCGCGTGCTCAATGCCCCCTTGATGGGTGAAAAGTCGCTCACGGATCCGGAAAAAGAAAATCTCCGCAGCGACGAATTAACCAATGTGAAAAAGTTGCGCGAATTCCTGGCTCAGGAAAACAGTCCGGAAGGTCAAGTTCTAAAGCAGGCTCTGTTGCTGGAAGGCAGCGTGCGCGGAACCGGCGTCCATGCCGCGGGGGTTATCATCGCCCCGCGCGACCTCACTGACCTGATGCCGCTCGCGGTTGCCAAAGACGCCGACCTGCTGGTATCTCAGTTTGAGGGGGAATGGATCGAAAAAGCCGGCGTCATTAAGATGGATTTTCTGGGTCTGCGCACCCTCACCGTCATGAAGGAAGCGGTGCGTATGATACAGCAGAACCGGGGGGTGGAAATCCGTTTTGAAGACCTGCCTCTGGACGATCCCGACACCTTTGCGCTATTTCAGCGTGGGGATACCGCTGGCATTTTCCAGTTTGAAAAACCGCATGTCATCCGTATTCTGCGGGAGATGAAGCCCACCTGCCTGGAAGACCTGATTGCCCTGAACGCCCTGAACAGGCCTGGGCCCATGAAATACATTCCCGCCTACATCGCCCGCAAACACGGAAAAGAACCCGTAACTTATGACCTGCCCGAGTTAGAACCTTTCCTAAAAGAAACCTATGGCATCACAGTGTACCAGGAGCAAGTGATGCTTATCGCCCAGAAGCTGGCAGGCTTTTCCAAAGCCGATGCCGACAAATTGCGCAAGGCTATGGGCAAAAAGAACGCTCAGGTGCTCAAAGCCCAGCACGATAAATTTCTTAGAGGGGCCATCGAAAGGGGCTATCCTCAGGATAAACTCGAAAAAATCTGGAGCGACTGGGAAGAATTTGCCAAATACGCTTTCAACAAATCCCACTCGGCCTGCTATGCCTACATTGCTTATTACACCGCTTATTTAAAAGCCCACTACCTGCCCGAGTTCACAGCCGCCACACTCAACAGCTTCACGGCCCTGGAAGACATCACGCCCATCATGGCCGATGCCCGCCGCCTGGGGGTGGAGATTTTAGGACCCGACATCAATGAATCCGGCTTAGGCTTCACGGTGAACGCTAAAATGCACATCCGGTTTGGGCTGAATAAAATTAAAGGATGCGGCGATGGGGTGGTGGAAGCCATCCTGGAAGAACGTCAAAAGGGCGGACCTTTTCGCAATATTTTCGACCTGGCCGGCCGTGTCAGCAACCGCGCCCTAAATAAGCGCGTTCTGGAAGCCATGGCTTATGCGGGTGCCTTTGACTGCTTCGAAGGAGTGCACCGGGCCCAATATTTCCAACCCGACGACAAAGGCCAGACCGTGCTTGAAAAAGCTCTCCGCTATGGCCAGGCATGGCGTGAAGCCAAGTCCAGCGCGGTGAGCAGCCTATTTGGGGAAACCCTTTCCGACACCCTCCCCGAACCTGTCATTCCTTCTGCCCCGGCCTGGGACCTGCTCTTTAAACTCAATTTGGAAAAAGAATATGTGGGCATGTATCTTTCGGAACACCCTCTCGATCGGTTTGCCTTAGAAATAGAAGTCTATGGGAAAAATACGCTCCAACATCTGGACGACATCAAACCCGGCCAAAAACTTCAAATTCCCTGTATTATCACCCGGCTCGAATACCGCACCGGAAAGTCCGGAAAACCTTTTGCTGTGGTCACTTTGGAAGATTACGAAACCCAGAAGGAATTGATGCTTTTTGAACGGGACTTGGAAAAAGTGCAGAAATACTTGCAGGTGAATAACATTGTGCTGGTGACTGGGGAAGGCGAAGCGGACCGGGGCCGGGAAGGCCAGACGCGTTTTGTGATCCGGAGCATGGAAACCCTGGTGGCCCTCAAAGAACGTGGCTATAAAAAACTGCTGGTGGAGACGGACCTTTGCAAAGTGAATGAAAACCTGACCCTCGCGTTGAGTCAGCTTCTCCAGCCGGGCAACACCAGCCTGGAATGGCTGGTCACAGATTCCCAATTGGGGCATCTGGTGCTCACCCGGGATGAGAAAATCCATCCCACCCCGGAGCTCCTGAAATACCTGCGCGAAGAAGCCGAAGGCCGGGTCACCGTGAAGTTGACCTAAGCCCATGAAGCCCAATGCGCTTCAGCGGGCGGCTCCCGTGCTGGTCCTCGTAGGGGCTGTTCTCCTGTACGCCCTCATCAGCCTTGTGAATCATGCCCATTTTCGCACCTATGCCCTGGATTTAGGATACTACACCCACGGCCTTTATCAATACAGCCGTCTGCGCTGGGCACGCGAACTCATGATCCACGGTTCCGGCCACTGGATGCTGGGCGACCATTTTGACTTATATCTCCCGATTTTGTCGCCGCTGCGCTACGTTTTGGGCACATCCACCCTTCTTTGGGTTCAATTGGCCGCCTTAGCGTTGGGAAGTGTAGGCGTTTATCGTTATGCGCGGCAACGTTTAGGAAATCGGCCTGAAGCCCTGAGAGTCATGGCACTCTATTCTTTTTTTTTCGGAATTCTCTCGGCTTTGGCTTTCGATTATCATTCGGTGGCCGTAGCTGCCGGCTTGCTGCCTTGGTGGTGGGCATATTTTGTTAAGTCCCGGTGGGCATGGGCCTGGGGTTTATGGATTCTGATTTTGGCGGCGCAGGAAAATGTGGCTTTGACGGCAGGTTTTCTGGCCCTGGGCCGCAGTCTGCAGGCTTCCGGCTCCCCCAAAGCGCGCCGGGCGGCCTTCTGGATGGCGGTCGCGGCCTTTCTGTGGTTTGGCCTGGTGGTAGGCTGGCTGATTCCCCATCTGAATCCCAAAGGGTCCTATCCTCTTTTTTGGTATTCGGCTCTGGGATCCAGCCCGGCTGATGCCTTTCATTATGTGATCAGGCATCCCTTGGATTCATTGAAAATCTGGTTCACCAACCACAGCGGTCAGCCTGCCTGGGAAGGCATCAAAACAGAAACCTGGCTGTTTTTATGCTGTGCAGGATTGCCTTTCGTATTGTTGAGCGGCCCCTGGGGCTGGGCCCTCCTTCCTTTATTGGGTCAAAAATTCTGGCACGACCTTCCTATGGTTTGGAGCGTGCATGGGCAGTACAACGTAGAACTGGCCCCGGTTTTTGCCTTGGGGATCACAGATTTTCTGGCATCCCGGCCATCGGCTGCTTTTAGGCGTGGACTGGGATGGCTCCTTCTATGCTGTAATGTGGGGGTATCCCTGCGTCTGATGGACCGTACGGTAGCTTTTAGTGATAAATCACGGATTCGTTGGTACGCATTGGAACATTATTCCAATCCGCGCCTTCCGGTGCGTCGGGTGCACTTTTCTTTGAGCCAGTTGCCACCCGCAGCCTCCGTATCAGCCCAGAGTCCTTTTGTGCCGCACCTGGCTCTAAGGGACTCCGTGTTTCAATTTCCCTTGCATTACGATAAGTGTCGTTATATTGTTTTTTCTCAAAACGAAAATCCTTACCCCTTGGACACCCAAAATTTTCAGAATTTAACCCGGCGTCTTTTGGACAGCGGCGCATTTGAAATCCAAACCCACGATGCTGCGTTTTATATTCTACGAAGGAAATAAAACATCGCAAACCTCCTGATGGCAGAGCTCATCGAACGCAGACCGGAGGGCCTGTATGTGCCGGCTGCAGATGTGTACATTGATCCCTGGAGACCTGTGGAAAAAGCCATCATCACGCACGCCCACAGCGATCATGCCCGGCCTGGCCATCGCGCGTATCTGGCCCATCCTGTTACGGCCGCGGTGCTACGAGCCCGGCTGGGCGCCCACATTTGGGTGGAAGAAAAAGACTATGCCAGAGCCTTTCGAATCCAGGGTGTCCGATTTAGTCTCCATCCCGCAGGGCACATCCCAGGATCCGCTCAGGTGCGGGTGGAACACAAAGGCGAAGTGTGGGTGGTGAGCGGAGACTATAAAACTTCCGCCGACGGTATTTCCTCTCCCATAGACCCCCAGCGCTGCCATGTTTTTATAACCGAAAGCACTTTCGGCCTACCGGTGTTTCAGTGGGAGGCCGCGCCCCTTCTGGCCGAAAGACTCTGCAGCTGGGCCGCACATCAGCTCCAAGCCGGATGCCATGTAGTATTGTCGGTGTATTCCCTGGGAAAAGCCCAACGCATCACCCGCCTCCTCAACGAAGCTTGGATTGTTCCCTATGTGCATCCGGCCGTGGCAGAGATGAGTCAGGCCCTCCAACAGGCGGGCGTCCCGGTGGGCAATTTTTCTCCGCTTTCCGCTCTGGAAAACCGGGGTGAAACGGGCGTCATTCTGGTGCCTCCAGCGGCTGAAGAGGCCGTTCTCCGCCGCCTCAAAGGGCCGGTGGTCACGGCCGCCTGCTCCGGTTGGGTCAGTATTCGGGGGTTCAAACGGCGCCGTAATCTGAATCAGGGATTTGGAATCAGCGACCATGCCGACTGGCCTGGGTTGCTTGCTACCATCCGGCACACAGAGGCGACTTCCGTGCGCGTCACCCATGGATTCTCCGGGCCCATGGCCCAGTATCTTTCCGAAAACGGACTGGATGCCCGCCCTCTGGAAACTGCATTCAATCCTGCCGAGGCCGAATAGGAGAACCATGGAAAAATTTGCCGCACTCATCAGCCAATTGGACGGCACCACCAGTACACAGGAAAAACTGGACCTGCTGGTCCGTTATTTTCAATCCGTTCCGGATCGGGATGCTTTGTGCGCTCTGGCGCTTCTGAGCGGCTGGCGTCCCCGAAGATGCCTCAACAGTTCAGAACTTCGCTCCCTGGCCGCCAAGGAGGCCAGCCTCCCGCTTTGGTTGGTGGAAGAAGCCTACCACTTCACAGGCGATCTCGCCGAAACCCTGGCGCTTCTCATTCCTTTCCCGGGCAATGCCACACCTTCAGCCCTACCCACTTCCCTCACGGAAGTTTTAACCACACTTCAGAACCTGGTTTCGAATCCGGAAAGGGCCCGAGATTTTATCCTTTACGTATGGCGTGGGACTCGTCCTTCAGAACGTTTTGTTTTCAATAAGCTCCTGACCGGCGGTTTTCGTATTGGTGTAGCGCAACGGATGGCCCTGCAGGCTTTTGCTTTAAGCCGGGGACTTGACCCTGACTTTGTGGCCCGCCGTCTGGGTGGAGATTGGAATCCATTGGACATGGATTCTGCCTTTTCAGAACAGGACCAAGAAGAAGCCGACCTTCACAGGCCGTTTCCTTTTTGCCTGGCCCATCCGCTGGAGTTGGACGATGTGGGAAGTCTTTCTGTGGATACCTTTTTTTTTGAGTATAAGTGGGATGGCATCCGCGGACAACTGCTGCGGGTCCAGGGCCGTTGCGACCTGTGGTCCAGAGGCGGGGAATGGCTGAATTCCGCTTTCCCGGAAATTGTGGAAGCTGTGGCAGACCTGCCGTCTGATGGGGTCCTGGATGGAGAAATTCTGATTTGGCGCGAGGGCCAGATCCAAAGCTTTCAAGAGTTGCAGAAAAGAATCGGACGAAAAAAACCCGGCCCCGATATCCGAAGGCGCTACCCGGCCATTTTTCTGGCTTTCGACCTGCTCAGTGTGGAAGGTCAGGACCTCCGGACATGGCCCCTTGCCGAAAGGCGTCGCATGCTGGAAGAATTCCTGCCGGCCCGGCACCCTGTGCTGCGCGCTTCCAACCTTTTGCAGCCCGCCAGCTGGGAAGAAGCGCTGGATTTACGGGAAAAGGCAAAGAACTACGGCGCGGAGGGCCTGATGATCAAAAACAAGGAGGCCCCTTACCACGGCGGAAGAAAACGGGGAGTCTGGTGGAAGTGGAAAGTGGCCCCCCTCACGGTGGATGCCGTGCTTCTGTACGCCCAGTCCGGTCATGGGCGCAGGGCCGGTCTCTGTACCGATTTCACCTTTGGCTTGTGGCACGAAGGCCAGCTGGTGCCTTTTGCCAAAGCCTACAGTGGACTCACAGACGAAGAAATGGAAGAAGTGAACCGCTTCATCCGACACAATACCCTTGAAAAATTTGGTCCTGTGCGCCGCGTGAAACCCGAGTTGGTTTTTGAACTGGCTTTCGAAGGCATCCACCGCAGTTCCCGCCACAAGAGCGGGGTGGCCGTACGCTTCCCGCGCATCCTCAGATGGCGGCACGACAAAAAAGCCCAGGAAGCCGATGGGCTGGAGCATCTAAAAAATCTGGCCCTTCAGCGCCAGCCCACCGGAAATTCAGAATCTCATCCCCAGAAAAGCGCGGGGGATAATTTTTAATTTCCCATTAAAACCAATCGGCCCTGTTGCATTGTTTCTGCTTTCTCAGAAACAATACGATACAGGTACACACCGGCCTGCCAATCCGGAACCTCCAGATAGGTCTCAGCAGCAGGCAGATAGAAAGCGCCCAGGCAGCGCCCCTCCATGTCGTACACCATCAATCGGCTTCCCGGCGTGGCGCCGCGCACCTGCAATGGGCCGCCTTGCAAAGGATTAGGGCCCACCGTCACTTCAGCCTGCAAGGCTTCCGAGGGCGTGGAGGCATTTGTGGTCAGGGAATATTTAACAAAATTTAACTGACCGTCGGTGTTGTTGATGCTCAGGGACACCGCCGGGAAACCGTTCTGTGGAAAATAATTGTATTCCGTATCCTCCGTCACTTCAGGGGTTCCAAAGAGTGTCCATACACCCAAAACTTTAATAAAAACACTGTCTACTTGGTATATTGTCGTCTTCACTCTCAGGCAGGGTTGGGTCACCAAAGGCGTCACCACCTGGCCCCATCCATCCACAAGGTTGACACGTTGAACGGTGGAAACCACCCTGATGGAATCCGGCGGCGGGCTCGGAGTTCCAATCTGCACCGCCAGCCGTGACACATCTGTCCAGGAACTGCCGAATTGCAACGGAAAAATCATCCAACGTTCTGGTGGGAGCATTTTTATAGCTACATTTCCTGTTCCTAAGGGATCTGAACAAATGCCCAAAAATTCTAAAGAATTATTATCATCTTTTCCGTAAACAATTTCATCTGAGATTTTTAGGGCAAAAGTGGCTGTGGGAAAATCCGATGCACAGGGCTGGCCGGCGGGCGGCATAAATTGCAGAGTATCCTGGAGATGATTGGCCAAAGTGGAAAAATCCCAGGTCTGGGCCGGTCCGGGATTTCCGGGACTTACGGCCAGATGCGCCGTGTCTTCCGCCATCACATGCTGAATGTTGGTCAGAATGCCCAAATGGTAACGCTCAATCGTGATTTGAGCCTGCAGTGGAAGAATCGGCAGAATGCAAGCAAGGAAAATTCTCATCTTCATAAGCTTAGGATTCTATTGCAAATTTTTAAATTTTCTGAATGAGATTCAATGACAATTCATACACTTTTTTACCCAAAATTGTCATTAGAAAACAAAAACGGGGGGGAGCGTTGATGTTGTTAGTGTTCATCCAAAGGCCGGAGAACCATTCTCTTCTCTTCCTGGCCCATGCCGGTTTGAATATGCGCTGACTGCCGTTTTGGGCAATATACCCCCACAATGCCAAACATCCTGTATCGGAGTGTCTTCATTTACTCATGGACTTTGGTATTGATCACAACCCGACGGAAAAGACTGATGAAATTGTAGGCCATCAACACGAAGTTCAGCGCGGCTTCTGTGGCAAATTAGTCTTTTTAAGTGGTAGCCCAAACATTAGTTTAAAATTCTCACAATCAAATATCTACGATAAAATTTTTAATGACCGCCATTAGAAATTTTCTCTAATGACAATTTTGGGATAAAATTTCCCGGCCCTCCGGGTGTACACAGCAGCATGATTCGGGCCGACTCTCCCACGCCGGTGTGCCGTCCGGTTCATGTTTGTAATGAAATTCTATGATATGGCCTCCTTCGAATAATTTAATTTGAAAGCTCCTCGGCGGGTGGAAAATTGCCTGCTGTATGGAAAGGCTCAGGTTTTCCTGAAGCGTCCTTTTCCAGCGGATCACCCGCCGCTTGTTGGGGGAGATGCTCAAAACCTGGTATTCCACATCGCCGGCTGTATCAGTCTTCAGCGCAACCGACCAGGCGCCAAAACATGTCTCTGGGTCTGGCCAAATTAACCTCCCGGGCTGGTATCAATCCTGCAGGACCGAAGTAGAGATATCCGCCTGCGTCCACATGAATAAGACTCCCGCCTGAAAACGAAGGCCCTGCTACCTGAAAATCAAAAGGCAGGGCCAGGGCCACATCTCCCTATGGCACCTGGGGCCCTACGAGCTGAGTTGGATGGGTAAGAAATTCTTAAACGCCAGGCACATCATTTAAGCGATATGGAATTTGCGCTTTGAATTCTAGACAAAACATTAAGAATAAAGCCAATGAGAGGAAATTTTATAAATAAAAATATCTTGATTTCATTAATAATAGAAATTTGTTATTGCTTAATGTATTTTTCTCATTTATACATATAATTAATATATTTTTTGGATTTTCTGTCTTCCGGCATGGCCCGGATATTGCCACTGCAGCAAATAGTGACCCGTCGATAAGTCTGGCATTGGTGCGGTATAAACGCCTGGCCCCTGATACAACATCTTATGGTTCATCACCTGACGCCCCGACATATCAAAAAGACTCAGGATAAGAGGCCCATAACCATCCGCGCCATTTAATATCAAGTTCAAAAAGTCGCCGCTCAGGAAAGCCCTGTCCCCTTCATGTACAAAAGGTAGGGTGGGAGCGCTTACTGAATTCATGACCTGAATACAGTAATCCTCCGTTTCGCCAAAAGTATAGTATCCAACCGGCGAAACATAAGCCAGTTGCTCTGTTTCTTTGCAAACTACCCGCATTCTCAGCGACGAAACGGAAATATCTGGTGGAATGGTGACCACGGTGCCGGTGGAGAGAAGAATGCCCGGGCTCAGAAGCGTGGGGCCAAAGGCCAGAAGCGTTTCCCCATAATCGCTGAAGTCCAAATCCTGGTTCCAGTCCATGAACACTTTCACACCGGCTTTGACGTAATAATTACAGGTGCCTACCTTGACAGTCAGGAGATAACTTTTGCCCGCTTCCACTTGGATGGGGGGTGTCAAATCCAAATAAGAAGTAAACTGACCCAATGTATTTTCAGAGCCTGGTACTATTTGACCACAAGGCGTGCTCACGTGGGTCTCTCCGAAATACACGTCCAGGATGTCCGAACCAGTGGGATTCAAGGCTTCTGAAACAGGATACGGCAAGCAGGAACAGTTAGGATGAAAAGGCAGCTTCAGGATAGGAGTCACCAGACTGTCGCCACTGGCCGCACACCGGATAGTGCAACGGAACCAGGCCGGCCCGATTTGAAATTTTTGCACGGGGGGATATGTGAGGGCGAAGGTCTGCCAAGTGGCGCCACTGTCCAGGCTCACTTCCCACCGAAATTGCAAATTCTGAAATTGGATATGGGCCGTGGGGGAGAGACTCAGGGTTAGATTGGAAGAGTAGCAAACGTTGGCGGGCGTGGACACTATTTCCACGGGCTCCAACGCCGAGCATACAGGGATAGGTAGCACTTTCAAACAATAATCTTCGGTTTCACCGTAGTAATAATCGGTGTTTTGAATGGACCATGGAAAATAACCCCGGCGGTTGATAATCCGCACTCTCTTGATGCCGGCCGTGACTGAAAAAGGCGTCAGGAAAGACCCTTGCAACTCCTGGGGGCCTAATGCGCTTTCCGGCTGGGTGTAAACCGTCTCATCCAATTCAAATTGGCCATCCTCATCCCAGTCCACCAAGATTAAAAACCCGTTGGGATATAAAACCCCATTGCAGGCGGCATTTTTCAGCAAAAATGAAAGAGAATCCCCGGGCGTTGTTTGGGCCGGCGGCACCAGTCCGGCGAAGTCGCTGTAGCGGCCTATGAGAGATGTGCTCCCGCCCAGGGAATCCGGACAATCGGATGGATTAAACATGGAACCCAGATGCACTTCCACAATATCTTCCCCTTGGCCATACTGAGGTGCGAAAGGAGAATAATTCAGGCAACGGCACCCCCCTTTGGGCTGCAAAACTTTGACGGGCGTGCTGTAAGAAAGGCCTGTGTGATTACAGGTGATGACGCATCGAATCAGCCGGGCTTCGGGACTTGTGATGGGTAAATAAGCCGGCGGAGGCGATTGGCTGAAGGTTTGCCAAATTGTGTCCCCGGCCTCCAATGTCTGCCATTTGAAGGACAGGCCCCCAATAGTTAAGGTATCTGTAAGGTGGAACGTCAAGGTCTGGCCAAGGCAGAACTCCGTGGTACTGACCGCGATGTCCAGTCCAGCTGGCGGGGCAGAGCAAGGTATAGGCGGGGTCACGGTGAAGCAATAATCTTCCACTTCCCCATATTGAAAACCGGCGGGGGAATGAGCATAATTGATAGATGTGGGGAATGTCTTCCGGATGTTGACCACCCGCATGCGTTTGCTGCCGGGCGACACGCCATAAGGTATCTGAAAAATGCCCGATTGCTGGTGGTTGCCCACTACATTTTGGGGCTGATTGAACACCCGTTCGTTGGCATCTAAAAAATCCCCGTCCTCATTCCAATCCACATAAAGCTGAAAACCATTGGGCTGAGGCACCGAAGCGCAGCTTTGTTGCCACAGCGTAAAGGGAATGAAAGTGCCGGGTAGGCCGGAGGGCCCTGGCACCAGGGTGAAATTGCTGTAGCGTCCGGGCTGGGATAGAAAACCGGCCGCCGTGTCCTGACACACCGAAGTGTTAGTCATAGCGCCCACCGATACCTGAACAATTTCTTCGCCGTCGGCTTGGGTGGGGGCTACAATGGGATAAGCAGAAGGGCAGGAACAGGAGGTTTGAAATACTTCCACGTACTGGGGCGCGCTCACCGAAGTTTGACCTGATAGACTGCACTCAGCCCTCAATCGAAAATGGAGCCCCTCCCCTCCTAACACGTAACTGACGGGAGGCGCGCCGTTGCTGAAAACATTCCAGGACGCGCCGGTGTCGTTGGAGAATTCCCAAAAGTATTGGAGACCCAAAGCCGGAGGCGGCAGGGTGCTGTTGAGGGGGATTGCCCCACCCGTGCATCCCCAGGCCTGAGGGAGGCTCAAAATGAGAGAATCCGTCCAAGTGCCGCACGGGATGGGTTGATCGGCGCCGGCTGTAGGAGGTGGCTGACGCGTCTGGCAGTCGGCATCTTCGGAAACCATTGTGAACACGGTAGGATCGGCTGTGGCAAAGCACAGAGAGTCCAGCACATGCAGGTCGGTGGCGTTGTAAAATGCCGGAAGGCCGGAGACGGAGTGCGCATCCATCCCGGCTGAAGCGGCCTGCCATGCGGGCAGTCCGGCATGTAGGTTGTTGCCCGACTGGCACAAATAGTGCCCCGGCACAGTGTCGGTCACGTAGTAGATATTGTAATCCGCACTGGCGTTGCCACTGGAAAAGGCCCCCAGAGAATCCAAGAGGCACAGATGAGGCCGACCCGCGGGGGCCAACTTGAGCGCCGCGTTAGCAAAAATATTGTTGCGCACATCGTAATGAACCGATGGATTTTTAAGGCTTAGGCAGGCGGTTCCGTAGGTCGTGGCGCCCCGGAAGCCCACCGTGTTGTTGTATATCCGGTGGAGGGCATCCGCGTTGAGGGCATCGGCATGGATGCCGCATATCAGCGAGTTTTGGGTCAATTGCGATGCCGTGCGGAGTCCGCCCACCATATTGTTGTAAAATCGCACTTCATTGCCCGGTTGCACGCCGCTCTGAATGTAAAAACCAAACAGACGGGATGGGAAATTCCAACGGCTCCCCATAGAAAACACCCTGTTGTTGTATATTTCTGTGAGGCCCTCCAGTCTTTCAGCCCGCACAGCATATTGCTGGATAAATGACGCACTGGAATTGGCCCATCCGAGGGTCCAAAAGCCGACTCGGTTATTAAACATTTTGAAGTTTTTTTGCCCCCCAACGATCCAGATAAGAGCTGAAAATCCGTCGGGGTAGGTGTTTGATGATCCCTGGGATTCAAACTCAAAATGATTGAAACGGGCGCATTCCGAAGTTCCAAGAATATTGCCTTCATCGGGCATCAAGGTGTCTCCGGCCAGATACACAGCGGTGAGGGCTCCCCGAATTTCCAGATCCTGGAAAGTGTTGTGAGAATTGGTTCCCTGTTGCGAAAGAGGAGAAAAAAAACGGGAAAGTTGTAAGCCCAGAGCCCCCAGGCCAGTATTATCGGGAAAATGCAAACGCCATTTTTCCACCACATTATACTGGGCTCCATCCTGCCCGTCGGAAGCGCCTATTACGACACCCCTTTCAAGCCAGTTCAGAGGAGTCTGGGCCACAAACCCGAAACGCCGCAGGGTCACATAATTGGCGCCCAGCAGATACACCAGTCCGTCGCTGCGGGTGGTGGCCAACGGGGCAAGTGTGTTGGAAAAAACCCGATACAGCACCGGCTGGTTGCTGCCCGAGCCATTTTGAAAACGGACCCCGTAGGCCCGGAGTTGACGATATCCTGTATCGGCCGCCTCAATCACCAAAGGATGGCCACCTCCGGTAGCTGAGCCCATCACCCAGGGAAATACCTCCCGTCCCCCAAAAGCCGATACGGCATAGACGGAGTCTATGAGGCTGAGAGTGACCGGCCCGGCCAGCCCCCGCTGTTCAATCTGGGCCAGGGCTTCTGTGACGCTGGAGAAGGCCCCGCCAGACCCCACCGAATACACGCCGCCCGGCAAAGGCGGCAGAGGCGGCCCCGGCTCAAAACGCAGGGCAAATGCCGGATACTGGCTAATATTACCGGAAAAGGCTGCAAAACGCTGGCTTCCCGTGATGCCGTCCAGAAAATGTCCTTCCCCGCCCGGCGGCCAGGCCAGCCCGATAAAGGCATTTTCCTCCGGACCGGGAGGAGAAGCCGCAGAAGGCGGCGCATAATGGTATTCTATCGAGGATCCGTTCTCAAAAATTTTTACTTGGAAACTGCGCGCATTAAACGTGGCAGGACTGCTGAAATTGGTGTAATAATATTAAAACACATTCTTCCATTCCACCACCAGCCGGCGCTCTGGCGCAGAGCCCAGCACTTCATACTGAATCGCGGCCGAACCGGCCAGATAGAGATTTTCAAACCAGGGACAGAGCACATTGTAAGCCATAGGTCCCGGAAAAGCTGACATATTCAAACCCGACGGGGGCCCACCCCAGCAAATAAAACCGTCCGTGTGCACCCACAGGGTGTCCCCGGCCGCGTATGTGACGCCCGCATACTGAAAATCAAATGGCAAAGGCAGTGGCGAAAACTGCGCCTGGATGATGCCAGACTGCACAATAACGGGATTGACGAGCGTTTCGTATCCGGGCGCGATGTGCTCCACCCGGTAGAGACTCTGAGGCCTGCCCTCCCGAACCCCTGATATGGAAAAGATACATGTGAGAAATAGGGCACTAAACCTGAATATCATATCAAATTCAAAAAGTTTTGAATAAGAGTTTAATTTCATAAATTAAAGTTTCTCATTCAAAATAATTTTATTTTATGAAACGTTGTTCTATTTTTTAAAAAGCGATTTTCTCTATGAAATTTTTTGTTAAGCAAACCTGTGCATGGACGTGCGACATTTCCTTCCAAATTATTCTGGTGGGGGGGTGAAAATTTCCAAACGCATCAGATGCTGTTAAACAATTTTAGCCCGGAAAAACTTTCAATTTTGAAATTTGTGGCTGCCCATCGGCTCCATCTTTCCCCTCCATGAAAAAAAACCTGTATTCCTGCTGCTTCAAGCGCCTTTTGGATGCGGTCGCAGCACTGGTCTTGCTGACACTGCTGGCCCCCTTGCTGCTGCTGACCATCGTTCTCATCAAGTTGGATTCCAGGGGCCCGGTCTTTTTCAGGCAAAAGCGGATGGGGCGGAACGGAGCTGTTTTTAACTTACTCAAATTCCGCACGATGACCCACAGGCCCAGGGCCGTCACAGGGGAAGTGTTTTTGGACAATCCCGAAATTACCCGTGTGGGCCGCTGGCTGCGGCGTTATAAAGTGGATGAATTGCCCCAACTCATCAACGTGCTGACCGGAGACATGAGCCTGGTGGGGCCCCGGCCGGCCCTGCCCGAACAACGGGCCGACTACACCGAACTGGCCTGCAAGCGTTTGTGGGTGCGGCCCGGACTCA
The DNA here is from genome assembly GCA_025055575.1 of Flavobacteriales bacterium. Classification (GTDB taxonomy): domain Bacteria; phylum Bacteroidota; class Bacteroidia; order CAIKAF01; family CAIKAF01; genus JANWWQ01. The sequence continues at coordinate 1,874 of JANWWP010000053.1, read as the reverse complement.
CCGGGCTGGCCCAGGTGAATGGCAACATCTTTCTTACCTGGCCCGAACGCTGGGCCTACGATGCCCAGTATGTGGAAAATCTCAGCTTGGCGCTCGATTTAAAAATCCTGCTCCGTACTTTCGCCGTGGTTCTTAAAGGGGAAGAACGTTTTGTGCATAAAAAGCCGGCCGGTGACGCTCATGGTTCTTAATGAAAATCCGCGCATTGTGCTGGCGGGCAGTGTGTACAGCACACGACGCACCCTACAGGCCCTCCTGCGACATCGGATGAATCTGGTGGGGGTGTTGGGCCTCTCGGCCCACAAGGCTGCCCAGGTGAGCGGCTACACCCGCCTGGACGACCTTCTGGAGAATACAGGTATCCCCTACGCCGATTTCGAAAACATCAACGAGGACCGCGTGGCAGAGCAATTAAAAATCTGGCAGCCCGACCTTTTTTTTGTGGTGGGCTTGTCCCAACTGGTGAAGCCGGATTTGATGGCCTTGCCGCGCATTGGATGCGTGGGCTTCCACCCCACGCGGCTCCCCGAAGGCCGCGGACGAGCCCCGATCGCCTGGCTCATCCTGGAACAACGCCCGGGAGCGGCCACCTTTTTCCTGATGAACGAGGCCGCCGATGCCGGCCCGATCCTGGTGCAGGAACCCTTCGAGGTCACGCGCGACGACGACGCGGGCAGCGTCATTGATAAAATGGAGAGGGCCCTGGAAAAAGCTTTGGACACATGGCTGCCCCAACTGCGTGCCGGCCACTGGAATCCCCAACCCCAGGACGCATCCCGTGCCACCTTCTATGGCCGCCGGGCTCCTGCAGATGGATACATCGACTGGACCCGCAGCGCCGACGAGATCGTGCGCCTCATCCGGGCCAGTTCCAGGCCGCATCCGGGCGCTTACACCTACGTGAACGACGCCAAGCTGATCATCTGGAAAGCCGAACCCGAGCCGCATCTACCCGTGAAAGGCGTGGTGGGCCGCGTGCTCGACATCACGCCCCGCGGTGTGCTGGTGCAAACCGGCCAAGGTCTGATTTGGCTTACCGAATGGGCCTTTGCTGACCCGGGTCAGGCGCCCGCCATCCAGGTGGGCACTTCGCTCTTGCTGAAAACCGCTGACGAAATAGTGCGCCTAAAAAAGCGCCTGCAACAGCTCGAAACCACGCTGGAAAACCTTTTGTCCCACATCCCTCACCGTTCAAAATGAGTCTCAACGTATTAATTCTGGCGCCCCACCCGGACGATGAAGTGCTGGGCTGCGGGGGCATCATAGCCCGCTATGCCAGCGCGGGCGCCCGCGTGCATGTGCTGGTGATCACCCGCGGTATTCCCGAAATTTTTCCGCCCGAACAGATCGAAGAAACCCGCCGCGAACTGGCCCAGGCCCATGAGCTGCTCGGCGTCTGTGAAACCCGCTTTCTGGATTTCCCGGCGCCCCGGCTGGATACCATCCCACACCATCAGGTGGCCGATGCCCTGCGGCGCGAGGTGGTGCGCATCCGGCCCGACGTGATGTACATTCCCCACAGCGGCGACATCCACGCCGATCACAAGATTGTGCACCACGCCGCCATGGTGGCCGCCCGGCCCAGACCCCCCTTCACCGTGAAGAAAGTGCTCAGCTACGAAACCCTTTCCGAAACGGACTGGGCCTTGCCTGTGAGTTCTGACGCCTTCATGCCCAATGTCTTCGTGGACATCAGCGCCCATCTGGACCGAAAACTCCAAGCCCTGGCCTGTTATCAAAGCCAGATTCTGCACGGCCCGCCCGCCCGCGCGCCGGAGAATGTGGAGGCCTTGGCCCGCCTGCGCGGCAGCACCATCGGCGTCCATGCGGCCGAAGCTTTTATGCTGATGCGGGAAATTGTGGATTGAGGAAGG
>JANWWP010000035.1 GCA_025055575.1 Flavobacteriales bacterium | reverse complement strand
GCTTCTGACTGGTATTAAAAACCAGAAAATAACTATTGAAAAAAGCAACCCATTTCTAATGAAGTTGCTTTTGTTTCTCATACGATTACCTTACTACAAACTTAACGCTTTATCTTGAAGGAAAGTTGCTAAAAAACAGCGTGCCTGCTTATTTAATGAATATTAATATTAAAAAATCAATCATTGATTTCCCAAATTCCAAATTCAATTGTTATATTTTTCATTTATTAGCTTTAAAACGATTGTTTTAGGCGAAAAGGAAAAATAGATTGTAAAATATAGACCCGTTTTCGCTTTAAAAATGGGATTTCTAAAAGATAACTTTAAATTATGTTAAAAATCAATCTTTTGAGAAAGCGCTTTCGCAACTTGAAGCCGTCACATAATGGTAGCGAAGCTTCCAACGCTCCAGAAATCGCTTCCGGGCCCAATCCCTGAGAGCGGGCATGCAGGCCAACTGACGCACCAAAGGCAAAACGAACTTACGACGACCCACGGAGGATAAAAACGCATCTAAGCGGGGCAGGATATCCATATACCCTGCTTTGAGGGCCATCATGAACCAAATGAATAATTCTTCAGAGTTGGTACTTTCATTCAGTTCTAATGAAGCATCCAAAGCGGCCAAATCTTTCGGGGTTGGCTTTTGCTCTGAAAGCTTTCGCAAAAAATGCTGGCGCTGGTGAGAATTCCATTTTTCCCAGACAGGGCGAAATTTGTCTATATCGTTTAAACATTGAAATACGGCCTCTTCCACCTCCTGAAAGGCTCTGGATTGTGGAGCCGCGTGCAAGGGCAGAAAAGGCTCCAAAATCCACTTATCCGGTTGTACTGCAACCCATTGTTCAAGGCTCAACTGTTCTTTTAGAAATTCCATCCAGGAAGCGGTGGTCACACTTTTGAAGGCATGCCGGCGAAACCATTCCTGAAGCATTTTGTCCATGGCCTGAGTCCCTATAAGCCTTTCCACACTTCTCAGAAATAGGTATCCCTTTTCGTAGGCAATGTCGTTCATACCCTCATCAGGATCCCGGTTATCCAAGTGAAGTCTGAGACGTGTGTCCTCTTCCCGCCCCTCCTCCTTAAGCGCTTCGATGGTTTGAATCAGATCTTCATAACCTAATACTTCCAACATGTCCCGATAAGAGGAGCCGTACAGCTCTTCCATGATGCGCCGTTCCAAATACACCGTGAAACCTTCATTCAGCCAGAAATCGTTCCAGGTGGCATTGGTGGCCAGGTTGCCACTCCAGGAGTGGGCCAGCTCGTGCGCCACAAGGGATGTGAGCGATTTATCCCCCGTGAGGATCGTAGGCGTGGCAAAGGTGAGGCAGGGATTTTCCATGCCGCCGAAAGGAAAGGAAGGCGGCATCACCAGGATATCATAGCGCCCCCATGGATAGGGCCCGTATAATTTTTCGGCGGCTCGCAACATGCGGGGCGTATCTTCAAAGTCTTTCAAAGCGCGGGGCAAAATCTCGGGTTCGGCATACACGCCCACATTGTGGTCCAGAACGCCAAAATCCAGACGGCCACTGGCCAGGGCCATCAAGTAAGCGGGCACCGGGTGGTCCATACGGAATTCATACACGCCGTCGGACTTTAGTTTTTGTGGATTCTGGGCGCTCATAAGGGCCAGGTGTCCCGGCTTTGTAGCCACTCTTGCCGTATATGTGAAACGAATACCCGGGCTGTCCTGCAATGGAATCCAACTGCGGCAAAGGATGGCTTGGGATTGCGTGTAGAGAAAAGGTTCTCTTCCGCCGGCCGTCTGTTCCGCTGAAAGCCACTGAAGCGCCGGTGCATCCGGGGCGGTTTCGTATTCAATCACCACTTTCTGGATTCCCGGCCGAAGGCGAATCTGAAGGGCTTGTCCTAGCACATCATCAGGAGAACTCAAACTAAATGGCAGAGGCAGGGCATCATCACCGGACCTGACGGAATGGATGAAAAGTTGCCGGGTGTCTAAGGTCAAATAATCGGCTCGGGAAGATGTCTCAAAAAGGAGGGTGGCTCTGCCCTGAATGACTTTTTTTTCAAAATCCAGGCGCAAGTTCAGGTCCAGATGCGTTACACGGGCCTCCTCCGGCTTGGCGTAAGAGTGGGGGTCATGCAATCCGACGAAAAGGGAGGAAGCCATTAGTGCAGACGAAAGGAAATACATGCTATAAACACACCTTTCAGTCCGATTCCTTCACCACCCCCCCCACCGTGCCGCAGGCGTATTTGTAATTGTCCAGAGTCTGGCGGTTGTAGTCCGGGGCATCATTGCACAGTTCTGAGAAGATGGGCTCCCCGCTCTCGGGCCGCACGCATTGCCAGCACCGCTTTTTGCAACCACACAAAGTGCCCGCAAAGGCCAGCCATATAAAAATTTTGCGCAGCGGAAGAAAAAAGTTCATCCAACGCACCATCGGCGCTATTCTGAATTTTTCAGGATAACGGCAGGATCCACACCCATATTGCTAAACCCGCCGTCGTGATAAAGGTTTTGCATCGTGATGTACCGGGCCATATCGCTGAACAAAAACACACAAAAGTCAGCGCATGCTTCGGCTGGAGCGTTGCCTAAAGGCGACATCTTGTGGGCAAAATCAAAAAAAGCATCAAAGCCTTTGACGCCGCTTCCGGCCGTGGTCCAGGTGGGAGATTGCGACACGGTGTTCACCCGCACTTTCCGAAATTTCCCATAGTGATACCCAAATCCCCGGGCAATGGACTCCAGCAAAGCTTTGGCATCGGCCATATCCCCGTAATCCGGGAACACCCGTTGGGCTGCGATGTAGGTGAGTGCCGTAAAACTGCCCCAGGGGTTGATGCAATCCATTTGATAGGCCGTCTGCAGCATTTTATGAAACGAAATGGCCGAAATATCCAGGGTCTTTTGTAAAAAGTCATAGTTCAGGTCGGTGTAAGCGCGCCCCTTGCGCACGTTGGGGCTCATTCCGATGGAATGCAGGACAAAGTCCAATTTTCCGCCTAATAATTCCATGGATTTTTCGTATAACCGGCGGATGTCATCCAGGCTGGTAGCGTCGGCTGGCACCACTTCCGTTTGACACAGACGGGCCAACTCGTTCACTTTGCCCATGCGCAATGCCACCGGGGCATTGGTGAGCACAATGCGCGCCCCCTGATCATAGGCTTTCAGCGCTACTTTCCAGGCGATGGAATTTTCATCCAGAGCCCCCGTGATGAGGCCCACTTTTCCTTCTAAAAGTTTCATGGCAGACTTAAATTATGGGGCTAAAGTACAATGGTCTGGTTTTTTGGGCTTTCGTTAAAAGAGCTGCTAAAGTTTTTCATTTAACATTTAATCCATGGACAATTAAAAAAAATTGCACTTAAGGACAAATTAAGAAAGATTTTTCTTTCTTTATTTTTGTACAAGAATTTAAACATATGAAAAAAATCTTTTTTTCGGTTTTTTTCGTCTACTTCGGAAATTCAATCTGTGGCTCGGCCCAAAATCTCCCTCCAAAAGCGCCGTATCCTTTCAACATCAAACAGCTGCATTGTGGCCATAGCCTAACTGATCCCCTTTTTAATCCCTGGCCCGGACAATTTGTGGAACTTATAGCCCAACAAAATGGTTTTGCTGGTGGCTGGCAAGCCTGGGGCAGTCTGGTGGGCTCTGCTACTTTGGCTGGGGCTTGGATGCGCTTTCATTGGGATACTACGCTCGCCTGGTGTGGCCAGGACAATAGTGTAGCCTGTTATGAAGCCAACATGAATCCCCGCTTCGATATAAACCAATGGCAGGTGCTGGTGATCACCGAAAATATGGAAGGGCCCCTGGCTCTCACTGCGCACCAGTCCCCCGAACATTTGTCCTGGTTCGTCAACAATACTTGGCAGGCGGGGCACAATGGCGCCGGGGCGCCCACCCTGCTTTGGACCAACTGGGGCGGTTTGGACGGCTCCACATATTACTTTGGTGATTCCTATGGCGTGCCCGGCGCCACGGACGGCTCGGCCACAGGCTGGCGACAACTGTTGGACATGATGGAAAGCGGTTGGCATCAGATGCAGGACTACGCAAATGCCCACCGGCCCCCAGGTTGTCCCCCGGTGTACATCATACCAGGCAACCGTATGATGGCCCGTTTTTATGACGACATTCAGCAAGGTTTAGTACCGGGTATTTCCCATGTGAATGCCATATTTAGCGCAGACGGCGTTCACCTTAATGATTTGGGCAACTACATGGTCACCATGATTCACTATGCTTGTTTGTTCAATCAAAGTCCTGTGGGCCTTCCTCATACACTCATGTCTGGTACCAATATTCCGCCCGCATTTGCCCAATACGTCCAGCATATGGTGTGGGACGTCGTGACCCACTACCCTCGGAGCGGCCTCACGCACCTTGCTTCTATTTCTCAGAATCGGCATGGCAGCTTGAAGATCTTTCCAAATCCTACCAAAGGTCCGGTTTTTCTGAGTGTTGAAGGGGAGTCTCCTATTTCCACCTCAATGGCTCAGATTTTCGATATTTCAGGTCAATGTGTGGGTACTTTTTCTGGAACAAGCACCGACTTAAGCTGGCTTGCTCCTGGGCTTTACGTTCTACAATATAAAGGCTACACAGGACGCTTATTAAAACTTTAAATGAGCCGTTTATGCCAAAACAGCTCTTTTTAATCCCCTTTTTTCTTGTCCCAACTTACGGTATACCGTCCATTCATGGTCAATCCCCTTGCCCTTTGCGGCTGGGCACGAACCTATCTTCTGCTTTCGATTATGGCACGGAGATTCCTTTTGTGGATATGATGAAGATGTGCCGTGAATGGTACACCAAAGGTGTTAATGATCCCACTTGGGAATTTAACACCGGAATGGCTTCATACCTCTCTTACGACAACAACGGCTACCCCACCCACTTGCCCCAAACCATCTCCCAGCATCCTCTACCCCAATACGTCTGCACTATCTGGGCTGTTACCGATGGCTGGAAACCGGGCACTTACACCCTTTTGTGGGATGGAGATGGTCAGTTTTCCTATTCTGGACCTATAACCAATTGGACCCAGACAAGTCCACAAACCATCACCTTTGATTTTCCAAATCCTGTAGGCGGGCAGTTACAATTGTGTATTACCCAGTCCACGGCTGGAAACCCAGTGCGTAATGTGCGGCTCATCATGCCGGGCCATGCTTCCACTTACGCCTCCCAACCATTTAACCCGGATTGGCTCCAGTGGGTCACCCGCTTTCAGGCGGTTCGTTTCATGGACTGGGGCCGCACCAACAACTGGGGGCAGGCGGATCCGTGGAACCCGGCCCCAGCCGGGTACACCCTGGATTGGAACCAGCGCTCCCAGCCAGGTTTCTATACTTTCACCCACAGCAAGGGTATCCCCTACGAATACATGGTGCAGCTGATGAACGATTATGACCTGGATGGCTGGGTATGCGTGCCCCACAACGCCAGCAACGACTACATCCAACGAATGGCTGAATTTTTTCGTGATAATCTGGAACCCGGCCGCCACCTGGTGGTGGAATTCAGCAACGAAATCTGGAACTGGATCTTCGGGCAAACTCAATGGCTGTATCAAACCTATAATTGTGATGTTGGAACGAACTACTGGCCTGAATGTCTCGCCCCGGCCATAGAAAACTGCATGAACATTTGGACCCAAACCTACCAAGGTCAGTTGCATCGCATCACCCGTACAGTGGGCATGTTCACCTCCTGGCTCGATGTAAGCCGACGGTTAGCTTCACAAATTCAACCCCATCTTTTCGATGCCGTGGCACCCACCTATTATTTTGGAATCAGCCATGCCACCGACAGTCTTCTGGATATTCTTGGCGCCGCCGCTACGGTGCCTTACTTAGCGCAGAGGGTGCGGGAAGACCGTGAAGCCCACGAATGGGTTTGGATAAAACAAATTGTAGATTCTGTGGCGTTACCATTGAGTAAGAAGGTATTTTTTTATGAAGGAGGCCAACATATTACCCCTATACCTTTCGGTGCACCCTCCACCTACGACCAGGTGCTTTTAGATATTCAGAGAGATACCGCCATGTATAATCTATATATAGAAAACTATGAATATCTAAAAAATATCCACAGTGGTCCGCATCCCTGGCTTCTCATGAATTTTTCTCTGGTTACGCCGCGCAGCGCCCAATATGGCAGTTGGGGCCTCCTTGAGAGCTTGTATCAAGATACCTTAACTGTGCCCGCCCCAAAACTATCCGCTACACTGAAATATGTGAAGGATTGCAATGAAACTTCATCTTCTTCTCAGCACTCTGAAACTTTACCACCTATATCCGTATTCCCCAACCCCACAATGGATATAATCCATATTCAAACTCAAGATGCTTTAAATATTTCTAAATCCAAAATTTATATTTTGAGCGCCGAGGGAAAAATTATTATAAGTCAAAATGTTTATAAAAACAATTTTGTACTCGACGTTAGCACTTTAAAACCTGGAATTTATTTCATTAAATATAATTATACATTTATTCCTTTTTCAAAAATTTAAAACATGGAATGTAGTCTAGGGAGCTGTTCTGGCAAAAAACAAAAAATATTATCATGCCGCGGCAAATCCTTCTCATTCTTGATTTCCTGAAGTTTGGAAAGTCTGTTTTTTCCTTTCGCTAATTTAAAAATCAGGTATTTATTGAGACCTTTTATATAATTGAACAAATCCACGCCTGAGAAATTCGTGGTATTTCTTTCCAGACTGCATTCCACAATTAAAGCCGGCGCATCTTTCTTACGCAACCAAATTTCAGCGCCTTTCAAAACCTCCATTTCAAAGCCTTCCACATCAATCTTCATCATAGCCAAGCTGAAATTTTCTGGCAGGAGTTTGTCCAGTCTTTTTATTTCCACAGAGTAGGTTTTCCCATCTTTCCTTTTTTCTATATCCAGCAGAGTGGCGCCTCCTCTGTTGTGCGCGATAGCGTTGATAAAAATTTCTCCCTGGCCTTCAGAAGATCCCAGAGCGTAAGGCAACACCTGAATATTCCTAATTTTATTTAAAGCGATATTTTTCTCTAAAATCTCCCTGGCCTCCGGATTGGGCTCAAAAGCCCAAATTGTGCCTTCTCCCAGAACCTGCGCTGCTGAAATAGAAATAAAACCAATATTGGCCCCAACATCTACAAAGTTTTCGCCTGGCAATAAAAATTGCCTCAAAACAGAAATTGTTCCCCTTTCGTAGGTACCTAAATAGAATATTTCGTTTTCCAGCCCCATTAAATCTTCCGAAGGTTTCAGAAAAATCTTTAATCCGTAAATTGTGGAAGTGATAATGGATTCTGGCGCTCTACCAAAAAATATTCTGGCAAGAAAACGGGCTGCCTTAGCCGTGCCCGGTAAATTTGTGTTGTACAATGCATTAATACACCTGAGTGCGCTGTCTCTGACCATTTGAAAATTTTCCCAAACTTATTGTATCGACCGAAGAGAAAAATCTTTCTCTTAAGTGTTTATCTAATTTAGAAAGCCTACTTTTTAGCACCATGTATTTTTCTCATACTGCTTCTGAGCATCCTATCAGGCTTAATGGCCCCTTTTTTGATATGTATTTTTGCGCTTTGCCATGAGAATCCTGCATTTTTTGATTCTGCTTTTAGGCCTTTTCCCATTTTTGAACTTGAGAGCCCAAAAATCCGGTCATGAAATTCGTTTTAAACTGCGAGATTTTTCCGGAAAAGAAGTGTACCTGGGCTTTCATTATGGAGACAAAAAATATTTGACGGACACGGCCCGGCTGAATCCCAAAAACGGGGAGTTCATTTTTTCGGGTGAAAAGCCGCTGGAAGGCGGTATTTATCTTCTTATCCTGCCCAGCAAACGCTACATGGAATTTCTGGTGGATGAACAACAACATTTCTCCATCGAAACCGACACCGCCGATTTCATCAAAAATGCCCGCGTGAAAGGCTCTGCCAGCAACGCTGTGTTTCTGGATTTCCTCAAAACCACGGGGCCCCGGCAGGAATTGTTGTACAAATACTTGAAACGCTTGGACACTTTGCCGGAAACCCATGATTCCGTGAAAATCTACAGGGAATGGAGCAAAAAACTGGAACAGGAAATCAACGAACTCCGCCTTCAACTTATTCAGAAAAACGGACATCTCTTTGTGGGGCGCATGTTCCAGAGCATGCGCGAGCCCGAAGTGCCGGAAGAGACGCCCCTTTTGCCGGATGGCCGCAAGGACAGCACCTATGCTTACCGTTATTTCCGGCAACATTACTTCGATGGTTTTGCCTGGGAAGACGATAAAATGGCCCGAACCCCCATTCTGCACAATAAGTTGAAGTTTTATTTGGAAAAACTCATCCCTCCTGTGCCGGATTCCGTCATTGCAGCGGCGGACTGGCTGGTGGGCCAGGCCAAGAAATCCAAGGAAAATTTCAAATACACCGTCCACTACATCACCAGCACCTACGAACGATCCAACGTGATGGGAATGGAAGCGGTGTTTGTGCACATGGCTAAAAATTATTATACCCGCGACAAAGCCTTCTGGGCAGATTCTGCGGCCGTTGCCAAGATACAGGAACGGGCCCGCAACATGGAACCCTTGCTCATCGGCAAGCCGGCCCCGAATCTGATTTTACCGGATACCGCCCTCAAAACCTGGTACAATCTGGCCAAAGTGGATGCCCCCTTCACAGTCTTGGTTTTCTGGTCGCCCGAATGCGGACATTGCCAAAAAGTGATGCCAAAACTCAAAGAATTATATGATGTGTGGAAAGGCCGCGGACTGAAGGTTTTTGCCGTATGTACGGACAGGAATATGGATAAGTGGAAAAGCTTTATCCGGGAAAAAGGCCTGGATTGGATCAATGTGGCCGTGCATCCCATAATGGCCGAAAAACCTGAAAAATTTGTCATTGAGCAACGGCTCACGGATCTGCAAAGCCTGAATGTGCACAAAACGTATGATATCTACAGCACACCCCAGATTTACGTTCTGGACCGAAAAAAAGTAATTGTAGGCCGGCGTCTGAGTGTGGAAGACCTGGAAGGTTTTCTCAAAAAATTGTTTGAAAAAGAAGGATTATAAAGAAAATTGAAAAAAGTAGTTTAAGCTTTTCACATGTCTTTTTTCGGCGCAGGTCTTAGGGTCATACTTTTGCTCTATGACTCTCATTAAAAGCATTTCCGGCATACGCGGCACGGTGGGAGGCTTTCCTGGAGAAGGTCTTACGCCTCTGGATGTTGTGAAGTTTACCAGCGGTTATGCCTTTTGGGTTAAGGAAAAATTTCCAGAATTTCAGCCGTCCGTGGTAGTGGGGCGCGATGGACGCCTGTCCGGCGCGCTTCTGCAAGGAATCGTGGCCAACACCTTAGCCGCCTGCGGTTTGCGCGTGCTGCTGCTCGACTACACCACCACCCCCTCTGTCGAAATGGCTGTTAAAGGGTTGCGGGCGCAAGGAGGCATCATTCTCACAGCCAGCCATAATCCTATTGAGTGGAACGCCCTCAAACTCCTGAACGCTGAAGGGGAGTTTGTGTCCGCTGAAAATGGGGCCCGGATTTTAGAATTATCGGAAAGCCCCAGAATCGAATTTCCTGCCTGGCAGCATTTGGGAGTCATTGAGACCCATCCGGGCGGTTACATCCGTGAGCATGTGGAAGCCATCTTGAAACATCCTTTGGTGAACCCTGCGGCGGTGGCTGCTGCAAATTTTCGCGTGGTGGTGGACGCCATCAATTCCACCGGCGGCTTGGCCGTGCCGTTGTTGCTGGAAGCTTTAGGCGTGCGGGAGGTGGAAGTTCTGAATGCGACGCCAATGGGCCATTTTGCCCACAATCCCGAACCTTTGGCCGAACATCTTCAGGAAGTTTGTAAAAAAGTGAAAGAAAACGGGGCCCACCTGGGCATCGTGGTGGACCCTGATGTGGACCGCCTGGCTTTCATTCAGGAAGACGGCGTGATGTTTGGTGAAGAAAATACCTTGGTGGCGGTGGCCCGTTATTATTTGAAGCATCGGCCCGGTCCTGTGGTGAACAATTTGTCCTCCTCCAGGGCTTTAAGAGATGTGGCTTCGGCTTTGGGCTGCACAACACATTCCGCACCGGTTGGTGAAGTGCATGTGGTGGCGCGCATGAAAGAAACCGGCGCGGTGCTGGGCGGGGAAGGCAACGGCGGCGTCATTGTTCCGGAACTTCATTATGGCCGGGATGCTTTAGCCGGCATAGCTTTAATGCTCACCTCCTTAGCCCTTGAAAAGAAATCTCTTTCGGCCTTGCGTCAGGAGTTGCCTCAGTATGAGATGGCCAAAAAGAAAGTGACCCTGCCTCCCGGCCTTTCTGCGGACGGACTCCTCAGAGCTCTTTCGGCGCATTACTCAGACTATCCACAAAACCATGAAGACGGCCTGAAAGTGGATTTCCCACGCGGCTGGTTGCACATCCGAAAGTCCAATACCGAGCCGATTGTGCGCATTTATTCCGAAGCCCCAAGCCGCACGGAAGCAGAGCAACTGGCGGCCGACTGTATGCATTATGTGGATGAACTCAAAGAAAACGCTCTTTCTTTATAATTTTAATGAAAACCCATCCCAGAATTTATTTGGATAACGCTGCCACCACGCCGCTGGACCCGGAGGTGGCGGCCGTTATGAAGGAGGTGATGGACCGATGTTTTGGCAACCCCTCCTCCACCCATGCTTTTGGCCGCGAAGCCAGGACCCTCGTGGAACGCGCACGAAAAACGATGGCCGAGCTCATGGGCTGTTCTCCGGGAGAAATTTGTTTCACCAGCGGCGGCACCGAGGCGGACAACATGATCCTGCGCACCGTCGTCCGGGCCGGCCAGGTTCGCAAAATCATCACATCGCCTCTGGAACATCATGCCGTGCTGCACACGGTGGAAGAATTGCATGAAAAAGACGGTGTGGAAGTTGTTTTTCTCCCTACCGATACGGAAGGCCGTCCGGATTTAAATTTTTTGGAAAAGGAACTGCACCATGACGGAAATCGAACGCTCGTGAGCCTGATGCATGCCAACAATGAAATCGGCACCATGATAAATCTGGCCGAAGTGGGATATCTTGCACGTCAGCACGGCGCTCATTTTCACAGCGATACGGTCCAGACTGTGGGGCACTACTCTCTCACTTTTAAGGATCTGCCTTTGGATTTTGCGGCGGCCTCCGCCCATAAATTTCACGGGCCCAAGGGCGTGGGTTTTGCCTACCTCCGCGGCGGCAAGGCCTGCGGCCCTTTGATTACCGGAGGTGCCCAGGAACGCAATTTGCGCGCCGGCACAGAAAATGTGTATGGCATCGTCGGTATGGCCAAGGCCCTGGAATTAGCGCTGAGCGCGAGAGCCGACCATGAAAATCATATCCGCAGCTTAAAAAACAGAGCTTTGGAAAAAATCCGGGAAAATATCCCCGAAGCCGAATTCAACGGGGATATTTCCGAGGATAGCCTCTACACTGTTCTGAATGTTCTCTTGCCTGAATTTCCAGATCCCGACATGCTTCTATTCAGACTGGACATTGAGGGTTTAGCCGTTTCGGGAGGCAGCGCATGTTCTTCGGGAAGCCACAAAGGCTCGCATGTGATACGGGCTCTTGGAAAATCCTCCCAACGTCCCTCGGTGCGACTTTCCTTCAGCCGTATGAACACCATGGAAGAGGTGGATTGCGCGGTGGACATTCTAGCCCGTGTGGTTCATAATGCTCCCCAGCCTCATTTCTCGTGAAAGTCACCTTTTTAGGCACAGGCACTTCGGCGGGGATCCCTGTTCTCACCTGCTCCTGCCCGGTGTGCTGTTCCCGGGATCCGAGGGACCGGCGTCTGCGCTGTTCGGTAATGGTGGAATGGCCGGACACCGTACTGGTAATAGATGCCGGACCGGACTTCCGACACCAGATGCTGAGGGCCGCCCCTTCTACGTTGGACGCGGTGCTTTTCACCCATGAGCATAAGGACCACATTGCAGGATTGGATGACATTCGCCCTTACAATTTTCTTCAGGGGAAAAAGATTGATGTATATGCCAGCCCTCGTGTGGAAGCAGCTCTTCGCAGGGAATACCACTACATTTTTTCGGACGACGGCTATCCCGGCATTCCAGAAATCAATCTGTGCCGCATTGGCCTGGAAGAATTTGATGTGAAGGGACATACGGTGATGCCGGTGCAAGTGTATCATCATCAGCTGCCTGTTCTTGGCTTTAGATTGGGGCCCTTTGCCTACATCACGGATGCCAACCGCATCGAAGAAAGCGAATTGGAAAAACTAAAAGGATTGGACGTGTTGGTCCTGAACGCTCTAAGACGTACGCCCCATCTATCTCATTTTTCCCTTCAGGAAGCCCTTCAGATGGCAGGCCGCATTGGAGCCAAAACCACCTTTTTCACCCATATCAGCCACCAGATGGGCCTTCATGCTGAAGTCTCAGCAGAATTGCCTCCGAATATGGAACTCGCTTATGACGGCCTAAAGTTGGAATGGATAGGAGAAAAATTTTTTATACGGCATCCAACGACAGCAATGCCGTGCGAATGATATGCGCAGCTTCTTCCACCTGCGCGCGTGTGATGCATAGTGGCGGTGTGAGACGAATGGTATGGTGATGCGTAGGCTTGGCCAGCAGGCCCAGCTCCATCATTTTGAGGCACACCTCCCAAGCCGTGATGCCACCTTTGGGACGGATAACCAGGGCGTTCATCAGCCCTTTGCCCCGAACGGCGCTGATGCGGCTGCTGTCAATGCGAACCAAAGCCTCCCGGAGTTCTCGACCCCGCGCCTCGGCGTTAGCGCTCAAATTTTCATCCACCACCACCTGCACGGCTTCCATAGCCACCGCACAGGCCAGGGGATTACCACCAAAGGTGCTGCCGTGCTCCCCGGGCTTCAGTGTGAGCATTACTTCCGAAGAAGACAGGACGGCCGATACCGGCATCACCCCACCCGACAAAGCCTTGCCCAAGCACAGGATATCGGGCTTCACATCCTCGTGATCACAGGCCAGTAATTTTCCGGTGCGTCCAAGCCCGGTTTGAACCTCATCCGCAATCCACAAAACCTTGTACCGGCTGCAGATCTCGCGGACGGCTTTCAAATATCCTGTTTCCGGTAGGATAACCCCAGCCTCACCCTGAATAGGCTCACACATAAAAGCTACGATGTGGGGATTCTCCCGAAGAATATTTTCCAAAGCTTCGGGATCGTCGTAGGGAATCTTGTAAAATTCCGGGACGTAAGGACCAAAATCGGTGTAGCTCAGGGGATCGCTGGAAGCCGAAATCGCTGCAATGCTACGTCCCCAAAAATTGCCTTCAGCAAACACCACTGCCGCCTTGTTCTCAGGAACACCCTTCACCCTGTATCCCCAATGGCGGGCCAGTTTCACGGCCGTTTCACAGGCTTCTACACCCGTGTTCATCGGAAGCAGCCGCTCATAGCCCAGAAGTTCACACAAATATTTTTCGTAAAGCCCCAGGAGATTGTGGTGGAAGGCCCTGGAGGTAAGCGTCAGTTTCTGGGCTTGATCCACCAGCCTTCGGATGATGCGGGGATGGCAATGCCCCTGGTTGACAGCCGAATAAGCGGCAAGGAAATCCAAATATCTGCGGCCTTCCACATCCCACACATACACACCTTCGCCCCGCTCTAAAACCACCGGAAGAGGATGATAATTAAAGGCCCCAAACCGGTGTTCCAGATCAAAATACTTAGCGAACGCAGAGGCGATAACAGGCGAACTCATGGCAAGGTCAATAGCCGGTGCAAAAGTAATGTGACTGGGCGATGCGTTTTGGGAATCCGGAAATCTTTTGGTTAGGTAAAAATTTATAAGTGTTCAATATTTTCAAAAATTTCTTCTGCTTTTTTTGCGAGATCCGTGCGCAGCGCGGCAGGCATTTGGTCCAGTTGCCTGAAGGCAATGGAAAGTCTGGGATTTTTTCGAAGTTTTTCGGCGTTTTGCATAAAAAAATTCCAATACAGACTGTTGAAGGGGCAGGCTTTTGGACCCAGGCGATCCTGAGGGTCGTAGGCACAGTTCTGGCAGTAGTCGCTCATTTTGCGGATGTAGGCTGCGCTGCTGACATAGGGCTTGGTGGCCGTGCGTCCCCCGTCCGCAAACTGGCTCATACCCCGTGTATTGGGAAGCTGCACCCATTCCACGGCATCGGCATATATCCCAAGATACCAGCGGTCCACTTCGGCAGGATCCACGCCGGCCAATAAACAAAAATTGCCGGTCACCATCAGGCGTTGAATATGATGGGCATAGGCATGCTTCAGGGAGTCGCCTATACAATGGCGCAGACAGTTCATGCGCGTTTTCCCGGTCCAAAACCAGGAAGGAAGCGGCCTTCGATGTTCAAAATAATTGTCTTGGGCAAATTGAGGCATATATTTCCAATATACCCCGCGCATATACTCGCGCCAACCCATAATTTGACGAACAAATCCCTCCACTTGGGCCAGGGGATACTCTGCCGGATTATGGATGTGGGCCTCCACAGCCGCCCGCACCACCTCCATAGGATGCAGCATTTTTACATTCAATGCAAAGGACAACCGGGAGTGCCAGAGCAAGGGGTGTCCAGCATTCATGCTGTCCTGAAAGGTGCCAAAAAGCGGTAGGCTCTCCCGGACGAAATGCTGCAACATAGCCAGGGCTTCTTTCCGGGAGACCGGAAAAGGCAGAGCGCGGGTCTTAACTTCCCCGAACCAACGGCAACCGCTGGCTTCCACATCTCTCCATACTTCCTGGAGATCAGCACCACTTATCCACGGCTCCGGAACTGCCCGGCCGCCGCGAAAAAACTGGCGGTTTTCGGCATCAAAATTCCACCGGCCGCCCCAAGGCTTCCCTTCTGCATCCACCATGCAGGCATATTTCCTTCGAATGTTTCTATAAAAAAACTCCATGATGTGGGGCTTATCCCCGGGAAACATTTTGGAAAGGACCCCGCGCTCTGTCAGAAAATGCTCGGCGCTGAGGCAACGCACGCTGAAGTTTTGCCGAGCGGCCCAATCTTTTAGCTGGACATCTAAGCGGTATTCATCCGGCTCCAAATATTCTACTGCCTCCGGCTGAATGGCTCTAACGTAATGGTCTAAATTTTCCGGGAGAGACTGGCGGTTTTGAGGATCCACTATTTTCAAATATTCCACTCGATGACCCTTCTCCTGAAGTTCTCTGGCAAAAGCTCGCATGGCACCGAAAAAAGCCAGGATTTTCTGGGCATGATGGAGCACGTAATCCGTTTCCTGGCGTATTTCCATCATAAGGTATAATACCTCTGGATTTTTTTCCGAAAACCAGCTGTGTTGGGGATTCAACTGGTCCCCCAGAATCACCCTAAGTATTTTTTGTGGCATATTGAGTATTGCAAAACCAATCAACAAATCATGAAAAGTTTTGGATGTAAAATCTCAAAAACATTCCTTTTTAAAACTGAAAACCTTTAGGCTGCTCTACCAAAAATCAGATTAGAATAAAAATTCAGGATTATGATCTGAATAGGATCCGAATTCTTTTTGTTAAATTCGTTGAACAATTTTTAAATATGAAAAAAAGCTCTTTGGTATTGCCTTTATGGCTCAGCCATGTGACCTCCTTTCTTTTGATTCTCGGTAGCTTGTGGAGCCAAGGGCCAGGGGATCGGCTCAAAAAATTCTTGCAAAATCCACCGCGCCGGCCTCTCTCTTCCGAAAACCGTGGGGGCGCCCCGAACGAAACCTGCAGCCAAGCCTGGCCTGTGGCGCTGGGCGTGAACTATGCGGATGGCCCTTCCACGGGCGGTGGCTGCTATTACTGCGATGGTGCTACAAACGCCGACTGGTATTACTACGTGCCTTCAGCGCCCGGAATAGTCCACGTAAAAACTTGTGGCAGCGATGTGGACACCCGTCTTTGGGTGTATCGCAGCGCCAGCGATTGCAGCACCTTGGAGCTTATAGGAGGCTTTGATGATGAATGTCCACTCAACAACGCTCCGGGGGCCGACTTGTACGCAACAGAAGGTTATTTTCAGGTATGTCCCGGGAACACTTACTACTTAGAATGGGACGACATGTGGGACAGTAATCCTTTTGCCTTCACGTTTGAATTTTATCCTAATGTGGGAACGGATCTTGCGGTCGTTCAAGGTGTGGCCAGCGAATACAGCCACATGCCACCACAGGGAAGCGGGATTCGCGGGTATCTGACCTGTCTAAATATAGGTATAAATCCATTGACCGATGTGAAATTACGCACCCGCGTTCAACAGGGTCCGGCCACTCTTCTGAATGCCATAGAAAACGCTGCACCCCTCATGCCCGTGTGTGCCGATCCACAAAATTACTTTTCCGGCCCTCATCCCTTTTCCACTCAAGGGAATTATCAGGTGACACTGAGTCTGGAAGTGAATGAAACTGAAACCGATCCGGACAACAATGCCTTGGTTCAATCTCTGAGGGTGGACACCGTATTTGCCCGGGATGAGGCCCCTTATTTTGATTTTCCTGTGGGCGGCGCCGCGGTATTGGTGGGTCAGAATTTTGCCCTCAGCGCCCCGGGCATCCTCACGGGTGTGGCCTTCCGATTCGGGCCGGGCATGTTTGCCAATCCTATTCCCTTAGGTTTCAGAACGCGCCTTTATGTGTACAACGTGCAGGCCGGATCTTCGAAGCCAATGGCGGCATTAGATTCCACGGAGGATTACTTTATTGGAATGGAAGATACCGGTTGGGTGACGCTTCCCCTGCGCCATGGGCCGCTGGCTCTTCCCGCGGGCGGATTTTTTGTCGGGTTTCGGCATTTTAATGAATTCCAGGCCGCCGACCTTGTGTGGGCAGGCTCCCTAAACCGATATTTTCCGGGAAAAAATCTATGGCTGAAACTGGATGGTGTTCCGGATTTCTGGTCTATGGACTCCCTGTTTATCGGAAATCAATTTGAAAACGGATTTGCCCTCGCCCTTCGGGCCCATTTCGGGGTATTAAATACCAACCTGGAAGGAGAGCAAGCATCCAAGGCTTTGGAAGTTTTTCCTAACCCGGTTTCTGACGTTCTGAATATCAAAGTGTGGCCTGGATGGGTCATCGAAGAAGGACAAATTTGGGATGCTCTGGGCCGCTGCGTGATGACCATCACCAAGCCCCTCGGAAATAACGTATTTTCCTTGCCGGTGCGTTCCTGGACGCCTGGTGTTTTTACAATTTCAGTCCGGTTATCGGGGCAGTCGGGAGGATCTTCATATTGTGTCAGAAGAAATTTCGTAGTGGCCCAATAACCAACCAATAGCCATGATGTAGCCCTCCAGCCCAAAACCTGAAATGACGCCTTGGCAATACCGGGCCGTCAGGCTTTGGCTGCGCCAGGGTTCACGGGCGAATATGTTGCTGATGTGCACTTCCACCACCGGAATGTCCCATGCCGCCAGAGCATCCGCCAGAGCATAAGACGTGTGGGCATAGGCTCCGGCATTGAGCACCACCGGCACGCCGGCGGCCCCAGCCGAATGCACCGCATCAATCAAATCTCCTTCATGCTGGCTTTGAATCAGTTCAATGTCCAGAGCCGGGAATTGATTCCGGCACGACTTAAGAAGGTCATCAAAAGTTTGGCGGCCGTAGATTTCGGGTTGCCTCTTGCCTTGCAAATGAAGATTGGGTCCGTTGATGATGATTATTTTTTTTAATTTAGCCATATCAAATTTCCCACAAAATAATGCCTGTTTCAGCGTCCGAACTGCGGGAAGGTTTTCTGGAATATCTGGTTCTGGAAAAAGGCTTAACGCACAACACCTTACAGGCATATGACAGGGATGCATCAAGATTTCTGAATTTCTTGAACAGTCAGGGATTTCATGGTAATCTGGACGAAATAACGCCACAGGTTTTGCAGGATTATGTTAAAATATTGTACGAATTAGGCCTGGAAGCCTCTTCGCAAGCCAGAATTATTTCCGGGCTCAGGGCTTTTTTTAAATATCTGCAGGCAGAATCCTATATTCAAACCAATCCGGCTGAGCTTTTAGAAATGCCGGCACTCCGGCGCAAACTGCCTGTGGTGCTGACGGTGGAAGAAATTGATGCCATGGTGGCCACCATCGACGACTCAAAAGCTGAAGCTTCCCGAAACAGGGCCATCATTGAATGCCTTTACGGTTGCGGATTAAGGGTGTCCGAATTATCCAGCCTGCGCATCAGCCATCTCCATTTTGAAGACGCCTACGTGCGCGTCACCGGAAAAGGCCGTAAGGAGCGGCTGGTGCCTCTGGGCAATTCCACCCAGTTTTTTATCAAGGAGTATTTGAAGGATCGATCGCAAATAAAACCTGTGCCTGGCCACGAAGATTTTTTATTTCTGAGCCGCCTGGGACGGGCTATCAGCCGTATTTCAGTATTTGTCATCATTAAAAACCTGGCCCGTGCAGCGGGTATCCGAAAAACCATTTCGCCCCACACCTTTCGACATTCCTTCGCCACACATCTCATTGAAAATGGCGCCGATCTCCGGGCCGTCCAGGAAATGCTGGGGCATGCCTCCATCACCACCACGGAGATTTATACCCATCTGGACAAAGCTTTCCTGGCGGAGACCATCCATCGCTACCATCCCCACGGACGACTCACCGCGCTGACCCCCGGTTGAATGTGCTCCACAGGTGAATGAACGCCTCAAAAAGAGCGTCTCCTATTCGAGTGTACCCTTCCCTTGTAAAATGTACGAGGTCACTTTGAGCTAAGCCCGCGGCATGCCATCGGACAATAGATCCGCGCCCACCCATAATATCGTAGAGATTCCAAACACCCCCTCCGCATTCCTGTGCCACTTCCATCATCCCATCCCGCGCTTCTGGATGGCGCTCGTTGGGATACCTGCGTCGCAGATAGGTGTCGTTGTTGGTGATAAATAAAACAGCCGCATCCTTTTGGGCCTGACGCACCCAGCTCACCAGCTGGCGATAGTTTTCTTTAAAAGTTTCCTTAGAAAAGGAAGGGCCATGGGCATCATTCACACCCAAAGAAAAAATTACAAGGTCCGGCTTCACAGCTTTTAAATGGGGTACAAAAAGGCCGCACCGCAAAAAAGAGGAGGTTGCAGCGCCATTGACCCCCAGGCTGTGGTACACAATTCCCGGATCCTCGTTGAGAAACTGAACGCCGAACAGGGTGAAAGAATGCCCGCAGCGAGGGCCTGGACTAACGTAAAATATGAGGGTATCTAAATGTTTCCGAATATGATATTCCGTGAAACCAAGTTCCGGATTTATCCATTCAAAATCAATGACCTCTGGCACGCCTACATCAATTTGCATGACGGAGGTATCCACCGGATGAAATAGACGGACTCGGTTGAACCGATACCCAGCCGTGGGCTCACTGCCCGGAATAATACGAATCCAGGCCGAGGTATCGCGCGTGGTGATGCTAATACCGGACAGTCCCAGTGGACAAGGTGTAGCGGACACATTCCGGCAGGTGGTCCACCGCCCCCCATATTCCACTTTGTAATTGCTGGGATTGTTCGTACCCGCCACAGCATAAGGAAAAACAAAACCCCGAGCCCCTTCAAAACCAGGAAAATAAGACCTCAGCCTTTGCCGGATACGATGGGAATAAATATCCGCCTGCACATGTGAGCCCCCGATATGTACAATGTTTATTTGACCTTTTCCAAATCGCACCAAGGAGTCCATTTTATGGAACAAACGACGGAAAGCGCTGCTGTCCCCGGGAATTACGATACGGTTCAATTCCTTTGAGATGAATGGGTCTTGAGCTTGCGCCACAAGTGAAAAAAAGCTCCAAAAAATGGCCAGGCAAAGACTTTGAGGATTCCGCCACCACCGCTTCATGGCTGCCTGTGGGATTTCCAAAGATTAAAATCGTCCACCAAAGCCGCCGTGAACATTCCGGCAATTTTCTCCGCCCCGGCAGGGGTAAAGTGGATATAATCCGGACCGGCCAATGCAGGTGTGGACTGGGCCCAGGCCAGCATGGCATTCCGGCCGCCCATGGCGGCATACATATCCCAATACGCGCCGCCCGCCTTGAGTGTGGCTTCCTTCAAGGCATCGCGGAGGGACTCGAGCCAAGGATGCGTCTGCAACTGGCCACCATGCCGAATGGCCATGTCCGCAGGACCAATCACTATGAGCGCCGCTTTAGGCGCCACGTGGCGCATAAATCGAAACTGTCGCTCCATGAGCCTCCCGTACTTGACCGCTTCATCGGCCGATTGGACATAGGGCAACATATTTCCACCAAATTCCAAGATGATGAGGCGGGTGTTCAAAAGGTCCAGATGTTGGGCCAGCAAAAGAGAATCGGCCGCGCGGAGAAACGTGCCTGAGGCCCCACGCATGGGGATGTTGTCCACCTGAAGGCCGGGGCCTCCATCCAAAGCCAATCCAAAAACCTGAATACCAGCCCCGCGGAAATTGAGGGTTATCCCTTCGCTTCCAAAATGCACGGGGGTCTGAATCCACTGCGCCTGACGGTTTGTTCGTGGCTCTAAAGGAAAAACTTGCTTTTTTATTCCATCAAATACCTCCAGCTCCCCCAGGGTGTCCCCTCCTTCATAAAACAAGGTTAAAATGTGGGCTCTCCGCACCCCAGGATAACCAGTGGAAGAGCGGGAAAGAAAAATGGATGCCGTATCCCCCAGATAGCCGCAGCGGGCATACATCAGCCCGTAGCGACGGTCGGGCGCTCTTTGCTCCATGGGACCAAAAAGTGTATAGCGCTGCCAATTTTCTGATGCCGTCTGACGCAAATTGCGCGCAGGAATGGTCTGAAGCGCAGGAAAAAGCCCAGGGCCGCTCCCCCCAAAAAGACCCTGAAGCCGGTGGCGCAGGTAGCCACTGATTCGGTCCCCCTCAATTTGAGAATCCCCATAATGCAAAATGTGAAACACGCTGTCCCCCAGCAGATTCTTTCTTTCCGACAGGCGCTCCAAAAGAAGGAAAAAAGGCTCCAAAGCATCAGGACCTGCCTCAGGATATTGCAGACGGCCTTTTTCAGCTTTCTGCCACCGGCGTTGTGATACGCTTTGTGTGTCCGAAATACGCAAAGTAGCTGTATCCGTGGAAGTGTGAATCACCTGCAGAGCTTCTTCACCCAAAGGAGGGGACGGCATCAAATCTTCCGGTTTAAAGAAACGAAGAGTCAAACCTGGAAAGATTTCTACACCATTCCGAGGAAAAATAAGGGCGAGGCAAAGAAGCAAGCTCAAAATCACCCAAATCCGTATCCATACAGTCTGTCTATTCAAGGGTAGCTTTTGCCGCAAAGAAAAAGTATTTGCTTTCTTTACCTTTAACTTTGGTTATCAAAAAAGATTATGAAAATCTGCGTTATTGGGGCCGGCTCATCAGGTATTGCCGCCTGTAAGGTGCTCCACGAAAACGGTTTGGATTTTGTGTGTTATGAAAAAGGAAGCGGAATAGGCGGTAACTGGCGGTACAACAACGACAACGGCATGTCCGCTGCCTATAAATCCCTGCATATCAACACCAGTAAATACATCATGGCCTATTCGGATTTTCCGATGCCTGATGATTATCCGGATTATCCCAACCACGAACAAATTCTAGCTTATTTCGAAGACTATGTGGATCATTTTGGATTTCGTTCCAAGATTCAATTTAAGACCTCCGTTCTGGACGTGCGACCCCACCCCGAGGGAGGGTACCAGGTGACGACCGACCGGGGCAGCCTCCGATTTGATGCAGTCCTGGTGTGCAATGGCCACCATTGGAGCAAACGTTTTCCTGAATTTCCAGGAAACTTTACCGGGAAAACCCTGCACGCACACGACTACCGGACTTTTCACGGTTTCGAGGACCTGCGCGTCCTGATTGTGGGAATAGGTAACTCGGCCACCGACCTGGCCGTGGAGCTTACCCGCGTGGCCCGAAGCGTCACCATTTCCACCCGGAGCAGAGCCTACATCATTCCAAAATACATTTTGGGTGTTCCTACGGACCAGTTCGCTCTTCCTTTCCTTTTCAAATTGCCGCTTCCAGTGCAACGTTTCTTTTCGCGCGTAGCATTGACACTTGCGGTAGGACGTCAAAAAAATTATGGAGTTCCGGAACCCGATCGCCCCCTCCTCACCGAGCATCCCACCATATCCCAGGATCTGTTGTTTTACGCAGGCCATGGGAAAATTGCTTTTAAACCCAACATTCAGCGTCTGGATGGCCTCCGGGTTTTTTTTGAAGATGGAAGTTCTGAAGAATATGACGCTCTTATTTACTGCACAGGCTACAATATCGTTTTCCCATTTTTCGATGAGAAACTCTTGTCTGTAAAGAATAACGATATTCGACTCTACAAAAGAGTGGTGCATCCGGATTTTCCAAATTTGTTTTTTATAGGATTGGTTCAACCCCTGGGCGCGGTCATGCCTCTGGCCGAGCGTCAGTCCGAGTGGGCAGCGGCCCACCTGATGGGCAAACTAATGTTGCCCTCCCGGAACACAATGCTGAAATCTATTGAGAAGGACCGCCAAGCTTTGGAAAAGCGCTACAACGCTTCGCCGCGGCACACCATTCAGGTGGACTTCTGGCCCTATAAATGGGATTTAGAAAAAGAACTTCGAAGAGCCGGATACATGTACGGAGGGCTTAAAAAAGGCCAACGCTCTTCCCAACCTGCATAAGGCAGCGGGGTTCGGATTTACAATCCCCGCGGCACATAATACAAGGTCATATTCACTTTGCCGTAACCATATTCTTCTGACTCGTCCTTCAGTTCCAAGATGGCAGGTTCTTGACCCGTCGCATCCTTTGTGTGCCAAGAATAAACGCCCATCCCCTGGCCCGGAGGCCCAAGCCGCCGCTCGTAATAACCCCGCAGGGTATCCGCCAGCCGGTTGCCCATGGAAATCTTTTCCAGATAAGCGTCGGCCACAATCTCAGCCAAACTGCCGTCGCGCAAAAAGGTGTAGCGGACATAAAGACAATTTAAACCCGGGAAATCCTGACGTATTATGAGCGTGGATCGGGTCTTGAGTTCGGCTGAATGAATGCCTTCCAAGTATTCCACCACCGCACGTTCATCACCCAGATCCACTCCGCGGAAAGTGCCGGAAGTATCCCGAATTACCAATAAAAACAAAGAGTCCCGGATGGCCCGTTCCGCGCTGGGATTCTTCTGGTCGGCCCTTCGGCACGCCCCCAGCACCATGAAGACTGAAAAAATCCAGAAAAAAATAAATTGCAGCCGCGCGTGCATCACTCCGGCAGAAAAATACCCTCCAAGGAATAACCGTTCAGCCGGGCGAAAACGCCCATCAGGGTGCGCACATCCTGTTCGCAATAGAGACGAATCTTCTCCAGATCCTTTTCGTGGTAAAACACGGAATACACCTGACTGCCATCCATATCGGACTTAGGAGACGCCAGTCCCAGAACAGCGGAAAGCAAATCCAAGGAAACGAAGGATTTAAAATCACCGAACTTCCACATTTCCATGGTATCCAAAAGCTGCACCTCCCAGGGTTTTTTTCCGGACAGATTGAGGAGTTCGGGCAGTGGTAAATCCTGGGCTAAAAGACGGCGGCAGATGTATGGAAAATCAAATTCTTTGGCATTGTGGCCACATAACTTTTCAAACTTGGGATGACGCATCAGTTCGGAGAATTCCATTAAAAGGTTTTTTTCATCTTCGGATACAAAAGATTTAATTCGCGCGCTGCCTTCGGCAAAATAGCCGACACTGATACAGATGATCCGGCCAAACTCCGCGTAGATGCCGGCCCGTTCATACAAGATCTCCGGTGTTCCGGGCTGATGGCGGGCCAGAATCTCGGCTTTGCGCTGCCAGAGCTTTCGGAAACGCTCCGGCGCCTCCTCTAGAGACGGCCAGAGCGGCACAGTTTCAATGTCCAGGAAAAGAATCGAAGAAGGTAGAGTAGGCTTCATGGGGTGTTGGGACTGTGAAAATACATTTTTCGCGCCCGCTCTAAGTCCTCGGAAGTATCTACAGAAAAAGAGCCTGCCGGCGTCTCCAGCGCATACACCGGAATTCCATGATACAGCCACCGCAGCTGCTCCAGGCATTCTATGAGCTCAAGACGGCTTTCCGGAAGTTTTTTCAGTTGATACAAATGGGCTGTTCGAAAGGCATAGATGCCCGTATGTATTTTATAAACAGGATTTATTCCGGCATCACTTCGCCGGTGTGGGATAGCCGCCCGGCTGAAATACAACACCCGATCATCAGCATCGGTCACCAATTTCACCACGGATTCGGAACCCGTATGCGGACTTAGAGTCTCTGTGTGGTAGGTGGTACCTATCACGGCGTGCGGTTTTCGCGCCATAAATTCCATCAGACTGTTGATCGCGGCCGGCGATAAAAAAGGTTCATCCCCTTGAATATTAATGAGGAGAGGAAATTGTTCCCCACCGTCCAGCTTTTCAAAGGCTTCCATGCAGCGGGCACTTCCGTTGGGATGGTGTTGGGCCGTCATCACCACCTCGGCACCGAAGCCGGATGCCGCTTGCGCTACTTCAGGGCTGTCCGTAGCAATCACCACGCGGCTCAAATGAGAGGCCCTGGCTTTTTCCCACACATGCTGCACAAGGGGTTTTCCTCCCAAGTCGGCCAGCACTTTTCCGGGCAATCGAGCGGAAGCCCATCGAGCCGGAATGATTCCGATGGCGGGTAATAATCCATCCGCTTTCATTTTCTGGCAAAAGTGATGAAAATCTCGCAGGAGACCACGGGGTAATAATGGCCTCCCAAGCACTTTTGTGATATTACTTTTGGCAGCCTGCGGTATGTCGCAACGTCCATCTTCTACCCCGGTCAAGGAGGCAACTCCCATGCATAGGTACAAGTGGCTGTCCGCTATTCCCCCACGTATGGGGTGGTGGGTGGTGGGTTTCACCGCCCTCCTGGCTTTTCTGCATTTTGATCCCAAAGTATCCATCGGCGGAGATGACTCGGCCTACATCTACCGCACGCTTTTGTTTCTCAAAAAAGGTCAGTTCCCATCGTTTCAAGGTCCTTTATATCCCTTAATTCTCACACCTTTTGTGGCCTTGTTTGGACTGAACCTCATGGTTTTGAAGGCGCTCTCCATGGTGTTTACAGTGGGCGCGGCAGGGCTCACCTGGCTCACCCTGATCGCCCACAAGGAGCGTCGTTTTGCCTGGCTGGCCGCGCTTTTGATTTTCATCACGAATTATTCCATTCTCACGTTTGCCAGCCTCACCTATTCGGAAGCGTTATATATGCTGCTGCAGGCACTATTGTTTGCATGGGCAGCCCGCTTTGTTCGGCTGTCGCCCGCAAAGGACTGGCGCAGCGCCACAGGCAGACTTTTGCCTTTGGCAGCTCTTAATGTATTCATGTTTTTAGCCCGCAACATTGGCCTGGCCAGCCTGGTCGCCGGTGTTGTGTGGCTGGCCTTCAGCCGGCGCCTCAGGGAAGCTTTGCTTCTTATGGGGTTAGTAACGGCTATTTATGTGCCATTTCATGGAATCAAATCTGTTATTTTCAAGGAAAAAAGCGCTCAAATTTCGGAACAGGGAAAAGGGCTTTTGTTGAAAGATCCCTACAAACCTGAATTAGGAACCGAGGATGCGGCCGGTTTTTTCAATCGCTTTCTGGATAATTCAGTCCTTTATTTTTCTAAGAGAACACTTCAAATGCTCGGCTTCTTGCCGGAAACTTCCACCCGGAAATTTCCCTTTTTGGCCACCATCGTCTGGCTGATTATTCTTGGAGCCATTGGGGTCCATTTAAAAAACAAAGATCCTTTATCTGCTTTTGTGGGAATCTATGTAGCGGTTTTTTGCGGGCTGACATTCATTGTGCTTCAGACGCGATGGGACCAGGAAAGACTCATCATGGTGGTAGTACCCTACATCGTGTTTTTATTGTTTTCATTGGGTCAATGGGTCTCCGAAACAAAACGTCTGCCAATAGTTCGGCCTCTGATGACCGTGGTATTGGGGATTCTTTTGCTCGTAAATGTCGGACGCACTTTGTCGCACATGGATAAACATATTACCCTGTTGAGAAAAACCTTTGCCGGCGACTTGCTTTATGGCTTCACTCCGGACCTAGTGAATTTTATTCGGATGAGCCAATATGCGGCAAAGAATGTTCCCGAAAGTGCAATCATTGTTTCCCGCAAACCCACCATCAGCAGCATCTATGCTGGAGGCCGGGAGTTTGAGGGGATGTATGTTTCGCCCCCGGCAGATCCTGACTCCTGCCTAAATTGGTTCCGGAAACGTAAAGCCGAATATGTTATTGATGCCAGACTGAGGCAAAACCCCTATAAATTCACCGGACAATACATCACCACCATCACTTTTGCCTTGTATTACATCCAAACCAAATATCCCGAAAAAATACGGCTGTTGCATCAGATAGGCCAATCCGAAGAAGCTTATCTGTACCAACTGGATATCCGTGAATAAGTTATGCCGCTATTATTAGCTGTTCCGATTACCCGTCTAAAAATTATTGGGGCCCGTATCCTGTACCGTTTCGTTAAACTGGCCGGCTATTCTGATTTTCAAGAAGTAGAACGACAGGGCCTCCACTTTCGTTTGGACCTTCGTGAAGGAATTGATTTGTCTGTTTTTTTGTTTGGGGCTTTTCAGAAACATGTTTTCCAAAACAAATTATACCGCTGGAAGCCGGACGCCCTCGTTCTGGATGTAGGCGCCAACGCTGGTTTCATGACTCTTCAGTTCGCAGCCCGATGCCCTCAGGGTCAAGTATTTGCATTTGAACCCACCCATTATGCTGTTCAGCGTTTTGAAGAAAATATGCGGCGAAATCCTGAACTGGCCGCCCGCATTCGCTTGTATCAGTGTTTCGTATCGGATGTCGCTTCAGAAAATCCTCAACTTCTGGCTTTCGCCAGTTGGCCGTTGGCCGGAGCTCCGGCCGGGGTCAGCGCTCAGGTGCACCAGGTGCACCTGGGACATGCCCTCAGCACTCAAGGCGTAAAAGCCATCACTTTGGACAACTGGATGGATTCTACCCAACCACACAGGGTAGATTTTATCAAAATAGATACCGACGGTCATGAATGGCAGGTGCTGCAAGGCGCCCAAGCCTTGATTAAAAAGTTCAGACCTGTGATCATTTTTGAAGTGGGCCGCTATGTCATGCGGGAAAAGGGTCTTCAGGATGATGCCTATCTCGGCTTTTTTGAAAGAATGGGATACCGTTTATTCAACAGCGCCAATGGGCGCGAAATCAAACCCGCATCTTGGAAAAAGCAAGTGCCCGCTTTAGGCACCATTGATATCCTGGCCCTGCCGCTTGATCAGGCATGACGGCTTCCCGGCCCCTGAGAGCATTGGTGTGTCCCTTAGACTGGGGCCTGGGCCATGCAGCGCGCTGTGTCCCCCTGATCGAGGCTTTACGCCAGGCAGGTTTCGAAGTGGCTGCAGCGGCAGTGGGCCTGCAGGCCCGTTTGATACAGTCCGAATTACCTGATTTGAAAATATTCCCTATGCCGGGATATTCGATTACATATAGCCGCCGTCTGCCCTTAGTCATATATCTTCTCTTGAAAACACCTTTCTTCATAGAAAAATATTTTAGGCTTCGCCGAAATTTTTTAAGGATTGTGGACGCCTACCGGCCCGATATCGTAATTTCAGACAACCGCCCTGAATGTTGGAAAACCGGAGCTATTAACATATATATTACACATCAGGTAAATCTTCAATACACTAAATTTTATCTCTTGAATCTTTTTTTTTCATTCATACATAGATGGTTTTTCCGAACTTTTGAATACGTCTGGGTGCCGGATTTCCCTTCCAAGCCTTTTCTTTCGGGCAATTTGGGACATCCTAGAAAAAATTTCTTATTGTCGCCTAAATTTTTTTATATCGGACCTCTGTCCAGAATTAAATCCTGGGAATCCCCATCGGATTTTTTGTTCGATATATGTTTTACACTTTCAGGTCCGGAACCCTCTCGATCCCGGTGGGAAGAAAAAATTCTATCAGAATGCCGTCTTTGGCCGGAAAAAAAGTTCATTTTAATAAGGGGCACAAATACTGGATTCACCATCCAGCCTCCGGAAAATATTAAGATTTTAGATTTGGCTTCTTCGAAAGAACTGTGCGCGGCTTGGCGTAAGAGCCGATATATCGTGTGCCGATCCGGCTATTCCACGATTATGGACCTGGCGATGGCTGGGCGCACGGCCTGCCTTGTCCCTACTCCCGGCCAATGGGAACAAGAATACCTGGCCCAATGGCATGCGCATCAAGGCTTTTTTTCCATGATGTCCGAAAAAGAATTTTCGCTTCGAAAGGTTTTTTCGGAAATGCGGGAAACACACATATTCTTTGACTCCGATCCTACATCATTTCTTCCCATGGTCGTTTCCTCTTTAAAAGAGAAGCTTAGGCGGAATTAGTTGTAATTCCACCAAGCCATTTCTTTTTTCAAAAAGCTTTTGGCACGGATGTGTATCCCAAAACGGAAGCCTATGAATAGGTCTCACCGCACCAGGGTCACATGGCCGGTGTAGACCTTGGTTTTGCCGTCGATGTAGGTGGTGACGATGCGGTACACATAAGTGCCCTGCTCGGCTTTTTTGCCGCCGATGGTACCGTCCCAGCCTTCGTAGAGATCCTGGCT
>JANWWP010000028.1 GCA_025055575.1 Flavobacteriales bacterium | reverse complement strand
TCCAAAAAGACGCCCTCCAAACCCGTTTGTGGAACCAGGCCTGCGGATAACACATCGAAGAAAAACTGGGTATAGTACAGCCCGCTACGCAGACTGTGGCGGCTGGAAAATTTGTGGTTTACAAAGGCATGGGTGCGGGCGGCATAGTAGGTGAAGCGTTCTTTATAAGCTTGTTGTGGGGTATAAAAAGTGTTCAGGGAGTCCAGACGGTACGAAAAATTTTCGGCGGTGAAAGCCCCTATCACTTTCAGGTAAGTCTTTTTATTTGGCAACGTTTGAGTGTACGTGAATCCCGTGGCGCCCATGCTTTGTAAAAAATTGTCTTCGAAGCGGTCGCTGCGTTGCTGCCACTTCAGAGAATCCTTTTCGGCCACATCGCCCGCTCGGGAGACACCTCCGATTCCCCAAAGTGCCAAGGAAGCCGATTTTCCTGTTGGAAAGAACAGATGAAAACTCAGGTCCTGAAATTCTGGGACCAGAGCGTTTTGGACAAGCCGGAGTCCCATCGCATTCAACAATTTGAGGGTGGAATATCTGTAATTCAAAAGATAAGAACCGGTGTATTTTCGGCTGAAAGGACCTTCCAGGCTGGCCTGCAAGCCCAGTACGCCCACCTGCAAGGCGTATTCTCTTTTCTCGTAGTTGCCTTTACGGAAGTGGATATCAAACACACCGGAAGCCGCATTGCCATACTCTGCGGGAAATGCGCCCGTGAAAAAATCGCTGCGTCCCAGCACCTGGCTGCTCAGCATGCTGATGCCCCCGCCGGAGCCGCCCTCCCCGTTGCTGAAGTGATTGGGATTGGGCACTTCCACGCCTTCCACCCGCCACTGGAGCCCCCGGGCCGAGTTGCCCCGGATGATGATTTCGTTGCTGGCGTCGTTGGCCGTGGCCACGCCGGCAAAGGACAGGGCCATCCGGGCCGGGTCGTTGAAACTGGCCGCAAAGCGCTGGGTCTCTTCGGTGTCAAAAGTGCGGGCGCTCACCGTGGCCATGTCGTTCAAGGGTTGCTCCTTCCCATGGGCTGCCCGGATTTCTACTTTTCCAATCTGTTGGATTTTTTGTTGCATTTCGAGCTGCAGTATCACTTCCTTGCCGGCACCCACCACCACCTGACTCAGCTTCACATCCTCATAGCCCAGGTAGGAAACCCTTAAGTCATGACGGCCCAGGGGCACGTTTTCAAACCGGAAATATCCTTTGTCGTCCGTGGAAGTCCCGCGGGGCGGCTGCAAGCTTGTGATCACCACCGCAGCGCCCGGAAGAGGCTGCCGGGTATCCTTATCTACCACCCGGCCTTTGATCATCTGGCCATTCCCCTGACTCCATAAGAGGGCCGGAAAATAGCTCAGGGCCCCCAAAAGGATCCGAAACTTCAGGCAGATTTGCATGAGGCCGGCAGATTTTTAGTTAAATAAAATGAACTGTACTTAAAACTATCTAATATCGAACCACAGTTTTCAAGGTTTCTATTCCGCCCACATGCTGAAGCGTTAAAAAAATCAGTTGGGGAGCCACATTCTGGATAGGAATTTCAAAGGGCGTTGCCACATTCTGAAATTGCATCAATACATGTCCTGTCGAGGTGAACAATGTAACTTTCTCCAAAGCCTCGGGGGCGGCGCGATGAAAAAGCCAAAGCCGGCCGTCCATTGTCCTCAGCTCCACACCGGAGGGTTCAAATAGGGGAGCGGACACGGCTTCCCGAAGTGTCCACACAGGGCCGGCCGGCTGTCCGCCATATTGGATTTGACCGTTGAATCCGGAGCCCACAGTGGCGGTATTGATAAGCAGAGAACCTTGGCCTTCATCCATGTGAAAAAGACCCACCGTCTGCGTGTCATCCTGAAGATAAGCCATGGGGGTGTAGGCAGAGCTGTAACGCACCCCCGTGGAAATTCTTAATTCATCCAAAAAACCGTTGAAAGAAGGATAGGCTGAAGGATCATAATCATGTTTTTCAGCGCCGAGCACCAAAAAGGGATCGTTGGGCCAAGAGGTAGGGCGGCCATCTCTGTAAGAAATATTGCCCGTTACCGGGGGCGTGGCCGAGATGTCGGGCACACCATCAATAAAAATGCGCATTTCTCCGCTTGCATGCTGGCGCGTCACGGCTACATGATGCCACTGATCATCGGCTATTGCAGCGTTGGACACCAGAGTGTAAGAATCCGTACCGTTGTTCACTCCAAAGGCCACACGACCGCCCGCCAGAGAAATTCCAAAATCCCCATAATCTCCGGATCCGAAAATATCCCTGTCCACCACAATATGCCCCAACACCCAGTCGTCCGAAGGACCCGATACAACGCCGGCTCCGGAAGGATTGTCCGACAAAGTGGCCCGGATCTGAAACTCTATGGTAAAATCAAAACCCACATCCAAGGGACTGGCAGGACCATCCAATAAAAATTTGACCCGATCCACATCCTGCACACCATTCCCATAAAAACGAAGGCAATAATTTTGTCCGAAAAGGAGGTTTTGACAGAATAAACAGAATATTAAGAGAAATACGCTCGAGAAGGGAAAAGTTGAAATTACCATCCGCAAAAATCGAACGATAAAGGAGGCTGGTTTAGTCATACAAAAGAAAAAACCAGAAAAATTTTAATTATCTATACATTTGGTCACTTTTGATTACGCATATCCCTCCCGGCAATTCATTTTTGAATTTATTTTGGTGCAAACCTTAATTCTTAAAATTTTTTATTAAATCCCGGATTTCTTCCAGCAAAATAACTTCCGGTGCAGGAGATGGCGGCGTTTGGGCTTCAGCTTCCTGGTTTTGTTTTTCGGTCAGACGTCTTAGCCGATTGATGGCTTTTATCAATAAAAATACGGCCAAAGCTACAATTACGAAAGAGATGATGGCTTGGATCACTTGCCCGTAATACAAAGCGTTTTCAGGAATTTCCCTGCCGTTGACAACCTCTGCAGGTCGTATCACAATTTTTTTGTCGGCAAAATTGATGCCTCCAGTGAGCAGGCCCACCAAAGGCATCAAAATACCTTTCACTAGGGCGTCCACTATGGCGTTAAAAGAAGCCCCAATCACAATCCCCACGGCCAAATCGATCACATTGCCACGGGAAATAAATTCACGAAATTCTTTAAAGATGCTCATAATTTTTAATTTGGGTTAAAATTAGAATTATTTTTCTTATGTAATCTTTCTAGAACACTTTGATACTTTCGGGTGAGAAAAAGGCCGGCCAGACCCGTTAAAAAGAGAAATGTGGAAATGATTTCAGCCTGGGTGACTTCCAGGCCGGCGATGTGATACACTGAATTGACGCGGATTTTTTCTATCCAGAAGCGCTCAAATCCGTTAAACATCAAATACACAGAAAACATGAGTCCGGGACGACGCAGTCTTGTGCGGAGGCTCCAAAGCACAGAAAAAAGCAGCAACCCGGCGCATGTTTCATAAATGGGGGTAGGGAAGACGGGCTCCGGAAGTTCCATGCAGAAAGGTCCGGAACATCCAGGAATGGGCACTCCTTCTTCCGCCACATTGTGGGGATACGTGAACGCCCACATCCAATCGGGCAGCCACTGCAAAAAAGCAGGTTTGGGCCATCGGTTCACAATGCCCCAGTCGCCATCGCCGGAAAGTTGGCACCCAATCCGGCCCACGGCATACGCCAGCATGAGCCCCGGAGCCGTGGCATCGGCCACGCGCACGGGATTGAGGCCCTTGTTCCACACAAACCATGTAACAGCTACGGTGCCGAAGATGAGGCCACCGTAGAAGGTGAGGCCGCCCTGGGAGAGCAGCGCGCCGACGGGATCGGCCAGAAAATCCTCAGGATATTCTAAATTATGAAAAATTTTGGCGCCGATAATGCCGGAAATAGCGGCTACGGCCGTAATGTTACCCACAAGTTCCCCGGTGGGCACTGTGCGCATTCCGGGTTGATGGGGAGCCGGATGTTTCTCGGCGCGGTAGCGCAGAAGGACAAACACAAGGGCCAGCGCGATACCAGAGGGCCAGTAGCCTTGAATAGAAAAAATGGCCTCCGCAGGATGGGCCATAAAAAATGCGGCGTCCGAAATGAGCAACCCCAGCTTGTAACCCAATAAAAAACCTACGATGGCCTGCAGTGCATAGTCCATGAAGGAAGCCGGCCTTGGCGGTTTTACTTTTTCCTGCACCCGCGGAAGCAAGCCCGTGTGCATCATGCGCTCCAATTCACGTACCAGTGTCCAGGCCGCCAATAGAAATGACAGGGCCACCACAAAGCCAAACATGGGAAAACCCAGCGTGATCTCCGTGCCCGTGAGATAACTTAACAAATGTCCAAGCGTGGGGAACATGTAAAGGAGGCGAAAAAGCCTTTTTAAGTTTAAGTCCTGATGAAATCTTTATTAAAATGGAAAGGCTCTGAAGCAGGTGAAAAGACCCTTTTAATTTTCCCCTCAAAGAGCCCCTTTTCAGTTGAATATTGACTTAATTCGGCTTCCATAATTGAATTGGCCAGGCCTGGATGGTATTCGAAGGCCACACGGAGATAATTATCGGTATAACCTTCAAGGCATCCCGTATCATTCAAATGCTTTTCCACGAGCACAGGCCTCACGGCGCCCACAAACTTTTGGGCAAAGGCCCACTCTTTTTGAAAAGATAAATCCTTCAATGCGGCAGTTCTTTGTTTTCTGATGCGGCCTGGTACTTTATTTTTAAGTTTTATGGCCGTGGTGTGAGGCCGTTCGGAATAAGTGAAGACATGCAGATAGTGGAAAGGTAAAGAGCTTAGAAACCGGTATGTTCTCTCAAAGTGCTGCTCTGTTTCGCCGGGGAAACCCGTCAAGACATCAATGCCTATGCTCGCTTCCGGCAAATAGGCCAGCAGCGTCTCTATACGGTCTTTGTAAAGTGCCGTATTGTACCGGCGGCGCATTTTTTCCAAAATTTCATCATCGCCACTTTGAAGCGGAATATGAAAATGAGGCATAATACGCCCATCGGAGTTGGCCGCGAGCTTAATGATACGGTCTTCCAAAAGGTTGGGCTCAAGGGATGAAATGCGGAGGCGGGGGAGGGCCGTGTGTTCTAGAATGTGGCATAGCAAATCATAAAAGTGGGTGCCCATATCGCGGCCGTATTCCCCCAGGTTAATGCCTGTGAGCACCACTTCCCGGACACCATCGGCCACCAAATCGCGTACAGAGGCCACCACTTCTTCGGGTGGGGCACTGCGGCTGCGGCCCCGGGCCAATGGAATAGTGCAGAAGGAGCAAAAGTAGTCGCACCCATCTTGTACCTTCAGAAAGCTGCGGGTGCGCTGTCCTGTGGAAACAGCCGGCCTGAAGCGGGTGAGGCTTTTATATTGTCCACAGGACACCATGGTGTGGTCTTTTTCAGTTTTCGCCAGGTACTGAAGAAGGTCAAATTTTTCATCGTTCCCCAGCACCAAGCTCACGCCGGGGATGCGCGCCACCTGCTCCGGTCGCAATTGGGCAAAGCATCCGGTCACCACTACGCTAGCTTCAGGATTGTGGTTCAGGGCCTGTTGCACCAATTTTCGACATTTTCGTTCGGCGTGATCGGTGACGGAACAGGTGTTAATGATATACAGGTCCGATGCGGCAGAAAAAGGTTGTTCCTGCCAGCCGGCTTCCGTGAGATGACGAGCCAAGGTGGAGGTTTCAGAAAAATTTAGCTTGCAGCCCAGTGTCTCGGCCGAAAAAGTTTTCACCAGGCTGCAAATTTACTTGCCTTTCTTTTTGTCTCCGGCGACCGGCTGTAAAAAGTAAACATCCGGTCCCTGACGGCGGGCAAAAAATTTGAAAAGGGCGTCATAAAAGGAAATATTGGTAGCCTTGCTCTCAAACCAGACCTGGAAGGGCAGCACCTCGGAGGATAGAATTTCCCATGCCAGCGCGGTGGCTTCGTCCCCTCCCAAGTCTTCCAATATCTTACGGCGCGCGGCCCAGACCCTTCGAAAATTGTAATCGCTTTCTGCCAGTTCCTTGAGCAGTTGAAATATTTTCACGTACCTTTCTTTGACCCCTCCGGCCTCACGCATGCGGTCCATGTGTTTTTTAAAACTTTCCAAGCGCCGGGCGGCCACATCATACATTTTGTTTTCTATCAACACCATGAGGTCCACAATCCGCGTGTTGATATTGTATCCTTCCTTATCTTTTTCAATCTCCTGCATTTCCATAACGAGAATCTTATTGGCCTTCGTGAATTCTCCCTTCACAAAATGCACACAGGCCTTCAAATATTGATGCAACGACCATTTAAACTTTTCGAAACGCTCCGACGTTTCGGCCAGCAGCTCGTTGATGCGTTCCTCGGCTTTATCAGTTTTTTTTGTGTATAGCAAACACAAAAACTCCAGTTCCCGGGCCATGGTCAGATTGATACGATTATAGCGGAAATAATACTGGGCTTGTTGAACCGCCTCGAGGGCATAGTCAAAGCGAAAGCGGTGCATGTGGGCATGGGCCAGCATATTGTATGTGGCCCCCACCATGCTGTCGGAACCTATGGAGGGATGGAGGCGCTGCAACTCCAGCATCCGGTATCCGGCCTCTTCAGCTAAAGTATATTCTCTCCTCACCAGATGATACCTTATGGTTATGTGATGAAAAAACCAACCAATTCGGGGCTGCCGGAACTCATAAAATAAATTGCGGATTTGCACCATTTCTTTTTCTATTTCCGGATTTTTTCTTAGGGTATCCGGGTGAAAAACAA
Source organism: Flavobacteriales bacterium (assembly GCA_025055575.1). Taxonomy (GTDB): domain Bacteria; phylum Bacteroidota; class Bacteroidia; order CAIKAF01; family CAIKAF01; genus JANWWQ01. The sequence continues at coordinate 3,783 of JANWWP010000028.1, read as the reverse complement.
TTCGTAAACTTGAGGAGTTGTATAGTTGTAATGCTTTTCTGTAAACTTCAAATATGCGCGAATACTCTTCTAATTTTCCTACCACCCTCTCATAATTAATTTTATCATTGAAACCAGCATATAAATTACTCAAATCGCAAAGAGCATGAATTGCATCTTCATATAATTCGTATTTTTCAGCTGTATCCGCAATTTGATGCAGCACATCCAAAGCTGCTTTGAAGTGTCCGCGATAACCCAAAATCTGGTATTGGGCGAACATTTTTTTTACCTTTATTTTTGCTCGGGATACTTCCGTGAGTGTTTCATCCCTCTCTAATTGGTCATGATGTAAGAGAAAATCCAAAAGATCCTCATACATGCGCTGGCAGCGCATGCGAAAAGTCCCCGCCCCAGGGTTCTCCTGCTCATTGTTCTCGTCTGGAATTTCAGGCGGGTTTCCATATCTCAACTTTTCCAGAAGTTCTCTGGATACCGATGGATCGCGCCCCGCTCCTTCCTCATTCCGGGCATACAGTTTTTTGAATTTCTCGAATTCATCCCCCCTCAAACTTTTCAAAAGCTGGCTGAGTTTACTGACTGTATTCACCCTATAAAATATTTTAAATAAGCAACTTAGTGTACTTAAAGAGTATTAGTGGGAAGAATTAGGTACTGTTAAATAATATTAGACACTTTTAATGATAAACCTTTGAGCGCGAATTCAAATTAATACAAAATTAAAAAACTATGGATTTCATTTTTGCCACCCTGTTTCACCTGCTCCTTAGCCTGGGTCTCGTGACCTCCGACGACAAAGAAAATCTTTATCAAACCCTTCGCAATATGGAAAACATTCGTTACGAAAAAACAGAAGACGGCCGCGTGGCGATTTATGCCGGCGGAGAAGGTGCTGTTATCATCGTCTTCGGTTAAGCCCTTCGTAGCTCGCGGGCTGCGGCGCGTTCCAGGTCTTTTTCTCTAAGTGCGGCCTGTTTGTCGTGCTGTTTCTTCCCGCTGCTGAGTGCCAATGTGAGCTTAATTAAACCCTTTTCATTGATAAAAAGCTTCACGGGAATAATCGTGAAGCTTTTTTCTTTTACTTTTTTTTCCCATTTCTGAAGCTCGTTTTTTTTTAAAAGCAATTTTCTGTCCCTAAGCGGATTCTGCTGGATGTGGCCGGCATCTTTATATTCCTTTATATACAGATTTTTGACGTATAGTTCCCCATCCTTGAAAAAACACCAGGCATCCGCCAGATCAGCCTGACCTCCGCGAATGGACTTCACCTCCGGGCCGGTGAGCTGAATTCCGGCTGTGAGTGTTTCATGAAAGAAGTAATTGTATGCCGCCTTGCGGTGGATGATTTCCATGGGATGGACAAATTGGTGCAAAAATTGTACATTTTTGTCGCGCAAATTGTTGCGTACTCTTGAAAATTGTTTTCAATGACCGTATTTAAAGTTTTAAGGCTGACCCGTTTAGGCCTGTGGATTTTCCTCCTGTGGGGATGCAGTATGGTGAAAGTGAAGATGGAGATTTTGCGTCCGGCCTCTGTGACGTTTCCACAGGCGGTGCAGCGTGTGGCGGTGGTGGATCTTGCGCCCTACGCTTCGGAAAATTTTATTTACAGTTACGAAAATGGCAAGGCTTCCACGCGCTTCCGGGAGTTGCGCACCATTTCTGCCGAACAGGCCGTGAAAGCCTTGGCCGCTGAACTGGCTCAATTTGGGCGGTTTCAATTAGCTGTGGTCTTGCCCGGCGGAGCGATGGGCTTGAACACCGAAGAGAAAAAACTATCTTTTCTTCGCCAACTGGCCCAGGATAGCGGGTTTCATGCCATCATTTACTTAGACAATCTGGAAGGACAAATCGAAAGCAACTCCAGCATGGGAAGTATTACGCAATACGATCCCTTCGGATATCCTTATCTGGTGCCCACTTTCACCGGAAGCCGTATCATCACCGTACGTCAGAACTGGCGCATTCGACTGTATCCCCAGGATGTGGAACTGGAAAATTTTATTCAGGAAAAAAAGATCAGCTATCAGCGCAATGGATACAGTCCGGACGAGGCCTACAAAAGCCTACCCTCGCGCAAAGGGAGTTTTGAAAACACCGCTCAGGCTGCGGCTGTTCAATATGCCCGGCGTCTGATGCCCTATTGGGAAGAGATCCGGCGTAAAATTTACACAGGTTACACAAAACCTTGGCTTGATGCCTGCGACAGCGCGCAAGTGGGTAATTGGAAGGCCGCTACGGAAGCTTGGTTACATCTTTCCAAATGCTGTGCTCCGTTCCGGTTTCAGAAAAAGCAACTCTACTACAATTTATCGGTGGGATATGAATTGTTGGAAGACTTTGATAACGCCCTGCGCACTGCTCAAAATGGTTTGAGAAATTTTGGCCGATCCAAATTTGCGGAGCGCATTTCCATTCTCCAATCCCGAATAGAAGACAACGAACTGCTGGACCGTCAGTTTGGACAAAAACCCTGAGGGCGATATTTCCAAATTTTTTGTGGCGGATATTTCATTGTTTCCTTACGATTTTCGCTTCCTAATGGGTGTTTTCATGGTGCTAAATTTTCAAACGTACAGACGGATTCTTTGGGTTTTCGCCTGCATAGGAATGGCGGGGTGCCTGGGCAGGGGAGGGGACGCCACCCAAAACACCAAGATTGTGGAGGGCAGCACCCCAAGTTACCTTCAAAATCTGGATTTATTAATTGAGGAATCACCCGATAACCCCCAGTTGTATTATCAACGGGGCCGGTATCATCTGGAACAAAACAACTTACTTTCAGCCCTCGCAGACGCACAGAAAGCCTTGGTTCTGGACTCCCTCAAAGCCGATTATTGGCTACTTCTGGCCGATGTCTGGTTTAAAATGCAAAAATTTTCGGATACACGAAGCATCCTTGAAAAGGTGTTGCAGAATGACCCCGACAATATTCCAGCGCGTCTGAATTACGCGGAATTTCAGCTGTACCTGCAAGATTATCCGAAAGTTTTTGAAAACGTGAACCGGGTCCTGGAAAAGGCACCCTACACAGCGCGTGCATATTTTATCAAAGGCATGGCTTACCTGGAAATGAAAGACAGTGCCCTCGCCCAAAGCAGTTTTGAAACCGTAGTGGATTTGGATCCAGAACACTTTCACGCTCACATGCAGTTAGGACTTCTCTACGGCGCCCGGTTAAATCCTTTGTGCGAGTCCTATTACCGGCAGGCAATGCGCCTCAACCCTTCAAAGCCAGAGTCTTACTACGGCCTTGGCTATTATTACCAGAACACCGGCCAAATCGATAAAGCCATAGACATGTATAAAGTGCTTTTACATCATGTACCGGGAAATCCGGCCGCCTTGTTCAATCTCGGATACCTATACATGTTGGAAAAAAAAGAATACAAAATTGCCATTGAATATTTCTCAGAAGCCATACGGTATGACAACAAATACACGGAGGCGTTCTATAATCGGGGCTATGCTTTTGAGCTGCTTGGAAATACAACGGCTGCAGCTCAGGATTACAGGAACGCATTAGCCCTGGATCCAGATTTTCGTTTGGCCAAAGCCGGTCTGAAAAGGCTTGGGCTTGCTAATTAAGATATTGGGTAATTTTTTGAAAAGCTGCTTTATTCCTTCAGAAGGTTTTCAAAATCACCGCACCAGGGTCACATGGCCGGTGTAGACCTTGGTTTTGCCGTCGATGTAGGTGGTGACGATGCGGTACACATAAGTGCCCTGCTCGGCTTTTTTGCCGCCGATGGTACCGTCCCAGCCTTCGTAGAGATCCTGGCT
>JANWWP010000011.1 GCA_025055575.1 Flavobacteriales bacterium | reverse complement strand
TTCAGACGGCTTTCACAGAATGTCCGGCAGGTCAAGGGCTTCATGCACAGGATGAGTTGGTTTTCTCCGAGGTTTTGGATGAGGACGGTAACCCCGTGCCGGATGGTGCAGAAGGTCAGCTGGTTTTTACGCACTTAGGTGTGGAGGGTATGCCCCTTCTGCGCTATGCCACAGGGGATATGGTGCGGGTGTGGCGCAGTCCCTGCTCCTGCGGTTTGACCTCCCTTCGTATCGGCCCCGTGCGTGGTCGCAAAGAACGCCGTCTCAAATTCAACGGCACCACCGTGTATCCGGAACAATATGTAGCTGCTATGGCCGAAGCCGGATATTTAGGAAATTTTCAGATTCGTCTGACACGCCAAAAGGAAAATCATGACCACTTGACCCTAGTTCTCCCCTTACGCCCTATAGAATCATTATCCGACGAAAAAGTGGTTTTGATTTTCCGGGAAAGAGCTCTGCCTGTCCCGGACATAATAAGAATTCCAGAAGATGAATTAAAACAAGCCCTTTTTCCGGAAAGCCAAAGAAAACCCGTAAATATTTTAGATCAGCGTATTTAGTCATATTATTATGTCCAGGAAAATCCTGTTTCTCACTGTTGCCGACTTTCCTTTCCACTATGGTGAGCCCTTTCTTGAGGATGAATTGGCCGAATTAGCCCATCATTTCGATGAAATTCATATTATAGTTACAAGTTATAAATTATCTGATAGTAAAAAACTTGTTCCCTTATTTAAAATACCGGAGAATGTAAGAATACATTTTGCAGACATTCATCTTTCCTTTTTCGAAAAACTATTTTTAATTGAAATTTTAAACGGTTCGTTATTTTGGGAAGCCCTCAATACCTTGAGAACAAAATTTGGGCAAAAAGTTACTTTATATAAATTAAAGCTCATTTCTTCTTACATCAAGAGGGCAAAAAAATATGCTAATCATCTCAAAACTTATGTACAAAAAAATATTGCTCCCGGGGATACCTTACTTTTTTATACTTACTGGTTGAGCGAATGCACATTAGGAAATATTCTATTAAAATCTGAATTTCCGGGCAGCAGGGCCGTCAGCCGCGCCCACGGATGGGATGTATATTTCGAGCGCAACAGAGAATCATATTTACCCTTTCGACCCAAAATCATATCTCGTTTAGACGCTCTTTTTCTTATCTCTGAACACGGTTTAAAATATCTTCAAAACAAACTGTGGTTTGCCGATCCTATAAATTTGTATGTTTCACGGCTTGGGACTCAGGACTTATCGCCAGGTTCCTTAAGATTTTTGGAATCTGAATCAAAGAAAGGCATTTCAATTTTGACTCTGGCATTCATTTCTCCTGTAAAACGAATGGACCTGGCCGTGCAGGTTGTGAACTATCTTCTGGAGAAAAATATTCCTGTGCATTGGACCCATATTGGTAACGGGGCATCCCTCCATGAAAGCCGCTTTTTGGCGGAGGTGGAGCGCTTGAAGGAGCGCCACAAAAGTCTGGATTTTGTCTTTGAAGGATTAAAAACAAAATCGGAAATCCGCGAAATTTTAGAAAGCCGGTATTTTGACCTTTTGTTAAATACGAGCGACTATGAGGGCCTTCCGGTTTCCATGATGGAAGCCATGTCGGCTGGTATTCCCTGTGTGGGCCGGGATGTGGGTGGCGTTCAAGAGATTATTGTAGACGGTTACAATGGCTATTTGTGTTCCAACAGCCCCGAGCCCTCTGAATTAGCGGAGAAGATTATAAGCTACGTAAAAATGCCGGCGGCATCGAAAAATCTCATGCATCAAAACGCCCGGAAAACCTGGAAAGAAAAATTTAATGCAGAAAGTAATTACAGATCCTTTGCTGAGAATTTAACACATATTCTTGATTCAGACCCTGGTTATCGTGCATGCCGACGCTGTGTTTACAATACTGAAAATTGTCCAGAAATAAATATTGATTTTAATCAGTTGTGTTTTTTTTGTAGGATTTATGATCTAAAGATTGCCAGGATAAGAGCACAAAAAACAGAGGGTAAGGTCGAGTATTTAAAAAAAGAAATTCAACGCCATCGCGGACCATATAATTGTATCATCGGCGTTAGCGGTGGGGTGGATAGTACGTACACCGCCTATGTGGTTAAAAAAATATTAGGTCTCAGGCCGCTGGCCGTGCACTTAGACAATGGCTGGAACAGTGAGTTGGCTGTTCTCAATATTCGAAATTGCCTGGAAGCATTGGACATAGATTTATTTACTTATGTGATAGATTGGGAGGAATTCAAAGATCTTCAGCGAGCCTACCTAAAAGCTTCTGTTGTGGATATCGAAGTCCTAACCGATCATGCAATATTGGCCACTCTCTACAGGGCTGCCGTAAAATATAAAATACCTTATATTATTTCGGGAGAGAATTTCTCCACCGAAGGGTTGCTGCCCAGGAACTGGGTATTTAATAAAAACGATTTGATTAATATTAAAGCCATCCATAAAAGATTTGGTTCACGACCTATTAAAACCTTTCCTAAGCTGGGTCTTGTGCGAAAGTATTTTTGGGACAAGTTCTATAAAATAAAATACATACCCATCCTCGATTATTTTCCTTATGATAAGAAAGCGGCCAAAGAAATTATTTCTAAGGAGCTGGGTTGGCGAGAATATGGAGGCAAACATCACGAAAGCACGTTTACGAAGTTGTATCAGACCGTGATACTTCCTGAAAAATTTGGAATTGACAAGAGGGTGGCCCACTTTTCTACTTTGATATGCGCCGGCCAAATGACCCGAGAGGAGGCTTTACAAGAATTGGAAAAGCCAGTCATAGAGCCCAAAGAAAGAGAGAGCCTCATACGTTTTGCTTGTGAAAAATTCGAATTCACGCGTGAGGAATGGGAAGAAATCATGAAAGCAGAGCCAGTGCCCCATACATTTTATCCTTCCACAACAAGGTTTATCGAAAAATTAAAAGGTTGGTTGGTGGTTTAATTGAATGAAGAAGAAAATAGTTATTATTTGCAACGATTTTCCACCCTACAATTCTATTGGGGCTGAGCGCCCAGCTTCATGGTGCCGGCATGTGGACTCTGAAAAGTTTGAAGTCCACGTGTTCTGCAGAAAATGGAAAGAAAAACTTACTGCACCTGAAGATTATTTCGTAAATCCCCAAAACAAAGATCAAATTAAAGTTTACGGTAAGGCTCTTGTACATTATTGTAATTTCAAACCCAATTTAAGAGATAGAATCATTTTAAGAAAATCTGCCAGCCCGCTTTTGAAATTAATACAAAAAAGCCTGACTTTCTTTTATTATATTTTTCCATATTTTATCAGGCGCCTGGACAGCACGAGAGATATTTTATATGAAGCGCGTGCGTTTCTGGAGCAAAACCCGGATGTGTTTATGATCATAGCCACGGGCGAGCCATTTATAGTTTTCCGTTATGCCTATTTGCTTCATAAAGAGACAGGTATTCCCTGGGCGGCTGATTACCGTGATGGGTGGTCATGCAACTCTGCTGTCCCTCATATGAATATCATCCAAAAAATTTTACTCCTTGGAGTATTACGAAGGTTGGAAAAGAAAATGGTCCGGTCGGCTTCCTTAGTGATCACAGTGACACCCGCCCTAAAAAAGCAGCTGGAGGAATTTTTGGGTAAAAAAGTGGAGGTGGTGTATAATGGATTTGAGGAGCTAGAATTTCTGGGCTTTGTACCGCGTCTCAATGAAAAATCAGAAACATTTATTATTGGTTATCTGGGTTCGCTTTATCCATTTCAGCCCCTGGAGGATTTTGTTCGTTTTTTTGAGAATTGCACCCGGGCTCAAAAGATTCCTGCACAGAAGGTCGTATTCAGATTTATCGGAGGAAAAGCCTTTTCAGAACGCATTAAAAAAGCTTTTAAAAATACATCATTTGGGTTGGAAATTCTTCCTCGAATACCCCGCCAAGAAGCTTTAATTGAAGCCAGCTCCAGTCATGTACTTTTATTTTTAGCCAATGGAACGTTGGACGGTTCCGCTGCAAAACTTTATGAATATATTGCTCTGAAAAGGCCTATTTTTATTTTTAGGGAAGATAGAGGCACCGTAAAAGAAATCCTTGAAGCTGTTCAAACGGGATTCATGTTCTCGGACGAGAATACATCCTGCCAGTTTTGGACTCAGTTGTTTCAAGCCTGGAAAAATGGACAACAGGAGGCTTTTATGACGCGTCCGGTGAATTACGGATCTTTCTCAAGGGAAAATCAGGCCAAAAAATTTTACGAATACATCTTAGAATATGGTAGAAGTTGAATTTAGAAGCATCAGCGCTCTGGATTTCCTTGTAGGCTTTGTCCTTTTTGTGGGATTTATTTTGTTCAGTTATATCCGGCAGCAAAACCGGGTGATGGTGGATCCCATTTATCGATTTTATACCCGAGGATTGATTTTCAAACTTTTAGGCGGTCTTGCTTTTGCATTTGTTTATATGTATTATTACAATGGTGGAGATACCATAGACTATATGAGTGGCTGCATAGCCATGACCAATCTATTTTTTAAAAATCCTATTTTGTTTTTTGATTTAATTTTTAACAAAATGACTTTTCTTAAATATATTTCTTACTTTGATTATGACACCTTGTGGCCGCCCACCCACATGACCAAAAAACCGGAGAATTTTAATGTGGTTCGGATTGCCTCTTTCTTTACCATTATTACATTTAAAAGTTTTCTCGGAACCACTTTGATTATGGCCTATATATGTTATCAAGGTATCTGGCGTTGTTTTAAATTATTTTCCTCCCTTTTTCCTCCTTTAACCAATCTTCTTGCATTGGCTTTTTTATTTCTGCCTTCTCTGGCTTTCTGGGCTTCTGGAATTATGAAAGATACGATTTCGGTGTATTGTATTTGCCAGGTTATCGTCTCATTTTATGATTTCTTTTTTGCCCCTAAAAAGAAAGTTTTTAAAATTATTCCATTGCTAATATTTTCTGTATTATTATTTAACATTAAGCCTTATTTGCTTTTGGCCTTATTTCCTGGTCTTTTGTTTTGGGCCTCTTTTGCCCGATTGCAGAGAATTCAAAGCAAAGTACTCCGGGTGCTTGTGCTTCCATTTGTGCTTTTTGTGACGGGAATCATATTAATTAATTTTTATACTTCCTCTGCCGGCGGAAAATACGGATCCACGAAGGAAGCTATTGAGACAGCGGCTGTTATTCGAAAAGATTTGCAGCGTGCGGAGCAATACGGAGAAAATTTTTTCGACATCGGCGAGGTGGATCCTAGTTACACAGGTGTTTTAAGCAAATTTCCCGTGGCCGTTATAGCGGGGCTGTACCGGCCTTTTCTATGGGAAAGCCGAAGTCCAGTGATGGTTTTTTCGGGACTTGAAAATTTGTATTTGCTTTTATTTACAATTTATTCTCTAATCCGACTCAGATTTTTTGGCTTATTTACCTCGACCTTTAAAGATCCTATTTTAACATTATGTTTCACTTTTTCGATTTTTGTGGCCTTTATTGTGGGTTTCACTACGGCTAACTTTGGTGCTTTGGTGCGTTACAGGATGCCATTATTGCCATTTTTTCTCTCGTATTTTTTTATTTTAACCTATTTATCGAATGAGGGCTATCGGGAAAAAATGAATTTTAAGTATAGATTGCGATTTGGAAATCGGGAGTCGAAGCCCACAGACGTTGTTCCCGTGGCGGCTTAACCCTATTAAAAGGCTCTCTGGATACCCATCAGCCAGCGAAAATCCAAATATTTAGGTTCATTTGCAGGCGGGGTGTTCAGGAAGAAAGGCACATCGAAACGTAGGGTAAGGGGCTTGGTGGTTTGGGTCCATGGCCCCCATTTTTTAATAGTCATTGCCAAACCAGCGCCAGCATCCATGCGAATTCCAGCGGGTCGGATGTGATGCCCTTCGCGATAGGCATTGATGATGCCACCATCGGCAAATAAATAAATGTCCCAATGCAGCCAATTTCTTGAAAAACGAGGTTTCCAAACCACCAGTTCATCGAGATCCAATTCCAGGTTGCAAGCGGCCCCGCTGTTGGAGGCGAAAGTGAGGTATTGGGCCCCGCCGTGATTGAAAGGGGCGAGGTACCCGCTGTAACCGCGCAGATTGAGCCCCCCGCCATAGTGAAAATTATTCAGATAAGCGCCGAAGGTGGTCATGACTTCTGGAAAAAACCCATAACTTCTGACCCAGGGATTGTCCATCATGTCCTCCGGACTGGCGCCTGCTAGGTATAAAGCGCTTTCCATGGGAAGCCGTCGTCCGGTGCCATACATGACGAAAAAGCGCGATCGCAGTTCCAGACGCCAAATGCGGTGTTTGTGCACATTTTCTAGAGACACTTGCTGGTAATCAGCCGAAGTGCCAGGCAATCCGCCGCGCAATTTCAAAGTCCATGAGCCTTGGGCACGCGGATATTGATATGTGTATTGAACTCCCGAATTGCCCGTGACATTCCACCGGTTGTAGCTCCAAAAACCCGGAAAAATCAGGTAATCCAAGCCGTTGCGGTCGCGGTACATTGCTTTTACAAATGCAAACACCCGCCATTTTCGGTTGTCATTCAGCCGGGAGAAGCCTGCTTGGCCCATCCGCAGGCCATCCAGCCAGCGGGCTTCGGCTTGTACCGAAAGTCCCCGCCACCAAGTATCCAGCGCCGTTTGATATTTAAAGAATGCATGTACTGGCTCAGGTTTTGGATTGGCATAAAAAGGCCGGTTAACCTGCCGTAGAAGAAATGTGGGAGCCCACACCCCCAATTCCCACAAATGGAATTTTTGATAATAATCGCCCCGCATCCGCACCCCGAGACGCAAGCCGTCCAGGCCCGTGTACCACAGATCGGGACGGATGTATGTCTGATAAGATTTGTAATCGGGGGGCAGGGGTAGGCCGTGGTCAAACTGCACCGATTGGGGCATGGGCCGGGCATTGTCCAAGCGGTACACATCCGCCAATCGGGCGCTGGTGTCTATTCTAAGGGCTTTAATACCTCCGGGCACACGCAGTGTGGCGGTGTACGTTTTCCGGATGTTGTCCCACCCAATCCACCGGGGAAGTCGTTCCATGCTCGCCGGAATGGGCTTTTCGTACCAAGTGTTGGGAATGAGATAACTTTTTTCGCTCCCATCTCGGGCCGTCACCGTGAACTCCAGCGGCATTTCCATGCGGCCTTTCCGGCGAAAAGTGATGGCATACACATCCTCTTCTTTTGTCTTGCGGACGCGGGTTATGGCATAGTCAATAGTTTTTGTTGTGGTGAACCACTGGTCCCAAAACCATACGATATCGGCTTTTGTAAAATCTCTCACAGCGGCCACAAAGTCCTCCTCGTAGGGATGACAGAGGTACCAACGGTTAAAGTAAAATTGCAGCGCTTTCAGGAAAACTTCGTCCCCCAGAACATATTGCAGGTTGTAAAGCATGGTGGCGGTTTTGTAATACACTTGCCGATATCCACCGCCATGGCCCAAGGCTCCGTTGAATTTATCGCTATGGGTGTTGATAGGCACCTCGGTCTGATGGATGGCATCGGCCATGTAGCCATTGAAAACTTCGCCTTCCCGCACTTTAGCTTTGGGGATAAACCTGCGTAAGTAAGCTGACTTATAAGGATTTTGGACATAGTAGGGACCGTCTATTTTTTCTAATGCCCAGCTGGTGAGAAATTGCGTGAAGCCTTCGTCTAAAGCAGCCCGGTAGGTTTCGTTGTTGCCCACCATGCCAAAAAACCAATTATGACCAATTTCATGGGCCAGCAGGTCACGATAATCCGGGTCGTAGCCACCATCCAGTGTCAGCATGGGGTATTCCATGCCATCCCGGGCATCGGCCACCACCATTTTAGGATAAATATAAGGGCCAAAGTCGCGGGAATAGGTTTTGATGACTTGCATTGCAAAACTAGCCGCATTCTGCCAACCGGCAGCGTGGGGTTCCTGCACCAAGGCGACGGTTTTCCAGGGCCCGTCAAACACCTCACCAATGCGGTATGTGGGGTCCGCCGTCCAGGCAAAGTCGTGTACATTAAGTGCTGCAAACTTCCACACTTTTCGACTGGCGCTGTCGTAAGGAATTATCTCGGTGGGCGGGGAATTCCAAGGCTTCCTGGCAAAATTCCGAAGGTCCAGTTTTTCGCGCAAGGCGCGTGGAAGCACCTCCTCCCGGTTGATGTTGTCGCCGGTGGCTTCCACCACGAACTGGCTGTTAAAGTCTAACTCTGCATAATAAGCTCCAAAATCCCCATAAAATTCATGCCCCAGGTGCTGGTCCGTGCACCAGCCAAATTTCCTGTCGTACACAGCCATACGCGGATACCAGTGCACACCGTCGTAATGCTTGTAGCCAAAGGCATCAAACAGCTTCATCCGGCGCCTCTGAGTGCCCCCGTTGTCGAAGTATGTTTTGAATTCCAGGTAAAAATGGGCATTTTCTCCAGGCTCCAATCGCCTGGGCAGCCAGGCTTTCAGGATGGTGCCGTCCATTTCCGTCCGTAGATCTTGGCCCTCGCATTGAATCACATCCACCGTGGTTCCTAGCTTCCGAGATTCGTAACGCCCATAACGGGGCCGTACTCCGTTGTTGAGTGTCAGGTCGTGCAGATAACTGCCTGGCTGGAATGCGTTTTGATATAGATTGAAATAAACAAAATCCAGAGGGTCAGGAGAGTTGTTATGGTACATGAGATGCAACTTTCCAGAAACCACGTCGGTTTTTTCATCAATTCTGGCCTGAATGTAATAGGCCACATCTTGTTGCCAGTAACCCTCATAGGGTTTTCTGTTTTTCCAGTAGTGCGGATTAGAGGGGCTGCGGTATTGGTTCAGAAAGGACAGAATGTCTGCAGGAATTTTTTCCTTTTGGCCTTGTAATAGGACGCCATGAAATACGAAGAAAATACCAAAAATGGCGGGCTTTTTAAACATATTTCCGCAAATTTAGGGGATGAGATGAGCCATCCTTAGATATTTTTTTTGAAAGCAAACCACACGGCCCCCACCAAGAGAAGAAAGGCCACCCCGTGATTCCATTGAAAATGCTCTTTCAGGTAAAAAACAGCGAACACCGAAAAGACCAAAAGGGTGATGACTTCCTGGATCACCTTGAGTTGAAACACGGAAAACGCGCCATATCCCATGCGGTTGGCCGGCACGGTAAGACAATATTCAAAGAATGCAATGCCCCAACTTATCAGAATAGCCCTTACCAGAGGTTGAGAAGGGTTTTTCAAATGGCCGTACCAGGCCCATGTCATGAAAATATTGGAGACCATCAAAAGAGCCACAGTTTTCATAGAATTGAATTAAAAAGTGACCACAAAGAATAATAAAATAGATTTTCGAAAGAGTTCCGGAAAGGGGAATCTTGCTTAACCCCATGCATTCTAACTCTCTCCCAGGGCCATTACAGAATGACGGCTTTGGAGTGCGAACAGGTGAGCGTACAATCCATCGGGTCGCGCTATGAGTTGATCGTGGGTGCCGTGTTCCACCAGACGGCCTTTATCGAGCACCAGAATTTGATGGGCCTGACGTATCGTGCTGAGGCGATGGGCCACTACCAGAGTGGTGCGTCCTTGCATCAGAAGGGCCAGGGCGTCCTGAATCATGGCTTCAGAAACGGAATCAAGGGCGCTGGTGGCTTCATCAAGAATCAGGATGTCCGGATTTTTGAGGAAAGCCCGGGCCATGGCCACACGTTGTCGTTGGCCTCCGGACAGTTGGGTGCCACGTTCGCCCACCACCGTGTCGTAGCCCTGAGGCAGGGTGGAGATAAACTCGTGGGCATGCGCTTTGCGGGCAGCTTCTTCCACCTCCTCGCGCCGAGCCTCCGGACGGGCATAGAGAATGTTTTCAAATACAGTTCCTCCAAAAAGTACAATATCCTGCGGTACAATGGCGATGCGGCTTCGATACAGGGCAAGGTCCATCTGTCGAATGTCTGTGCCGCCCACAGAGATGAGGCCTTCATTGGGTTCATAAAAGCGAAGCAATAGGGCGGTGAGGGTTGTTTTGCCCGCACCGCTGGGCCCCACGAGGGCAGTAATTTTTCCGGCGGGCAGATGCAGGTTGAGATTTTGGATAACAGATTTGTCGGGTCGGGTGGGATAAGCAAAAGAAACATTTTGAAAATGAATCTCATCCCGGAGGTTAAAGGCGCCAGGTTCAGGCTTTTTGGCGCCGGTCGGATATTCGGGCGGGAAATCCATCAGTTCAAAAAGGCTTTCAGTGGCCCCCAAAGCTTTTTGTAATCCACCCCAAGTTTCAGCGAGGCCGCCGATGGAAGCTCCCATGAAAACGGAAAGCAGAAAAAATTTGAACAAATCCCCATGGGTGATCAAACCTTGGGCTACCAGCGATGCGCCAAAGCCGACAATGGCCACTACAGCTCCAAAAAGCAACACCACCACCAGCGTGGCAAAAAGAGCCCTGAATCCTGCATTTCGCAAGCCCAACTGCACCATCGCTTCATTTTTTTTGCCATAGCGGGCCATTTCAAAGAGCTCCCCTGTGTAAGCCTTCACGGAGGCAATAGCCTGGAGGGCCTCTTCCACGATGGTGTTGGCTTCGGCCGCCTGCTGCTGGGCTTCTTTGGAGAGGGCGCGAATTCGCCGGCCAAACACCACGGCCACACCGGCCATGAGGGGCAAGGCCCCCAGCATGAACAACACCAATTGCCAGGAGGTCCATGCCATAATCAGGACGCTGCCCGAAATGATGATGATTTCCCGGATAAATTCAGCCAGGATGCTGGTGAGGGTGTCTTTAATGGAAGTTATATCAGCCGATAAACGGGAGGTAATTTCTCCCACACGTTTTTCGCTGAAAAAGACCATAGGCTTTAAAATCAGAGAAGAAAAGGCGTCCTGGCGCAACGCGGCAACGGTATTTTCTGTGACATGGGCAAAGAGACGAATGCGGGCAAAAGAGGCCAAGGCCTGCACCACCAAGATGCCTCCCAGCCACAAAACCACCCGGCCTGTGTCTAGCACCGAGTCCCCAGACTGGGCATCGATAAGGTGGCCTACATGATTGAACAAGGCTAAGGAAGTGATGCTGCTTACAAAAAGAGCCGCCAGCCCTCCGGCAAAGTGCCACCTGTAAGGCTTTAAGTAAGCGAATAGTCGTCGGATGTTCTTCAACGAGCGGGTTGGGCGAAATGCTGTCCGAGGGCTTTCCACGCAGGTGCAAAAGTAGGCTTGGACGCCCTAGCTTCTGAGGTTATGCACGGACACATTAAACAGGAGTTTCTATGGACTACTGCGAATGCCAATATCCGGGTTTGTTTTTTAATGAACTTTCAGGGGCCAAACGTTTTACTCCCCGGCATTATTCCACTAAACGAATACTGCAGCTGATCGGATAATGATCGGACATCCGCACGTGCGACACCTGAAACCGTGAAGATTGGATTTCCGGGGAGTGCAGGATATAGTCAATGCGTAAAAAAGGAATGCGGCCTGCGTAAGTGATGCCCAGGCCAAAGCCGGATTCCAGAAAGGCATCCCGCAGTCCGTGGGACATTTGGCGATACACATAAGAAGTGGGAAGTTCGTTGAAATCGCCGCACACAATCACGGGATAAGGGCTTTGGGCAATGGACCGGGCCACACTGTCCACCTGACGGCCCCGTCGCTCATAACTGTGGGCCATACGCCGGAAGACGCCCCACCAATAACCAGGGTTTTCCTGCAAATCATCAGCCAGGCGATCTAACTTTTCTTCTGGTAAATGATAAGATTCAAAGTGCACGTTATACACGCGCACGATGTGAGAACCTATTTGGATATCGCTGTAAATACAAATATTTCCTTTGGACCCGGAAAATTTTATTTTTCCCCTGCCCAGGATGGGAAAACGGGAAAAAGTGGCCACGCCCCAAAATTGGGTGTTTTGAAGAGAAGACGCGTATTCAAAATGGCTGTGACGGGCGCGCAATAATTTTTTTAAGGTGTCCTCCGTGCTGAAACGACGGCTTTTATCCAAAAAAAATTCTTGAAAACACAGAATATCCGGCTCCTGTTTTTTCAAAAAATTTAAAATTTCGTTGCGGTGGCGGATGTTGTTTTTCCAATCATACAGACCAAAGAGACGGACATTAAAAGACATGACTGTGACGCCCTCGGCGCCTCCCAGGATTTGCTCTTTCCAATTGAAGGCCACCATGTGGCGTAAAGCCGGCGTGGCCGCCACAAGCAAAACCCCACTAAGCCAAATATTTCGAAAACGCAAAATGATCCACAGCAATACAAAAAGCAGATTGACCGCCATCCAGAAATAGGCTGTGAGGCCAAAGAAGGCTAATGGATAAAATTGAGCGGGATTCACATATGGAGCCGCCAAAGCCGCGGCCAACCCCAGTGCAAATACAATATTTATTAAAAAGAGAATTCTCCTCACAACATTTTTTAGTGCGCTTCCAGCCAATTGCGTCCTACCCCGCTTTCGGTGGCCAGGGGCACCCGTAAAGAGCAGGCCGTTTCCATTAAATGTTGCACCAAGGGTTGCACTTCTTCCATCTCAGATTCAGGACCATCCAACACCAATTCGTCATGCACTTGTAATACAAGCTGGGTTTTCAGTTTTTTTTCTTTTAATTTTTGATGCACCTGAATCATCGCCAGTTTGATGATGTCGGCCGCGGTGCCCTGGATGGGCGCGTTGATGGCATTGCGCTCGGCAAAGCCCCGGACGGTGGGATTGGCGGAATGGATGTCCCGCAGATACCTGCGGCGTCCAAAAAGGGTTTCAACATAACCTTTTTCCCGAGCTAGGGCAATCTGCCTATCCATGTAAGTGCGAATGCGCGGATATTGATGAAAATACTGGTCAATGATGGCCCCGGCTTCCGTGCGGGATAAGCCGGTGCGCTGAGCCAGTCCGAAGGGGGTGATACCGTAAATGATCCCAAAATTCACCATCTTCGCCTTACTTCGCATGTCCTTGGAAACCTTTTCCAAAGGTACCCCAAAGAGCCGTGCCGCCGTGGCCGCATGAATATCTTGGCCTTCCAAAAAAGCCCGAATCATATTTTCCTCTTCGCTCAGGGAGGCGATGATGCGGAGTTCCACTTGGGAATAATCTACAGACAGAAGCCTGTAGTCGGGTCGGGAGGCCACAATGGCTTTGCGGATGGCCTGGCCTCGGGGTGTGCGTATGGGAATGTTTTGGAGATTGGGATTGTTGCTGCTTAATCGGCCTGTGGCCGTTATGGTTTGGTTGAAACTGGTGTGGATGCGTCCCGTGCGCGGATTCACCATTTCAGGCAAAGCCTCCACATAGGTGGATTTCAGCTTTTGAATTTCTCTATATTCCAACACTTTAACCACGATGGGGTGACGGCCTGCAAGGCCTTCCAGCACATCTTCGCTCGTGGCATATTGTTTTGTTTTCCCGGTGCGCTTGGCTTTGGGATCCAGTTTCAGACGGTCGAAAAGAATTTCGCCCAGCTGCTTCGGGGACGAAATATTGAAGGAGGTGCCGGCCAGGTCAAATATTTCTTTTTCTAAAATGTGAGCCTCTTTGGTAAAATCTTCGGAGAGGCTGGCCAGGTAGCGGGTATCTACCGCTACACCGGTGCGTTCCATATCTTCCAAAACTGGAACCAGGGGCAATTCAATTTTTTCATACACAGGCACGCCGCCTTTTTCTTCCAGTTGGCCTCGCAGAGCTAGCCACAGCTGAAATGTAACGTCGGCATCTTCGGCGGCATATTCGGCCAATTTTTCCAAGGGCACCTGACGCATGGAAGCCTGGTTGGGCCCTTTGGGCCCAATCAGCGTCTCAATGGCAATCGGCTCATAGTTGAGCAAAGCCTTGGCCAAAAAGTCCATACTATGCCGGGCTTCAGGGTCCAGGATGTAATGCATCAGAAGGGTATCTTCCCAGGGAGGGGCCATTTCGAGACCATGGTTTCTGAGCACGGCCATATCAAATTTGAGGTTATGGGCCACTTTTCGCACCTGCGGTGCTTGGAAAAAAGGACGCAGTTTCTCCAGCTGGGCCTGTCGTTCAGAAGGACTTTCGCTGATGGGAATGAAATAGGCCTCATGGGCCTTCCAGCTGAAAGCAATCCCCACAAGGTGCGCTTCCTGGCTATTTAAAGCATCCGTCTCGGTATCCAAGCATACGGCCTTTTGGTTCATGAGCTGTTCCACAAAGCGCTCCAGTTCTTCCGAGGATCCCACAATCTTATATTGATGGGGTGTTGTGGCCGATGTAGAAAACAGGGGTGGGGCGGTCGGCCCCTTTTCCTCAAACAAGGAAAGTTGCAACGTCTGGGATCGGACGTCATCTTCCATGGGAAGCCAGCGTTTAGCAATCTGCCTGAATTCCAATTTCTGGAAAAGCTCTTTCAAATGCGGAACATCAGGTTCTTTGATCTTCATTTGCTCCAGGCTCACCTGCAAAGGCGCATCGGATTTTACGGTGGCGAGCAAAAAAGAAAGTTCGGCCAGAGCCTTACCCTGTTCTATCTTTTCCTTGAGTTTTCCTTCGAGTTTGTGCGTATTTTTTAGAATGTTTTCCAGGGAACCAAATTCTTTTAAAAGCTTTAAGGCCGTCTTTTCTCCAATGCCCGGGACACCGGGAATATTGTCACTGGTGTCGCCCATGAGGGCTATGAGATCCACCACGCGGGAAGGGTGTTCAATGTCAAATTTTTGGCATACCGCCTGGGCGTCCAGAATTTCATCGGGCGCGCTCATGCGCCCAAGCTTATACCAAAAAACACCGGCCCCTACCAGTTGGGCTAAATCTTTGTCGAGTGTGGCAATAAAAATTTCCGTGTCAGGGGCCGAAAATTTTCGAACAAGAGTGGCTATCAGGTCATCGGCTTCGAAGCCGTCCAACATGAACCATGCGATACGTGCGGCATCCAGTAATTCAAATACGTAAGGAATAGAAGATTTTAAATCTTCGGGCATGGGATCCCGGTGGGCCTTATATTGCTCGAACAGAAGGCCCCGGTCGGATTTTTCCTCTGGCGGGTCAAACAAGACGGCCAGGTGCGAGGGCTGTTGCTTTTCCAAAATGTCCAGAAGGGTGTTGGAAAATCCAAAGATGGCCGAGGTGTTCAGACCTTTCGTGGTAATACGCGGATTTTTAATAAAGGCATAATAAGAACGGTACAAGAGGGCATACCCGTCCAGGAGAAAAAGTTTATTCATGGCTTCAGATTTTGAATCTTTTGCCCTTAAAAAATTCTGTCATGAGTCTTGCGCAATCGGTTTTCAGGACTCCTTTGCGAAGTTCAGTCCTGGGATGCAGCATGGCTGCACCCCATCGCATAAAACCGCTTTTTTCATCGTCAGCTCCATACACCAACCGTCCAAGTTGACTCCACCGAAGCGCGCCGGCGCACATGGGACAAGGCTCCAAAGTCACATACAGCGTGCATTCTTCCAAATATTTGGAACTAAGGGCCGAAGCCGCTGCCGTAATGGCTTGCATTTCGGCATGGGCGGTCACATCGGTAAGAGTTTCCGTGAGGTTGTGGCTTCTTGCGATAATACGGTTTTTATGTACCACCACTGCGCCCACAGGCACTTCGTCCTTCTCATAAGCGGCCAGCGCTTCGTCCAACGCTTTGCGCATGAAGTGTACGTCAGGGTCATCTTCCCCGCTATTGCCAAGCCATTGGGCCGAGTTCATCAAAACGGAATATTACAATTTCTGGAAACGTGTCAGTAGGTCCTTTATGGCACTTTTATGAAGGGTGGCGGTCATCATTTTTAATTTCACATAATCTTCGTGCATGAAATAATATCCAAACTGGGGACACTGTTCACCGCAATTGCGCGAACCGCTGCCGCTGTCTTTGAGCAAAAACCAAAAACTTCCATCCGGAGCTGTGGCGTGCCCCACCACGTGCATGGCATGGTCATCTGTGGTGCTTCCGTTGGCAAAACGAAAATAACGGGCATGTTCGTCAATGTATGCGGACGGAATGTCAAAAGTGGGCACCACCGCCACCTGGGCCTCAGTTTCTAAGCCGGCCTCGCTGACATCCCCGCCCAGGGCCACAGAGAACCCATTGCGGACAGCCGTTTTCAGGCTTTCCATGAACACATCCAGGGGCACATTGTAATACGAACCATCGTGCCACCAGTTGTCAGGAACCGGATATTCACCCTGGGTGTAGTAGGGAATACTCAGCAGCGACATGAGGTCCACATAATCCTCAGGATTCAGTTTGGCCACGTCCCTTAAAAATTCCTTGGGGGTCATAGTGCGTCCGTTCCAAGTGATGCGTGTGGGCGGAGGGCCCATGTGGTAGTCCAGAATCTGGCGCACTGTGCGCACCACCACAGAGGTGTCCCATAAGCCTATTTCCTTCACGTGTTTGAGAAAGGCCTCAATTTCTGAAAACATCTTGGCATGGGTATGGATCTTTCTTCCTCCTTTAAGGCCTGTGTAGGCCGCGGCAGGCACCACGCCATATTTTTTGTACAGACGTGCCAAGGCGTTGGTTTCGCTGCCTTCACCCAAAACCATCTGACCGCGTTTTTCCACGAAGTAGATCGCTCTTTCCACATATTCCCAATACACGGGCCAGGCTTCGCTTAAATCCAGTTCCTGACCAGTGAGCCTTTTAATCTCCGACTCATAAAAAGATGTGGTGGCAAAGCACCAGCAGGTGCCGGTGTTGCCTTGGGATACGGGCTTCAAATGCCAAATCTGTTGATAGGCCTTGAGGTCATTTAAGATGTTCGGTCGGCTTTGGAGATCTATTTTATACCGGAAGGATACTTCTTTGGGTTCTTGCGCTTCTTCCTGTTCCACCCCGCGCATGATGACGTTTTGGTAATAACCGGGCTTGACGGGCTGAAGCTTGCCCTTGTCCTGAGCGTGAAGAGGAGCCATAGCCCAGAGCAGGAAATAGAAAAATAGACGCTTTTTCATGCAGCTAAATTACGATGACCTACCTTTGGCTCCTTCTGAGTTTTTGACCAAGCAAGAATTCCAGAAATCCATGGCATTCCATTTACAGCCGGCGTGTTTTCTTTGCCGGCATTAACATCTCATTAATATCAAGATAGATTGTGCCGGTTATGAATTGGTTAGCACAAGTCCCATCCGCATTTCGCGAATATGTTTCCGAGTATGAAGCATTTCATTCGCAGGTGACATTCCAGGCCGAGCCTGAAGGTTTGTATGAGCCCATTCGATACATCATGCGCTTGGGCGGCAAGCGCATTCGCCCTTTGCTCTTTCTGATGGCCTGTGATGCCGTGGGCGGTCGCTGGCGCGAACACCTGAGCCAGGCCTATGCCCTGGAGTTGTTTCACAATTTCACTCTGGTGCACGATGACATCATGGACGGCGCCAGTCTTCGGCGTGGAAAGCCCACGGTGCACGAAAAATTTGGCCTCAATGCCGGGATCTTGTCCGGAGATGCCATGGTATTTTATTGTCAAATTTTTCTGACAGAAGGCCTGGCTTCGGTTCTCCTGCCGCGTTCCATTGCCCTGTTCAACCAAACCGCCATCCGTATCATTGAAGGGCAGCAAATGGATATGGATTTTGAAAATCAAGGAGAAGTAAAGGCTGACCAGTATTTGAAAATGATTGAATACAAAACTTCAGTACTTTTAGGTTGTGCCCTACAATTGGGCGCGCTCACCGGGGGCGCCACAGCGGAAACAGAGGAAGCCCTGTATCAGGCCGGTATTCGTCTGGGCCTGGCTTTTCAGATTCGGGATGATATTTTGGATGCGTTTGGCGACGAAAGGTTTGGCAAAGTGCGGGGCGGCGACATTATCCAAAACAAAAAAACGCTGTTGTACATATTGGCGAGCGAAAACGCATCCCCGGATGATCGAAAAATTCTATCTGAACTTCGGCAAGAATCCGACCTGAAAAAGAAAGTCCAGGAAACTTTGGAAATCTTTGAGCGCAGCGGGGCTCTGAAAATGGCCCAAGACAAGGCAGAAAGCCTGTATCAGCAGGCGGTCTCCATTATACATCAGGCGGATATTACCGACACCGGGCGGGCAAGACTCCTGGAATTATTTCGCCTTGTGCACGAACGGAATATTTAGCCCGCAGTATCTAAAGTATTTAAAACATTAATAAAGAATAACACCCTGTTTTATTTGGGCTTCTTTTTTCTCATCGGAATTTCCAGAGGGAGGTTTAAAAGAACTTGAAAATTGCGTCCCGGCTCAGGCAAACCCAAATAGCGCCACATGCTGAGATGATTAAAATACCGTGCGTTGAAAAGGTTATCCGCGCGCAACATCAAGGAGGCCACGCCTTGTGAAAATTTAAACTCTGTTCGGAGGTAGATGTGGAGGAGGATGTATCCTGGAGTAAACATTTCGTTTCGGGCATACAACCACTGAGGGAGCGCGCTGCGTATTTCCGCCCCGGGGGTCATTCGAAAAGTCTGCCCCCAACCCTTCATCTGATATTCCGTCCGTATGGCTGCAGAAGCCGGAGGCATAAGCGGAAAGGAATAGCCGGTGCGCGGATTTAGGGTATAAATTCCCTGCCCCAAAAACTCTAAATGCCAGGCCGACACTGGATGATAGTCTAGGTGCCATTCCAAACCGGTATGCAAGCCGTCTGCCTGCTCATATTGCCAAATGATGCCGGCTTCTGGCAGAGGTGAAAACTGTGCTGTGGGATTTAGATAAATAAACCCAATAAAATAATTACAAAAGCCACTCAAGTTCAGGGTTACTTTTTCTGTATTCCATTCATAGCCCACATCCAGTTGAAGGCTGCGTTCAGGACGTAGGGTGCTGTCCCCTTTTTCGTGACGGAAAGTGCCGTGGTGCATACCGTTTACGGTCAGTTCTGCCACGGTGGGCATGCGAAAGGAAGAGCCCAGGTGCAGCCGCGCATGGTGCCCATTTCCCGGAGAAAATCTGAGACCTGTGGCGCCGGAGAGATTAAAAAATCTGCGCCGGAGTTGGGGCGCGGCTCTTTCTAAGTAGGAAGGCAGGCCGTTGTCATACATTTGTCGGTAGTAAGGCTCGGAAAACAAGCGGCCCACATCCCCGCGAAGGCCTGCCGTCACAAATACTGCCCCGGAAGCCTTCCACTTCAGCAAGGAAGAGATTGCCGCTTCCCAGTCGCGAAAGTCGGGTATCAGGAATTCAAATCCTCCTATTTTATTATGTCGAAATTGCCCAGAAATGGCGTGAATTCCGTCCAGGCGCCGGGAAATGTTCTGATGGAATCGTGCCTGTCCTGAAACCGTGATCAGACGGAACAAATGCTCCACATTGCCAGCCGCAGAAACCGGAATGCCGTGGTTGTGGGGCAGGGACAATTCCTGCCGCAGATTGTTCTGGAAGCCCACATCCCAGGCCACATAATGACGTCCGGCGCGCACATTGCCATTGTGGATGACCTTGAGATGCCGTATATCCTGGTAAGGATATCGAATATCCCGGGGCTTTCCATCGTCCAACAGGTCTGCCGGCGAAGGAATGCCATGGGCGCCTGAGAAAAATCCGGCTTTCAGGTGATAATACGATCCGTACACACTGACGAAGCCCCAAGGCCGGTGTAGCCCAAGGGAGAAACGGGCGTTTTTTTCCCGGCCGGCGGTATTCAATACCCGGCCGCCTGCCAAAGGATAGCGAAAGCCATTGTACACAAAATCCGAAGCCGGAACGCGGAAATCGCCAAAGTCCTGTCCTGAAAAGCCGCCGGAAACGAGCACCGGCCTTAAAAAAATTTTTCCATACGATGCATATTGCCAACCATTGTTCACTGACCGCCAGGCGGCTGTATTGCGCCATTTCAAGATGCCTTCCTGGAGTTCATGAGTGGGTTGTAAACTGATGACGCCGGCAATGGCATCCCCGCCATACAACAATGCTCCGGGTCCTTTGATGATTTCCACCCGCTCCACTCCCGGACCGTCAATTTCCAATCCGTGGTCGGCGCCCCATTGCTGGCCTTCCTGACGAATGCCGTGGTCAAAAACCGCAACCCGATTAAAACCCAGGCCCCGGATGAGCGGCTTGGCGATGGCCGTTCCTGTGGTGAGGGTTTGAATTCCCGGCAGGGTGGCTAAAGCCCCAGCCAATGTGCTTTGGCCGCTGGTGACGATAAATTCCTGCTCCACCACGGTCACCGGCTGGGGGTGGGCATCCGGTGTGAGGCGTGATCGACTTTCCTCTACTGTCACGGGCATTAAATCCATCTGGCTTGGCATCAGCCAAACAGTGTCTTCCCCGGTTTTTGGAACTGAAAAAGTGAACACTGCAGAGCGGAATCCGGGGGCAAAAACGTGCATATGAAAAACTCCGGGCTTGAGCCCTGACCAAGTAATTAATCCCATGGAATCAGCCCGTAAAGTGACCCCCGCCTCATGAATGTACCCGGAGGCTCCGCTGACAGGCCCGGAATCCCTGGCATTCAGAACACGCACCTGTGCATGAGTGCTGGAATGACCTGTCAGCCAAAGAACAATAAAGAAAAATATATGCGGTTTTTGCAACAATGCTGCAAAAATAAAAATTGTTCCCGGCCTTATTTCTATTGCATAGAATGCCTTCTTGGGAGTAATTCAGCCTACATTGCGGCCGGCAAGTATGGCCAAACTTGCATGAAATCCATGGAGAAAGAATGACTGTCCAATAAAAAAATAGTTTTTACAAGACATGCTGAAAAGGGTTTCAAATAGTTGGAAATTCCGCTCCCACAGGACAAAGTTTTTAATGGTCATAAATAATCTTTGTAATTTTGATAATCAAAACTTGCTTTTTATGAAAAAACTCTACTCAAAGCTATCGCTATCCACTTTATCCTTTTTTATCTTGCTTGCGAATACCCCGCCGGCCAAAGGATACCCCACGCCCAATTCACAGCTCTCTCCCAAAGGAGGCAGTGCTTTTAATGTGTGGATTAATGAAATCCACTATGACAACACGGGTACCGACCAAGGAGAAGGTGTGGAAATTGCGGGCATGGCCGGAACGGATTTGTCCTGTTTTCAAATTGTGTTTTATAATGGAGCCAACGGTCAGTCTTACGCCACGCTGAACCTGAGCGGTACGATTGATGACGAAGGCTGCGGCTGGGGCGCTGTGTGGTTTGCTCATCAGGGCATTCAGAACGGAGCGCCCGATGGCCTGGCCCTGGTGTATAATCCGGGACTCTGCGGGCAATCGGGCACAGTGCAGGTGGTGCAATTCCTGTCTTACGAAGGCACCTTCACGGCGGCTAATGGACCGGCCGCCGGAATGATGTCGGTGGCTATTCCTGTTCAGGAAACCAGCAGCACCCCCGTGGGATACTCTTTACAGCTCCAAGGTTACGGCACCAGCTACGTGGAATTCTACTGGGCCAGTCCGTCTTTGGCTTCCTCCGGCGACCTCAATCCGTTTCAGTTTTTTTGTGGCACCCCTCCGGTGGTTTTTCGAATCAGCAATACATGTCCGGTAACCATAGATACGGTGTCAGAAAGTGTCGGCCTGTTTCCACCGTGCTACTGGGTGGAAGCCCTCAATCTCCAATCGGGAAGCCATGCTGTGCAATTGATTCTCAAATCCACCACCGGAAGCCCTGCTGATATAGGAAATTTCACAACCCAAACTTTCATTTTTAATCCGGGAGACGGGCCACAGCCAATCTCGATAATTATCACCGATGACAGTCAGCCGGAACCTTTTGAGTTTTTTGAGTTTGCGCTGCGCAACCCCACGCCCGGTGACCTGATTGGCAGTGATTCCACTTTTGCTTTTCATATCGCGGATAACGACCAGAATGTGACCCCGCCGGCGCCTGTGGTGTGGGTGAATGAGTTCCATTACGACAATGTGGGCACCGACCAGGATGAAGGTTTTGAAATTGCCGGAGTGGCTGGAACCGACCTCAGCTGTTTTCGGATTATTTTATACGACCAAAATGGGCAACCCTACGGAACGCCTATCGTGCTTTCGGGCACCGTGGATGATGAGGGGTGTGGATATGGCGCCCTATGGTTTCCGGTGAGCAATATTGAAAATGGCCCCAACGATGGGTTTGCCTTAGTGTATTCGCCCATCCAGTGTGGCTATGCTGGCTCCGATTCGGTGTATTACTTTTTATCGTATGAAGGACCTCTTTCGGCTGTTTCAGGCCCCGCCGATGGTATGACGGCTCAGGAAATTCCTGTATCCGAGGGCACGAACACGCCCGTCGGGCAATCGCTCCAATTGGTAGGGGTGGGCACAACCTATCCACAATTCACTTGGACTGGTCCTGTTCTGGCATCCCCCGGCGACCTCAATACCGGCCAGTTTCTTTGCGGGGCACCCAATTTCCCTAATGTGACTTTTGATCCTCCCGTGGTTAATGTTTCGGAAGGCGCAGGGAACGTGATCCTTACTTTGGGCATTTCCCAGGTGCCGGCTTTGGATGCCAGTGGCACCGTGGTGGTGGCCGCCACCAGCACCGCAACGCAGGGCATTGATTTTACGCTGGCCTCACAAACATTTACTTTCCCTGCAGGTACCACCCAATTAGCGCTGAACTTCCCGGTTTCCCTTGTGGATGATAACCTGAATGAACCCCTGGAGCGCATCGTTTTAAAAATTACTAATCTTAACAATGCCATTAGTGCTATAGATTCAGCCGTTATTTTCATCGAGGACAACGACTCCCTGGTCATCGGCTTTGTTAGTATCACAGGCCAAACCCAGGAAAACTCAGGCACCTATGTTGCCAAGGTCGTTATTAATAAACCTTCTGTGGAAGCTACCATCGTTTCAGTATCTGATGTGCCGGGGTCCGCTGCTCCACCGGGAGATTACATCTTTTCCCCCACCACGCTCACATGGTTTCCATTTAATCAGGATACGCTTTATGTAACTGTTAATATCGTGGATGATTTGGTGAGCGAACCGGATGAGTCTTTTACCCTCGTTCTCTCCAATCCCACAAATGGCGCCTCTCTGGCCATATCGAACCACACCGTCATAATCAAA
>JANWWP010000058.1 GCA_025055575.1 Flavobacteriales bacterium | reverse complement strand
GGTGGGGTTTAGGCCGGTCCTTCGATACGCCGCATTTTGTGCGGCTACTCAGGAACCGGTTGGCGATACGCCGCGCAAAGCGCGGCTACTCAGGGGCCGGCGGGCGGTGGCTGAGTAGGCCCTGAAGGGGCCGTATCGAAGCCCCGCCCTGGCGCGGCCTGCAGGGCCGCGGTGCGGTCTATGCCTTTTTCCCATGTAACCCTGGGGTTTGTACTACCGGCCCTTCGATACGGCTTGCGGTGCAAGCCTACTCAGGGACCGGTTGGCGATACGCCGCACTTCGTGCGGCTACTCAGGGACCGGGGGGTGCTGAGGCGAGGATAAGGCGGGTGTGGAGGGGTGGGGCGCCGGATGCAGGATACCATAGGGCGGTGTACACGCCGGGCGGCAGATGGGCCAGGTGCAGGGTGAAGGCCTCCGGGCCGCCCGCCTGGCGGAGCACCCAAGCGCCCGAGGCGGCGCGCAGTTCTAGCCTCCCGGCGCTGGCGGAGGGCGGCTGAACTTGCACTTGCTGGCGGGCCGGGTTGGGGAACAGCCACCCGCCGGAATCTGAGGGGATGTGGGGAAGATGCACCGTGGGGCAGGCGTGAAAAGTGACCTGCACGGTGTCGCGGCCTTCGCAGCCGGCCAGGTCTTTGGTTTTGACGGCGTAAGTGCCCGTGCTGTGCACATACACAGGATTGCCGCTGAGGCCGTTGGACCACTGCACGGAACTGAACACGGGGGCCACGGACAGCCGGATGGAATCGCCCAGGCAGGCGGAGTCGGAGGGCCAGAGGAAAATCTGCGTGGCCTGGGGAATGTTGGTGATGAGCAGGGGCTGCTGGGCGGGGGTGCCGATGACGGGCGGATTGGTGCTGACGACCCGAATGCGGTAGAGCCCCAGGCCGGTGGTGAGCGGCACCTGGGCCGGAATGATCCCCAAGTTGAAAGGAATGCTGCCGATGACCACCGGGTTGTTGAATTGCCCTAAGGCGTTGGACAACTCGGCGCGGAACTGGTTGCCAGGTGCGAAAGAGCCGGAGGCGCTGTAGGTGACGGCCAGAAACTGTCCGGAACAGGTGGAGGTGGAGAGGATGTCCTGGGTGGTGATGGAGGGATTGTTCTGCCCGCGCAGCAAAAAGGCGGGGCTGCCAAGGCTGCAAAAGAACATGATGAGCCCCGAAGAAATGCAGGCAGAAGAAGATGAAATTCTAAGGATCCATGCTTTGAGGTGTTTGGGTGGGTGGGGTGCAGAGCCGTCAAGGTAAGACTTTAAATTTACAGAAACCGCATAGGTATGGTTTGGCATAGCGGCGCACATTTTTGGAAGGAAAAAAGGCGTACGGAGTCGGGGTGAGAGGATTCGAACCTCCGGCCTCCACGTCCCGAACGTGGCGCGCTAACCGGGCTGCGCTACACCCCGAAAAGGGAGGGCAAATATAGCGCAAAAGAGGAAGGCGAAAGCGGGGCGGGGGTGTGCGTGAGGGATGCGGAGGGCGGCGCGTGGGGCGCCGCCGGGGGCCTACCGCGCCGGCACTGCCCTGAGGCCGCGGAGCGGCCGAAGGGATTGCCGGAGCGCCGCGGAGCCCGGAGCAGCCCGACCCCCGGCCGCCTGGAAAAGGCGCCGGGGGGCACGCCCAAAATGAAAAAAAAATTTGTTGCAGGGTATGGGCACCGGTGGTCTTCCATCTGCAAGACCCGGCGGCGCGGAAAGTCCTGTGGGAAGGCCGGAGGGCGGGTGTTTTGCATTTGCGGAAAAGGCGGCTATACATTTGCCCTGAATTTTGAATCATGGGAAAAAAGCTCAACCAACAGCGCGAAAAATCATTTTTTGAGGACGTCCTGATTTATTTTGATAAGGCGTCGCGGTTTGTGGACGCGGATCAGGGCATTCTGGATCAGATTAAATTCTGCAACAGCGTGTACCGGATGCGCTTTCCGGTGCGCATCGGAAACCGGGTGGAAGTGATAGAGGCGTACCGGGCCGAACACAGCCACCACAAAACGCCGACCAAAGGCGGCATCCGCTACAGCGAACACGTGACGCAGGACGAGGTGATGGCCCTGGCGGCGCTGATGACATACAAATGCGCGCTGGTGGACGTGCCGTTTGGCGGGGCCAAAGGCGGCATTAAGATCAATCCGCGGCAGTATGATGTGGAGACGCTGGAAAAGGTGACGCGGCGCTACACGGCTGAGCTGATTAAGAAAAACTTTATCGGGGCGGGCATTGATGTGCCGGCGCCGGACTATGGCACAGGGGAACGGGAAATGGCCTGGATAGCGGACACGTACATGGCCTTCAACCCGATGGACGTGAACGGGCTGGCCTGCGTGACGGGAAAACCGGTGGGACAGGGCGGCATCCGGGGCCGGCGCGAAGCCACGGGGCTGGGGCTGTTCTATGGTGTGCGCCACGCGCTGAGCTATGCAGAAGATTTGAAAAAACTGAAGCTGAGCCCGGGCCTGGAAGGCAAAACCGTGGTGGTGCAGGGGCTGGGCAATGTGGGCTACCATGCGGCCAAATTTCTGCATGAGGCGGGGGCCCGCATTGTGGGTGTGGTGGAATACAACAGCGCGGTGCACTGCCCGAAAGGCGTGGATCCGGAGGCGCTGAGCCGGTGGTTCCGCGAAAAGGGGACGCTCTACGGCTTCAAGGGCTGCAAAGACCTAAAGAATCCGGAGGAAGGGCTGGAACTGGAATGCGATATACTTGTGCCGGCGGCTCTGGAAAATCAAATTCATAAAGACAACGCGGCGCGCATAAAAGCCCGCATCATCGCCGAAGGCGCCAACGGCCCCGTGACGCCGGAAGCGGAAGCCATCCTCAATAAAAAGGGGGTGATGATTATTCCGGACATCTACCTGAATGCCGGCGGCGTGACGGTATCGTATTTTGAATGGCTGAAAAACCTCTCGCACGTGCGCTTCGGTCGGATGGAGAAACGCTACGAAGCGGCCAACAACCGCAAACTTCTGGAAGCCATCCGCAGCATTGCACCGAAGAACAACGGCATACCCGAGGCTCTGGTGAAAGCCCTGGAGAACGGTCCGGATGAGCTGGACCTGGTGTACTCTGGTCTGGAAGAAACGATGGTGGTGGCCTACGACAAAATCCGCGAAACGTATCTTTCGGACAAAAAAAT
This sequence comes from Flavobacteriales bacterium, assembly GCA_025055575.1. GTDB lineage: Bacteria > Bacteroidota > Bacteroidia > CAIKAF01 > CAIKAF01 > JANWWQ01. The sequence continues at coordinate 48,481 of JANWWP010000058.1, read as the reverse complement.
TGAAGATCTGAGGACGGCGGCCTTTGTGACGGCTATCCGAAAAATCGTGGAGTCCTACAAACTGCTGGGCATCTTCCCCTAAATCACGGCCGGTAGAGAAAGGTCCGGAAATTGGACCGGGCTGCCTACTTTTGGCCACAGAAAACTGCCGGCCATTAAAACATCCATCTCTTCGGAACTGACGCTGCGGCTGATGCTGAAAGCGCTGCAGCAGGTGACGCAGGCTGTGAATGAAAATTTCAGCCGGGCGCAAATTCTGCGCATTTATGAAAACATCCTGCGGCAGTTTCCGAGTGTGCGGGGCGTGGCGCTGTACAGCCGCCAGAACGGAGAGCTCCGCTGCGAGTTTTCGGACTGGGATTTTGAAGGCGCGTCGTTGCCTTTTTCGTTAGAGAACTACCTGGAACAGCTGGGAGAACTGCAAATCCCTTATCATTTGCCGGATTCGGAACTGCCCTTCAATGTGGTGATTCCGTCCTATCACAAGGAGCGGGTGCTGGGCTACCTGCTGGCCCGGCTGGACTCCAACCCGGAGGCGGGGCCGGAGGATCCGGATTCGGCCCAGATGCAGAGCGAGTTTCTGCAAACGCTGAACAATGTGGTGTTCGTGGCGCTGGAAAACAAAATGCTGGCGCGGGAAGCCCTGCGCCAGGAGGCCCTGCGCAAAGAGATAGAACTGGCCAGCGAACTGCAGGCGCTCCTGTTTCCGCAAAGTACGGAAGGCCTGGCGGGCGTGGCTGTGAGTGGCAGCCATAAGACCTTTGATGAGGTGGGGGGCGATTATTATGATTATTTTCCCCTGCCGGACGGGGATGTGGCGCTGTGCATTGCGGATGTGTCGGGCAAAGGCATGGCCGCGGCCCTGTTGATGGCCAATTTTCAGGCCAATGTGCGGGCCTTGTTTCCTTATGTTCCTGATTTGGCGCAACTGGGGCACACATTGAACAAAAAAGTGGACGAATCGGCCCAGGGCGAAAAATTTATCACCTGCTTCATCGCCCGTTACGATCCCCGCCGCCGGCTCCTGCACTATGCTAACCTGGGGCATAATCCGCCCCTCTTTCTGAGCGGAACTGAACTTTCTACACTGGATGCCCAGGCCCCGGCTTTGGGTATGCTGCCGGAGTTGCCCTCTTTTGCTACGCAGAGTCTGAGCATTGCCCCGGACGACCTGCTGGTGGCCTACACGGATGGGCTGACGGAGTTGCATAACGAAGACAATCAACTCTTTGGCCTGGAACGGCTTAAAAACATAGTGCTGGAAAACCGAATTTTGCCTCCGGCCGAACTGAACAGCCTCATCGCACGCCATCTGAACAGCTTCCGGGGGGAATCGCCCTTCCGGGATGACATCGCGCTGCTGACATGCCGATTTTTTTAAATTTTTTAAAGAAGTTTTTTTTGTTGGCAACCGCCTTATTTGCGGGACCGCCGGGGCGGCCCCAGGCGCCGGAGGTGCGCCTGCGCTGGACGTTGCCCTCTCCCCTGCTGGACGAAAACAGCGGCATGGTTCTGGCGCGGGGGAAACTGATATTTATCAACGACAGCAAAAACGAAGCGCGGGTGTATGTGTGGGACACCCTTCAGGGCCAATTGGTCCACAGTTGTGCCATTCTGAAAGTCGCCAATGTGGACTGGGAGGACCTGGCAGCCGACGACCGCTACCTGTATATCGGCGACTTTGGCAACAATGCCGGCGTCCGGCAGAATCTGTCCATCGTTCGGGTGGAGCTGGATTGTGTATTCAAAAAAGAAGCCTGCCCCGGCGCATACATCCGTTTTGAATGCACCGACCAAAAGGAATTTTATGCGCGGCCCTACCAGCACAATTATGATTTTGAAGCTTTGGCTGTGTGGGACGACAGCCTGCTGGTGTTTTCAAAAAACTGGCTGGACGGGCAAACGCGCCTGTATGTGCTGCCCAAACAACCCGGTACCTACCGCGTGGGACCCCGGGTGGCTCTGCCCAGCCGCGGACTGGTGACCGGGGCCACCTACCATGAAGACCTGAAACTCCTGGCCTTGTGCGGCTATCAGCCGCGGGACATGGCGCCGGAAATTTTTTTACTGGTGTGGCCGGATTTTTCTCTTCAATCCCTGAAACGTCCGGCTTTCCGGCGGCTCTCCATCACCCCGCCGCAGGCCAGTCAAATTGAAAGCCTCGTGGCGCTGGATGGCCACAGGTTTTGGATGGCGCGGGAGCGCAGCGGAAAGAAGAAAACGCCGGTGGGACCGGCTGTGTTTGAAGTGCTGATACCCTGAATAGTCATGCTGAACGGGCTCAAAGTGGTGGTGGTGTTGCCAGCCTACAATGCGGCCGCCACGTTAGAAAAAACCTACCGCGAAATTCCCCTGGATTTGGTGGATGACGTGATTCTGGTGGAAGACGGCGGCCAAGACAATACGGTGGAAGTGGCGCGAAGGCTGGGGATTCGCCACATCCGGCGCCATCCCCGGAACCTGGGCTATGGCGCCAACCAAAAAACCTGTTACCGCCTGGCGCTGGATTTGGGCGCCGACATCATCATCATGCTGCATCCGGACTACCAGTATACCCCCAAGTTGATTCCGGCCATGGGGCATTTGATTGCCTCGGGTCTGTATCCGGTGGTTTTGGGTTCGCGTATCTTGGGGAACGGGGCGCTAAAAGGTGGAATGCCGCTGGTGAAATATCTGGCCAATCGCTTCCTGACACTGGTGCAAAACCTATTTCTCGGAGCCAAATTATCGGAATACCACACCGGCTATCGGGCCTATCACCGCAAGGTGCTGGAAGATATCCGGTTCCACGAAAATTCGGACGATTTTATTTTTGACAACGAGGTGCTGTCGCAAATTATCATGAAGGGCTATCCCATTGCGGAAATCACCTGTCCCACGCGCTACGCTGCCGACAGCAGCTCCATCAGCTTAAGCCGCAGTGTGGTGTATGGGCTGGGGGTGGTGCGTGTGACGGCACAACACATGCTGCACCGCTGGGGGTTGGTCCGACACCACCGGTACGGATGAAGACCCCCAAGCCCTGGATATGGTTTTTAGTGGGGGCGGCTCTTCTGTGGCTGCCCGGGCTGGGTGCGGTGCCTTTGTTCGATTGGGATGAAATCAACTTTGCAGAAATCAGCCGCGAAATGGTGCTGAGCGACAATTACCTCCAGCCCACCATCAACTTTCGTCCGTTCTGGGAAAAACCCCCGTTGTTTTTTTGGCTTCAGGCAGGCTGCTTCCGGATTTTTGGTATTTCGGAATGGGCAGCGCGCCTGCCCAACGTCCTGTGCGGGATGGTAACCCTTCTCTGGATGGTGCGGTGCGGGGGTGCGCGCGGCGCCCTGTGGGCCCTTCTATATGCCGGCTCCCTCCTGCCCCATCTGTATTTCCGATCCGGCATCCTGGACCCCTGGTATAACCTCTTTGGTTTTTGGATGTTCTGGTATGGATTGCAAGCCCTGCGCGAAACGTCTTCTGCCGCGGCGCTTAAAGCGGGAGTGGCAGGCGGCTTGGCTCTGCTGACCAAAGGTCCGGCGGTGCCGGGAGTGGTGGTTTTGACGTTGGGTCTGCATACCCTGCTGACGAATTCATTATTCCAACTGCGACGCCGTCCCATCTGGCTGGGCCTTGCCGCCTTCGCGGTGACGGGCCTTTCGTGGTACTTGGCGTATGGCTGGCGCTACGGCACCGAGGTGCTGTGGGACTTCCTGCGTTACCAGTGGCGTCTGTTCTCCACGCCGGATGCCGGGCACCGGGGGTTTCCGGGATTTCATGTCGTGGTGCTGTTCCTGGGCGTGATGCCGGCCACCGCATATCTGGGGCCCGCGCTAAAATCGTACCGCCAACCTGAGGTGCTGCCGTTTGCGCTGCTGACGCTGATGGTTGTTTTGGTGTTTTCGCTGGTAAAAACTAAAATCATCCATTATTCGTCTTTAGCTTACTTTCCCATCACCTGGCTGGCGGCCTGGAGTCTTGAAAAAACTCTGGAAGTTTCTATCTGGGGCCGGCGCCTGGCTACCTTCCAATGGCTTTTGCTGACACTGGCTCTGGGCGCAGCCTTCGTGTTTTTTCTCAAGCCCGAAACCTTCCTGGGCTGGGTGCAGGATCCCTTTGCCCGGGCCCACATGGCCTGGGCCCAACCGCGTTGGAATTTTTTCATGCCTTTGGCATGGGTGGCGGGAATTGTCACTACGATTTTTTATTGGAAAGCGGCTTCCATCAGATACCTTGTGCGGGCGCTTGTCGGAGGGAGCCTCACTTTGTTTTTGGCCATCGCCGCTTTCACAGGACCCATCGCACACATCTCCCAAGGCGCCCTTTTAAAAATTTGCAAAGAAGCAGCGCAAGAGAACATGCCTGTGTACACCTTGGGCTTCAAATCCTATGCGCCTTTTTTTTACGGGCAAACCAAATATCCTGGCTGGCCTGAAGTGGATTGGCACGAGGGCAGCCCCCCCGGGCCGGCCCTTGTGGTGCGAAAAATCCATTCTTCCTACACCTTGCCGGGCTGCCCTGACAGTGTGGTGGCCGGCGGCTACGTGGCCTACCGATGCCCCTGAAAGGATCAAGGGTGGTGGTAGGGCACCCCATGGCGTATGCAAAAGGCACGGAACAATTGTTCCAAAAAAATAAGACGCACCAGTTGGTGGTTGAAAATCATGGGCGACAAGGATATCACCTCGTGGGCCCGCGCACGGATTTCGGGAGCAAAACCATAGGGACCTCCCACCATCCAATGAACCTGTCCCCAGGTGTCCATCAAATGAAAAATGTGCTGTGAAAAGCGCTCCGAGTCAAAGGCTAAGCCATCGTTGTGCAGAAGCGCTACCCGGCCCTTTTCGGGCCAGTGTTTTTTCCATACCTCCGCTTCTTTGCCTAAAATAAAGTTCGGGCCTGCCGAAGACGGCGTCGAGGGGGCGGGCAGTTCATGCCAACGGAGACGGCGCCAGCGGCCCAGTTTCCGGATATATTCCGCGACGCCGGCTTCTAAAAAACCGCCTTGTGTTCTGCCCATCAACCATACATGAAACATAAAAAAAATAATTTGGCTTGTTTTTTGCAATTTAAGAATGGAAAATGAAATCTCGCGCACTGTCTCTAATAATACTTTGGATGGTTTGGATGGTTTGGATGCCCTTCAGCCTCCCGGCTCAAATCACCGAAGTGATGCGTGCCGTGAGAGAAGGCAATGCCGCTCAAATCGCAGAACATCTGTCGGCCACGGTGGAAGTGGCGACGCCGGATTATGCCGGCAATTTTGGACAACGCCAGGCGCGGGAAATCCTGGCCGGTTTCTTCAATGGTCAGCGCCCCACCGAACTGGTACAGCGGTCTTTGGTTGAAACCAACGGCGCCCGCCACTACATTGGTCAAGTGCGCATGCAAGGAGGACAGGCTTACCGCGTGGTGATCCAGACATTCCGCGACGCACAAAGCCAGCGCGAACTCGTTCGGGTCATCCGGTTTGAAAACGAGCGCTGAGCAGGTGGTCGGGCGCGTGTAACTTTGGGACCTCGAAATCCCATGCGCCTCCTCACTGGAATTCAAAGCACAGGTGTACCCCATTTGGGCAATATTCTGGGCGCCATTCGTCCCATGATTGAACGCAGCCGCCCAGCCGGGGTGGAGGCCTTTGCCTTCATTGCAGATCTGCACTCCCTCACCGCGCTGCGCGATGCCCACACCCGACTGCACAACACCCGCGCAGTGGCCGCCGCCTGGCTGGCCTGTGGCTTTGATACTTCGCGCCACGTTTTTTACAGGCAAAGCCGCGTGCCTCAGGTGTGCGAACTTATGTGGTATCTGGCTTGCCTGGCCCCCTACCCCATGCTGGCGAATGCTCATTCCTTTAAAGACAAGAGCGCCCGGCTGGCCGAAGTGAACGCCGGCCTCTTTACTTACCCGGTGCTCATGGCTGCCGATATTTTGTTGTTTGACGCCGAAAAAGTGCCTGTCGGCAAGGATCAAATTCAACATTTGGAAATCACGCGCGATCTGGCCCACACATTCAACCGTCTTTACGAGCCTTTATTCGTTGTGCCGGCGGCTGAGGTGGACGCACAAGTGAAGGTGATCCCCGGCACAGACGGACAGAAAATGAGCAAAAGCTACAACAACACCATCAACATTTTTCTCGAAGAAAAAGCTTTGCGCAAGTCGGTGATGTCCATCATCACGGACAGCACACCGCTGGAGCTTCCCAAAAACCCGGACACATGCACCGTTTTCAAATTGTTTGCCCTGGTGGCTCCGGAGGAGGAAACCCAGGAACTGCGTTCGCGCTACCTGGCCGGAGGCTTTGGATATGGTCAGGCAAAAAATTTGTTGTTTGAAAAGTTGTTGGATACCTTCCGTGAAGAACGGCGGCGATTCTCTGAACTGATGGCCCATCCCGAAGAGCTGGACCGTGCTTTGGCCCAAGGTGAGGAAAAAGCCCGCCAGCTGGCCGATGACAAACTTCGCCGCATCAGGGAATGTCTGGGCTTTTAAAAAAAATTACCTCAGATTACCGCGCCGGCCTTGCGGGTGCGGCCCTTCTTCTGGTGGCCGCCTGGCTGCGCCTTGGATTTACGGGAAACCTGAAAGTGGATGAGAATTTCATAAGCGCTCCCGCAGTGTATTTTTTATGTGCCGCCGTTGTTTTGGGTCTGGGCTTATCCACATGGCCCCTGCTCCGCGGTGACGGCGCGGCAGCCCGGTCCGGGTGGGCCTATGTGGGCCTCCTGGCATTGTGTACACCCCCCTTTCTGTCCAATGATGTTTTTTCGTATTTCTACTATGGGGAAGCGCTCCATGCCGGGATGAATGTGTATGCCCCCTTTGATGGAACCCATTTGAACACGTGGACTGCCGTGGGCCTTCGCTATAAAGACACGCCCGCCGTGTATGGACTGCCCCTGCTGTTGCTATATGCCGGCATTGATCTTATCAGTCAGCATAATCTGGCGGTGGGAATTATGGTTTTGAAAGGGATTCACGCTTTGGCCTGGATCTTTTTGTGGCAGCTGTTCAGATGGCGCTTCGGAAGCCGGCCCCTTGTCCCCTTTTTGCTTTCCTTGCCTGTGTTGTGGATAGAAGGCTTGGCCAATCTGCACAACGAATTTTTGCTTCTGCCTTTGGTGGTACTGGGGATTTTGTGGTTTGAATACCGCTGGTTCTTTGGCGCCTTCTTATTGTGGGCTCTGGCCACCTGGTGCAAATGGAGCTGGGGGCTGGTGTTTCTGTGGCCGATCTTTCATTCTTACCGGCGCACCTATGGCTTGCCCATAGCCCTGTCGTGCCTTTTGGCCCTAAGCGTGACGGCTGCTTTGTATTTGGCGATGTGGCGGTGGCTTTTCCCCGGTATTTCTCCTGAAATCGGCCTTACAGGCCCATTAAAAACACTCTCCAGCCTGGGCCCCAGCAGCAGTTTAACAGATATTTTTTTTACCCTCACCCGTTTGTTGTTGAATGAGGAAACAGCCGGCCAAGTAAATCAGTGGATGAGCCGCGGCCTTCAGATTTTTTCAATAGGTCTGGCGGCGTATATCCTGCGAGTCCGTCGTCACCGTCTCGTTCCACACAGCCTCTGGTGGCTGACGGCCGTGTTTTTGTGCTTCTTCTCCCACCGTATCATGGCCTGGTATTTTCTACTTTTTATTCCATTTTGGTGGCCGGGCCTGCCAGAAATTTGGCGCCATTGGTATCTGACCATCACCGCTGTGTATATGGCTCAGGGCCTCATTCAGTATGCCCAGCCGGAGCATTTATTTACGCAAGCTCTCACAGCCATCCTGGTGGCCTGGGGTGTGGCCCTGCTGTTTTGGAATTTCAGGAAAAGATTTCTAAGCGCAGCGTAATGGATTATTCGAAAAATTCCGAATCCTTCAAAGCCGGCACAATCTCCTAGTTTATTTTTTCTTGGTCCGGAAAAAATTTCATAATGTAGGAACAGCAAGCCCCGCCTGCCATCAACTGAGACCGGACGGCTGGTAGGGCACGCGCTGAAGCATGGAACGCGCCAGGGTGAGATCATCGGTATATTGCAGTTCGCTGCCGAATCCAATGCCACGGGCTAGGGTGGTGATGGGAATGCCGAATGAAGCCAGACGCCGGTGCAGGTAAAATGCCGTGGTGTCCGCTTCCGGCGTGGCGCTGAGGGCCAAAATTATCTCAGAAGGATTTTCCAAAGGGATGCGTTCCTCCAGTTCCCGGATGCGGAGTTGTTCGGGCCCCACCCCCTCGGAAGGGTTGATACATCCCCCCAGAATGTGATAGACGCCGCTGAAGGAGCCTGTGTTTTCAAGGGCCAGAAGGTCGGGCAGGTCTTCCACCACGCACAGAAGGCCTTGCTGGCTGCGTCGGGGCTGGGCGCAAATGGCGCACAGATCTTCATCGGCGAAATTGCCGCAGCGCCTACAGGAACGCACCTCGGTGCCCAACCCTTCAATACGGCGGGCGAGACTTTGAAGATATTCGGGCGGCTGGCGCATCAAATACAACACGTAGCGCAGAGCCGTCCGCTTTCCCACGCCGGGCCAGGAGGCCAGAAGCTCAGCCGTTTGCTGCAGCCAGCGTGAAGAAAACTCACTCATGATGTGTTAAAATCAAAAAATGATTTTTCGGTTTTCGATCATGTCGTTGATCTTGTGCAACACCTTAAAAAAGGTCTGAAATTCGTGTTCCGGAATGCTGATTTTCAGATAATTGTTGAAGTGGCGCACCGTATAGCGCGCGATTTCCCTTTTTTTTCGACCTTCCGGCGTGAGGTGTATAATCACCAAACGCTTGTCTTGCTTATCCTGTTTTCTGACGATGAGTTTCCGTTCTTCCAGACTGCGCAGCATACGGGTCAAGGAACGGGATTCCATGCCGAGGAGCGGTGCGATTTTTGTGGCGGGTGTTCCTTTTTCAGGATCGATGTTGAGCAACACAAAACCCGTGGCCGCCGTGATCCCGTGTTTCTGGGCTTCCTCATTGTACATCCTGGAAATGAGGTGCCAGGTGTATTTCACATTAAAGTCCACCGTATCCTGCTTTTTCATAATATTTTTTTAAGGAATGGGGGTGAGGCGAAACCCCTGACGACGCAGCAGCGCAATCAAACCTTCCGGACCTCCCAGGTGGGCAGCCCCCACGGCCACAAATACGGGGCGTTGTCGCATTTCTGACTGTAATCTTTCGGCCCATTTTCTATTGCGCTCCACCAGCAATGCCTCCACCCCTTCCTTCATGCTTTTTTCGCGCGTGGTAAGGCGGTACATGGCTTCCACGTCGCCTCTCCGATACGTACGCACAAGTTTCAATAACTGCCGGCGGGAACGGCCCGGTTTCAAAACACCCTCCTTCAGCATACGGGCCTGACGTTCCAATGAAATCGCCCGCAGGGCCTTCACCTGGTCGTCCACCGTTTCCAGGCCGTCGATCTGGAGCCCGGCTTGACGCGCTTTTTCCAGCAGAAATAATTCATAGGACCGTGTGTCGCCTCCGAATACATTCTTGATCAGGAAATTCTGCTGGATCATGATTGGCAGGAAACTTTGAAACATATCCAGGGGGACGCCAGCTTTCTCGAGTTTTTTCTTGATTTTTTTATATTCGGTAGGTTTGTAAAGACTGCTGAGCGTAAGCCCCGAATCCAGCTTCATGCTCTTGAGCACACGCAACTGCAAAGCGGGATCGGAAATATCCATTTCAAAAAATATTTTTTCCGTCAGACTCAGAGCCGAATCCGCAGCCCGGCTGAAGCTAAAATCCTGGGCGGGAATCAGATGGATCGTGCCAAATAAAAAAGAAGGCGCGGATTTGTCTGGAGGTTCCACCTTCCATAGAAGGGCGGAGGCTCTATCGCCTTGGGCATTTAAAAGGAAAGGGAAATGCCAAAAACAGAAAGTCAGAAAAGGAAGAAAGGACCACCATGCTGTCGTTCGGCTCACCAGACGTTTACTTTTGCGCAAATGTAGGGAAGCCTTAAAAAATTTGCGGGGCATGAAAAACTGGTGGCAACAATTTTTGGATGTAGAAATATTTTCAATTGGGACTTATCAATTCAGGCCACGCCACCTTCTGGTGCTCCTTGTAGCCTTGGTCCTCACACGGATTCTTTCCGGCTTCCTCCGGGTGGCTGTGCTTCGGTATGAAAAGCGCAACAATCTGGACAAAGGCAGTGCACGGGCTTTTTATCAATTGGCCAAATACCTTTTATACACTCTGGCCTTGGTGTTTACATTGGATCTGTTAGGGATCCAAATCACCCTTCTCCTGGCCAGTTCGGCGGCTCTTTTCGTGGGCATTGGGCTGGGGCTTCAGGCCACCTTCAACGACATAGTGTGCGGTATCATCCTGTTGTTTGAGCGCACCATTAAAGTGAACGATGTTTTGCTGGTTCAAAACGAAATTGGTTTGGTACGAAAAATCGGTTTGCGCACCAGTCTGATTGAAACCCGTGAGGGATTTCGGGTGATTGTGCCGAATTCCAAATTTGTTACGGACCAGGTGGTCAACTACACCCACTCCCGCCATGTGGCCCGCTTTGATATTTCCATTCATGTGAGCTACGAAAGCCCTGTGGAGCGCGTACGCATGATGCTGAAGCAATGTGCGGCGGCACATCCTTCCGTGCTTAAAGAACCCGCTCCTTTTGTCACGCTGGCGGACTTTAGTGACAGGGGCTTGCACTTCAGGTTGTGGTTTTTCACCCGGGATGTTTTTAATGTGTCCCTCATCCGCAGCGACATCCGATTCGAAATTCTGAAAACTTTTGCCCAAGCCGGCATCAGCATCACTTTACCTCAGCGGGAATTGTTTGTCACACAGAAAGTTTTCCCTCAGGACGATGCTAAGATTTCGAGTGTATGATATTTGAAATTGACAATAAAATTCTTTCAGAGGACCTTTTCAGCCAGTTTTTTGCCTGTGATGTTTCCCGCTGCAAAGGCGCCTGCTGTGTGGAGGGAGATGAGGGAGCGCCCTTGCTCGAGGAAGAAACCCACCTATTAGAAAGAGACTTTGAATCCCTTCAACCTTTTTTGGACCGAGCCTCCCGTGAATTTCTGGAAAAAGAAGGTCGTTGGGTACAGGGAAGCGACGGCAAACCATGCACCCCGTTGGTGCACAATGGCCCCTGCGCCTATGCGCTCGTGAGTCCTGATGGCCGAGCCCGGTGTGGCATCGAAGTGGCATGGCAAAATGGCGCTACATCCCTGCGAAAGCCGCTTTCCTGCCATTTGTACCCCTTACGCATCACAAAGTCCGGCGATTTTGACCTGCTGAACTACCATCGCTGGGAGATTTGTTCATCTGCCTGCGAAAACGGCTGCTCCCTGGAGATGCCTCTTTTTCGTTTCCTGAAGGAAGCCCTGGTGCGCGCCTACGGATCTTCGTTTTACGAGGCTCTTGAGGCGGCGTATGTTTATTATTGCCAAAATAAGGAAATACCCTCCCCATGAAACCCGGTGAAATTGAGGACATTCTTTTCCATCTGGGGGAAGAAGAATTTCCTTATGGCGCCATTTTGCCGCCGGTATTCCATTCCGTGAATTACGGCGACAAAGACCCGGAAGCCCTGGCAGAGCGCTTAGCCCACGAACTGGAACGGCCGCTGTACACCCGTGGCAACAATCCCACCGTGGCCCTCTTGCGGCGCAAATTAGCTGCCCTGGAAGGCGCCGAAGACAGTTTGGTATTTTCCAGCGGTAGCGCAGCAATGGCCGCCACCGTCATGAGCTATGTCCACGCCGGAGACCATGTGCTGTGTGTGCAGGAGGCGTACAGCTGGACCACCCGGCTCTTACGGGATTTTTTATCGCGCTACGGCGTGACGTATTCCTTTGCTGATGGTTGTGAGGCGTCGGCTTTTCTGAAGGGGATCCAAAGCCACACCCGGCTGGTGATTCTGGAAAGTCCTACCAGTTTGTTCTTTAACATTCAAGATATCCAATACATTACCACGCGGTGCAAGGAACTGGGTATTCCGGTGGTGGTGGACAACAGTTGCTGCACGCCTCTGGGCCAACGGCCATTAAGTCTGGGGGCCGATGCCGTTGTGCATTCTGTGACGAAGTACCTCAATGGCCACGGCGACGTGGTGGCGGGGGTGGTGTGCGGTTCGAAAGACAGGATCCAAAAAATTTTTTATGGCCCCTACATGACACTGGGAGCCGTCTGCTCGGCTGAGGATGCCTGGAAAATTTTACGGGGACTTCGAACATTTCCTTTGCGCTTCAAAAAGTCCTGCGAAAACCTTCAAGTGATTCTAGATGCCCTGGTGGGGCATCCAATGGTGCAAAGCATCCGCCATCCCTGGTATGGCACAACGGAAACACAGGCTCTTGCACGACGGCAAATGAGTTATCCCGGGGGCCTTTTTGCTCTGGAATTTTACCCGCAAGATCCAGCACGTGTGAAGGATGCCTTTCGGCGGCTCCAGCGCTTCAAATTGGCGGTATCCTGGGGGGGCTTTGAAAGCCTGGCCCTGCCATACTGTGTTTTTCCGCCCCAAGCCGGCTTGCCCGCAAACATGGCCCGCTTTTACTGCGGCTTGGACGAGCCCACGGCCCTTTTAGAAGATCTTTTAAATTTGCTCAAATATCTTGAATAATGGGCTGGGGCCGAACCGAATCTCATAAAGTTTCAGAATACTCAAGTCTCATTTTCCTTATCCTGCCCATACTGGTCTTTGGATTCAATCTCAGTATGGATTTTCTGCTCCCCCGCCTTTTCCTCGATGAATTCTCGGCACCAGCATGGCAAAAAAATTTAACCTTGGGCGCCTCAAATATTGGTTCCATCATCACAGCATGCATAGCATTCATTATTTATTACAATAAACCTTCATGGGATGAACCGCGTCATTACAAAAAAATTCTATTAACCGGCCTCCTATCAGGCTTGGCCGGAATGGCTCTTACAGTTTTTGCCATTCAAAGCCATTCGGTATGGACGTTATTTTGGGCTCGATGGTTTTTGGGCGTGGGCTTCACCTTGGTCAATATTGCTTTACTGCCTATCATATTCGCAACCCAGGATTCTCATTTTCATGCATTTTGGGTTTTTTTTATCCTGGGATTTTCTTCTTTAGGGCGGTTTATTGCGTATCCTGTCACATACTTTTCAATGACTCCAGAAGTTTATGAAAGCAAAGTTAATCCAAATATTGTTGGTCACTTTTATTTAGCTCTATGCTGTATTACATTAATTACAATTTTTTTAATATCTTCAAGATCTCTTCATCTTACTGGATTTATACATAACCCAGGCCAGAAAATAAGACTTGGATACTTTTTCACACCTTCTGTTATTACAGGTATTATTGGAGCATCGTTGTTGGTTTCTTTTGAATTTTTCATAACGGGACGTTCAGAATTATTACTTCACAATCAGCTGACCTCCTACGGGGAGATTCTGGCCCTGGCTTCTGGGCTTGCAATTGTCACGGGCAATATGGTGGTGGGTCGGTTTTCGATTTCACTAAAATTATCCCATCTTCCTTTTTCGTTCAAAAACATTTTTATATTTCTGATACCACTCTCAATAATATTTTTCATTTCATGGTTCCTTATCATTATGGACACCCCTTTTCAAATAATTCTTCTAAATTTAATTATTTTTTTTATTTTTTTACTGATACTATATTTTAGCCCCACCAATTATTTACATATCTATAATATTTTAATTCTATCTCTTATCATTCAATATTTCATCACTTACATTCTGTTAAAAGGCACCACATTTGAGGCGGCCTCCCTATTCAGCAGCAGTCTTTTCAGATCGGTTCTTTGGCCAGGTTTGGTATTAATGATTTTCCAAAGCACTAATCATTCCCGCTTAGCCTTATCCAGTTTGCTGAGCATTAGCTCAGGTACGAGAGTCTTATTAAATATTCCTGATAATTTTATAAAGACCAATTATATTTTCTCGGATGCAGGTTATTTATTTGTGATTGCCATATGCTTTTATTATTTGTGGGTTGGAAATTCCAATCGAAACCTTTTTAAAAGTATTAGTGAATAAAAAAAGCAGGCCAATGCAGCCTGTATTTTTGACGCTGACAAAACATGGCGATAATTACCCTCCTGAGCGACTTTGGAACCCGGCATTGGCATGTGGCGGCGCTCAAAGGCACCATCGAAAGGGTGATTCCTGGAGCCCATGTGGTGGACATTAGCCATGATCTGAAATTTGAAGACAATACATTGGCGGCCTTGGTTCTGAGATATGCCTGGCCCCATTTTCCGGCCAACACCCTCCATTTTGTTTCAGTGGACGCAGCGCCCCATGGGAATTTTCCCTACGTCGCCGCAAAGTTTGGAGGACAATATTTTTTATGTAAGGATGATGGTTTTTTATCCATGATGCTCAATGGCGAAGAGCCTGAAATTCTGATGGATATTTCAAATGTTGTCCCTCCAGGTTACACACCTCTTTTCGCGGCCCGCGATATTTACGTTAAAGTGGCGGCCCTGATTCTCTCCGGCACACCTTTACAATCCATCGGCCTGCCCCGTCCGCAATTAACACCCAAATTACTGGTGGCCCCCACCTTCGGCCCGGACCATATCCAAGGGGCCGTTCTCTACACGGATCCATGGGGCAACGCCTGCACCAATATCACGAAAGACCTTTTTCAGCGCGTAGGGGCCGGACGACCTATGGAAATTTTATTGAAAAGACCGTCCAATACCCTTCGGCGTATCCATAGAAGTTATGCTGAAGTGCCGGATGGGGAATTGTTAGCTCTTTTTAATTCTGTAAATCATTTGGAAATCGCCATCCATAGGGGATCTGCCCGGCAATACTGTGGGCTGGAACCGGGGGATCAGGTGCGCATTCAGTTTTTTGCTTCGCCCAGGTAAGCTGAGTACATCCACACCAATTTTTCCTGAGCCCGGATGTAATCGCTCATGAGCGCATGGGTGCCCTCATCCCCGGCATCGTCGCTGGCTTTCAACAATTTGCGCTGCAAGGGTAGGATGATGCGAAAAGCTTCTAAAATCTGACCCACAGCCTCCTGGCCGTCGCTCACATTACGCCGCTCCGGCACGGGCGATTCCTTCAGGTATTCACTGAAACTATGCAGAGGGGAGTGCCCCAGTGTCAGAATGCGCTCGGCCACCTCATCCACTTTTATCAAAAGATCATTGTACAGCTCTTCAAATTTGAGGTGTAATTCAAAAAATTTATCTCCTCGGATGTTCCAATGATATCCGCGGACATTCATGTAAAAAATTTGATAGGATGCCAACAGTGTGTTCAGATCTTCAGCCAGCTTTTTTGAGGCTTTGGCTTCGAGGCCAATTCGATTGATTTTTTCACCCATATGAATTGTTTTCCAGGGTTATTTCAAAATCTATGCCAGGTAGTAAAGGACATTATTCGGGCTGACAGCCTTTCATATTATTAATTTGTCCTTTGTGAGGGCCACCACCAAGCTCATTAATGACCCTGTGTATGGCTTTATCTCCCTGCCGGATCCACTGATTTTAAACATCCTGGATCATCCTGTGGTGCAGAGAATGCGGCGGATCCGCCAGATGGGCCTGGCGCACCTGGTGTATCCCGGGGCCCACCATACCCGTTTTCTGCATGCCCTGGGCGCTATGCATTTGGCCGCCCGCGCACTCCAGAATCTGAGAGAAAAGGAAATTCCATTCACGCCGGAAGAGCGCCTGGCCCTGCTGCTGGCCGTCTTACTGCATGATGTGGGCCACGGGCCATTTTCCCACGCTTTGGAGGGCAGTCTCATAGGTCCGGACTCTCATGAAACATTATCCGGAAAAATTATTGAACAATTCATTCCCCTCCCTGAGCCCATCCGGTCCATGTGTCTTGCGATGCTCCGGGGCACCTACCCCAAACCCTGGCTCAATGACATGGTGGCTTCTCAGCTGGACATGGATCGTCTGGATTATCTGGCCCGGGACAGCTTTTTTACGGGGGTATCGGAGGGCGTCATCGGTGCGGAACGCATATTATCTCTTTTGACCGTGGCCGAGGAGCGCCTGGCCATTGAGGAAAAGGGCATTTACAGCATTGAAAAATTCCTTTTAGCCCGGCATCTGATGTATTGGCAGGTATATTTACACAAAACCGTTCTGAGCGCTGAGTTTCAACTACTTTTAGTTCTCAGGCGCTTAAAAGATCTTTGGGCTCAAGGCCAGAGACCTCCGGTGCCCGAGTCCTTAAAAGCTTTGCTGGAGGCAGAGTCAGAGTTGGCTCGTCTGGAAGCCTTCACCCGGCTGGATGATGCGGACATTAGCTATGGCTTGAAGCTATGGGCCCAACCATGCGACGACCTTTGGCTGGGAGACCTTTCCCGCAGGCTTCTGGAAAGACGACTTTTTAAAACCCTTCTCTGGGAAACTTCTCCCGACAATTCACTTCTCGAGCGGTTGAAGGTGCGTATTGATGAGCGTTTGGGTGCCGGTGCCCATCTGTATTATTTAAAGCACGGCCCCCTCACCAACCGCTTTTACGATAGCCACGGACAGCCCGTATTCATTCGAACGCGCGCAGGCCGGCGGATGGAAGCCACAGAGTACAGCCCCACTATCCGGGCGCTGGCCCACCACGTTGCAGTGGAAAAATATTTCGTAACAGCCCCCGATTTTGCTTGGAAAGATAGTATTATTTAACTTATTTCACACCTTTGTAATCCCTACAAAACAGTTGCTTAACAGTTTATGAAAACCACTGTGGCCGAACTGGCCCGTATCCTGGGCGGAAAGGTGGAAGGCGCCGGCGACAGGCCGGTGGAAACGTTATCCAAGATTGAGGAAGCCGGGCCCAAATCCTTGAGTTTTTTGGCAAATCCAAAGTACGAAGAATTCTTATATACCACCCAAGCTGCCGCTGTGCTTGTGGAACGGGATTTTGCCCCGCGGAAACCTGTCACCGCTTCCTTGATCCGGGTGGCCAATCCCTACGAAGCCTTTATCCAGGTTCTTAAACAAATACATACCCCACCCCAGCGCCTAGGCATTGAATCGCCCTGCCACGTGGGCAAATGCGTCCATCTCGGACAACAAGTGTATGTGGGCGCTTTTTCTTACATTGGAGATCACAGTCACATTGGAGACAAGGTAAAAATTTATCCTCAAGTGTATATTGGAGAACATGTGAAAATCGGGGAAGGCACGATCATTTATCCTGGGGTGCGCATTCTGGATTATTGTGAGGTGGGGCGCCACTGCATTATTCATGCCAACGCAGTCATTGGCAGCGATGGATTTGGTTTCGCCCCACAAAAAGATGACCAATACGTAAAAATTCCCCAGGTCGGCAATGTGGTCCTTGAGGACGACGTGGAAGTGGGCGCCAACACCACCATTGACAGGGCCACTTTAGGAAGTACCGTTATACGTCGGGGCGTGAAACTGGATAACCTGATTCAGGTGGCGCACAACGTGGAAATCGGAGAACACACTGTGGTGGCTGCCCAAAGCGGCATTGCAGGTTCCACGCGGGTGGGCCGCAGATGCAGTGTGGGGGGCCAGGTGGGCATCATTGGCCATCTGACCATTGCTGATGATGTGAAAATTGCCGCTCAGTCTGGGGTGGGCAAATCCATTACAAAACCAGGCTCGGTGGTTCAGGGATCTCCTGCCTTTTGCATCAATGACTACAGGAAATGTTATGTACTTTTCCGGAAACTTCCAGAACTGCAGGCCCGTTTAGAAAATCTTAGCGTTCAAATACAAAAGGCCGGACAAGATGAATTTTAGAATCTTTATGATATTCAAAGTTTCGCCTTAGGACACCTGGTCATTAATCAAAAAGCGTTTTTTTAGCCGTCTTATCGGGAAGTTTACCGAGAGCATCCTGCAAGCAATTCTGAATTTTCAGAATGCCTCTGTAGGCATCCAGAAGCCGCTCCCGCAAGCCCTCCATCTCAAGCGGCGGGAAGGACTCGGAAGCAGCGGGAGCCAAAGGCCCTGAGGATTCCTCTGGCTTCAAGGTATCCTTCGCGGGCGCATGGGCCGTGCGACGGTGGTTCAAATGCCGACGGGCGCCCTCCAAAGTGAAACCTTCTACCTTCACAAGGCGGTAAATTTCTTCCAACAGCTGAATGTCTTTTTTTGTGTACAGCCTTTCCCCCCGGGTATTTTTCCGAGGTTTAATCTGGGGAAATTCTTTTTCCCAGAAACGAATGAGAGAAGGATTGACGTTCAGATGACGCGCCACCTCGCTGATGGAAAAAAATATTTTTAAATCTTCGTCGCGGATCTCTTTGAGCGGCATAGGGAGCGTCCAGCGAATGTAATAATTAAAAGTTAAGTGTATAAACCGCCATTCACATTTAACACTTCTCCCGTAATGTATGAAGCTTCTTCGGAACATAAGAAGGCCACGGCGCCGGCCACTTCCTCCGCAGTTCCGAATCGGCCGGCCGGAATCAGGGCTTTGTATTGGTTTTCGTCTATGTCGGCGGTCATATCGGTGCGGATAAATCCCGGCGCCACCGCGTTCACCGTGATGTTACGACGCGCCAGCTCACGGGCCAGGGACTTAGTGGCGCCGATGATGCCGGCCTTGGCAGCTGCATAATTGGTTTGGCCGGGCATCCCCTGGACACCGCTCAATGACACGACATTAACAATACGGCCGCGGCGACGGCGCACCATCATCGGAAGCACCGCACGTGTTACATAAAAGAAACCGTTGAGGTGCACATCCAGCACATGGTGCCAATCTTCTGTTGGCATCAACATCATCAGCTGGTCTTTTCGCAGGCCGGCATTGTTCACCAATATATCTATTCCGCTCTCGGGCAGGATGCTTTCCAGGTTTTTTATGGCCGCCTCCACCTCCTGGGGCCGGGCACAATCAAAAGATACAAGATGGGTGGATGCGCCCAGTGCTTCCACTTGCACACGGGTTTCATTGGCGGCCTCCCGTTGCTGATGGTAATGTATCAGGATCAAGCGGCCCGGTCGTGCCAATCGGCAGGCAATAGCCCGGCCAATGCCTCGGGAAGCGCCGGTCACCAAAGCACAGGAATCCAAGTCCACACGTTCGCTCATGGAATCAAATAGGAGAGAATATCTTACAAGTGAATTTCTACCAAAGGTCCAAAATTTAAAAATAATCCAAAATTTTTGGGTTTACTTTTCCCTTTAATCCGGATTCCAAATTTTACCTCTAAAATAGGCCTGCTGAGCTAAGCGAAGCATGGGTTCATCAGCCCGGCTGTCGCCCCAGGCCAAAATGGTATCATAGGATTCCAGATGAATCTTTTCACGGATGCGGCGCACTTTTTCTTCTCCGCGACAGTTAGGCCCGTTCAGCCGGCCGCTGAAAACATTCCCTTCCCACAGGCCGCGGCTGCTGATCAAATCAAGACCATGCCGCTGGCACCAGGCCGACGTCCAGAGGTCGAGAGAGGCTGTTACCACCACCACGTGGGCTCCTCGGCGCTGCCATTGCAACAAGACCTCCCAAACTTCCGGCCTGAGCAGCTGATCCATCCGATCGGCGTAGCGCTTCGCTAACGATTCTATTTCAGCACGGGACTGCCCTTTGAGAAAAGCACTGAGAAGAATTTCTTTGGCCTGAGACTCCTGCCCTCGAAAAATGTAGTACCACACAAGAGCAGGCAAAACCCTGAGCATTTTTTGAATAAATCCGAAAGGCCCCGTGGCGAAGAACAAAAAATCAAACATGGTGTCCCGCCGGGTGAGCGTACCATCCAAGTCAAAAAAGGCCAGCGTTTTTCTTGAGTCCAAAGCCGGTCAAAAATAAAAGCAGGCTCCTGCGGGCAAAAAATGAACCCGGAAATGCCGGATTTTTTAGAATTTAGCCAACTTGAAATCTCTAAAGTAAAATCAAATTCATGCGTGTTTTGGGAATACTTTTTGCCTGCTCTGGCCTAACGGCCGTGGCTTTGGGCGCCATGGGAGCACATGTTTTGGAACCGCAGATTGCCCCGCCACAACTGAAAATATGGGAAAAAGCGGTCCATTACCAGTTGTTTCATACCCTGGCGCTGGGTTGGCTTCTGCTTGTACAGTCACGCACACAGCGCCCAAGCCTGTGGATCCTGGCGGCTTGGCTCATGGTGGCCGGTATCGTCTTCTTTAGTGGTTCGCTGTATCTTCTCAGCACCCGGGATATTTCCGGGTGGAACCCTGCCTGGCTGGGCCCTGTGACACCCTTGGGTGGCTTGTGCTGGATCACCGCCTGGCTGATGATGGCCGTAGCCTTTGTAAAGAAAAGCATTCCCTAGAATACAGAATGGATTTTTCTAAGAAGTTTATCAATCCTTCAGACAAATGACAGAACATGCTTGAAAAATCGCCGCCATGACGTTAAAAATTTAGCACAACAAAAGGCGCTGGGCCAGCCTGCATTGGAAACAAGGAAAAAAGTTATGAAAGACCCGGTACCATCCCCAACCCTCCGAATCACTATTCTGATTACCAGCGCTTTCTGGATAAGTGTTGGCCTGAGCTTATGGATTTGGGGCGGCCTGACCCAGCTACCTCAGCGTCCCCAAGCTACTTTGGTTACGGATTCTCTAGACCAGGTACTGGGCGGACATGTTTCTATTCACGGTGAGTGGTATTTTCTCAGCCGAGAGAGGACCCTACCCCGACGTTTGAGCGCCTGCATCACCACCTTTGAAGACCGGCGCTTTGACGTGCATTTTGGTGTAGATATTCCGGCACTGGCAGCGGCGCTGTGGGGACGGATCACCGGTAAGGGGCCTCAAAGAGGCGGAAGCACCCTCACCATGCAACTGGCCCGCATGGAAATGCATGGCAATCAACCCCGTACCCTGGGCCGAAAAATTCTGGAAATGATAAAGGCTTTAGCCATCGAATGGCGGTATTCCAAAGAAGACATTTTAAAATTCTGGAGTGACCACGCACCCTTCGGCGGCAACGTGGCCGGTGTGGAAGCCGCCTCCTGGCGGTACTTTGAGAAAGCCCCGGCGGACTTATCCTGGGCCGAGGCCGCCATGCTGGCGGTTTTGCCCAACAAGCCAGGACTTCTCCATCCAGGTCGCAATATTGGACTTTTGAAAAAACGCAGGGACTTTCTTCTGAACCAACTGTTTTCCCGTGGCCTTTTGACGTCTTCAGAATTCAGGTTGGCTTTAGAAGAACCCCTGCCTGAGGCGCCACGCCCTTTGCCAGCTCTGGCGCCCCATTTAGCAGCACATCCCGGAAAAGGCTTGATGCACACCACTCTGTCCGCCGCGCTTCAGGAGCAAGTGATGCGCCTGGCGGAGATGCATGGGCTCCGGTTGAAGACCGCAGGTGTGAATCACCTCGGGGTCCTTGTGGCCGAAACTTCCACGGGGCGTGTGGTGGCCTATGTGGGCAATAACCCACTGGCTGCCGGCGAAGCCCAGGGCGATGTGGATGTACTAAAGGCGCCGCGCAGTTACGGCAGTCTTTTTAAACCTTTTTTGTATGCTGCCAGCCTGCAGCAGGGATTGTTTCTTCCGCAAACTCTGATCCCGGACCATCCCATGGCATTTAGCGGTTATGCCCCGCGCAATTTTGATTATACTTTTCAGGGCGCCGTCCCGGCAGATCGTTCGGTGAGCCGTTCCCTGAATGTTCCCAGCGTATGGATGTTGAAAAATTATGGTACGGCACGGTTTTTAAATCTTTTGCGCGAAGCCGGTATTCATCATCTCAACAAACCTGCGGACTACTACGGACTATCGCTTATTTTGGGAGGAGGCGAAAGCACACCCTGGGAAGTGGCTTCTTTGTTTGTAAAAGCTGGCCAGCGCTTGTCTGGAAGGGATTCCGTAACAGAGGAAATTTTTCTGCAAAAACCAGGACCGGGTACCCAGAAGCTGAGTCCACAATTTCCAGGTCCTGCGGCACTTTGGTGTATGACGGAGGCCATGGGACGCGTGAATTTGCCCGATGTCTTTGCTTTCAGAATGGCCGATGAGCAGGCGGGCCGTATTGCCTGGAAAACCGGAACCAGCTACGGACACCGCGACGGATGGGCTGCCGCATTGACACCCGGCTATACCCTCGTGGTGTGGACCGGCAACGCAGACGGTACAGGGCGCTTCGGTCTCACAGGGCTTCATACAGCTGCGCCCCTTCTATGGGATGTTCTGGCCTGCCTGCCTCCACAATCCCCTTTTCCAATGCCTGTGAAGGATATGACGGAGACAGAAATATGTCAGGAAAGCGGATACCGCCAAGGCCCATACTGCCCTCATGGAAGGCTTCAGCTTATTCCAAAATCAGGAAAAAAAACCCCCCAGTGCCCCTTTCATAAACCCATCCTCCTGGATCGGGCCACAGGCCAAAGGGTTTTGGGAGATTGCAGGGACGAAAAGGACGTCGTGACCCAAATCCTATTCGACTTACCTCCCCTAATGGCCCATTATTTTTTTTCGGCACATCCTGAATACTCCGCACCGCCTTCTTGGGATCCGCAATGTTTGCCGGCGGACGAAGAAAGTCAGCCCATCCGTCTCGTAACACCCATGAATCCGCGCGGTTTGATTCCTGAAAAAGATGCTATGGGAATGCCCCTTCCTATTGTATTTGAAGCAGTTCAGCCGCAGTCAGGGCGCCGTTTGTGGTGGTTTCTAAACAGCCGCCTCTTGGGCTTCACCGAGGCCCCGCACAAAATGAATCTTCGACTGGACCAGGGCAGGCATGTATTGGTTCTGGCGGATGAAAATGGTCATTTTTTATCCCAGGACATTTTCGTGCGTTAGTTTTGAACAAAAATGAACACTTACACTGTACGCTACCTGGGCCGGCTCCGCACCGAAATGCAACACGATGAAAGCGGCGCCATCGTCGTGACAGACGCTCCAAAAGACAACCAAGGCGAAGGCTCTGCCTTCTCGCCCACCGATCTTGTGAGCGCTGCCACCGGCGCCTGCATGCTCACTATTATAGGCATTCGGGCTGCTCAATCTGCCGTTGAAATCCTGGAAATGTCCTGCACTGTCAAAAAAATTATGGGAGGCCCGCCGCGCAGAATCGTGGGACTGGAAATTGAAGTGCAGCTGCGCATCGCGCCGGACACAGCTCAATGGCGCACCGTTCTGGAGGAAGCCGCTCGAAACTGCCCCGTGATTCTGAGCCTTAATCCCGAAATTAAAAAGGAAATTTGTTTTAAATGGAAGACAGCCTCAGAAACGACCTGATGGGTTTTCAGAGTTATTCAATTTGCCGTACGCAGGACAATTTTCACGTGTTTTGCAGGAACCGCTCACTAGCACAACGCCCATCAGAAGAGCCACAACAAAAAGGAATTTTTTCATGGAATATTTTAGAAAAAAATCTTGTTCAAAGGTACACAGAGAATTGTTTCAGGCAAATGAATCCCATGTGATTTTTTCAACACGTAAGACATAAACGTTCCGTCTATCAAAAAATTGCCTGTCTGTGGATATGGAAACCCCGGTAACCCCGCCTGTCAACAACATTAAACTGCATCCGGAGTGGCGTGCACTCCTGGAACAAGAATTTCACAAACCTTATTTCGAACGCTTGAAACTTTTTCTTCGGGAAGAAAAAAAACAGTACCGCATTTTTCCGCCTGGAAGCCTGATTTTTAATGCTCTGAACACCACCCCTCCCAGCCGGATAAAAGTGGTCATCTTAGGGCAGGACCCCTATCATGGAGAAGGCCAGGCCCACGGATTATGTTTTTCTGTACTGCCAGGTGTAGCTCAGCCGCCTTCACTTCAAAATATTTTTAAAGAGCTGGAGGCGGATCTGGGTTTGCCGCCACCAACCCATGGGTGCCTCCAGGCCTGGGCTGAACGCGGTGTCTTATTGCTGAACACCGTTCTGACTGTGCGGGCCAATCAACCCCGGTCGCATGCCGGCAAAGGCTGGGAGGTATTTACGGATGCCGTCCTTCAAGCCGTCAATGAAAAGGCCGAACCCGTCTGCTTTATGCTCTGGGGCCGTGATGCCCGGTCTAAAAAAGATTTATTGGACACACGGCGGCATCTGGTGCTTGAAGCGGCCCACCCTTCACCGTTTTCCGCCTCCGGTTTTCTGGGTTGCCGGCATTTTTCTAAAGCCAACCAATGGCTACTGGAACAAGGGATAGAACCCGTGGACTGGTCGCTGCCCTGACGGCGGCCTTTCTGGCCGCCGGATTTTTAAGAGCCGGCGCCCAGAGCCTTCCGTTTGTGCTGCGCGTCCTTCCAGACAAAGGCTCAAAAGCTCAGAAATCTACCATCCTGAAATTCCAGGACAGCCTGGCAGCTCTCGCCTGGATTGATAACCAGTTGCGGGGTCTCTGGCAACAGGGTTTCCTGAATACGGAGTTGCACGCCACGCGACGTTCCGCCGACACCCTGGAGATAGGCCTGCTGAAAGGGCATCCCAACCGGAACTTTATTCTAATTACCCCCGAAAGACGCATGGCCATGCGGTATTCAGTGGGTGCGCTATACGCCCGCTACGTGATGCCCTATCTTCAACGGGAAGAAAATTCAGGATTTCCTTTTTCACAGTTTTGGGTGGATTCCCTCCGAACATCACTCGGCGCGATGGAAGTATTCGGAAGGTGGGAAAAAGGACCGCGTATTTATTTTGACAGCATTTCGGTGGCTGGCAGCGCCCAGGTTTCTCCCCGCTTTCTTGAAGCCTATTTAGGCATCCGAAAAGGGTCTCCATACCGCGAAAAAATCATTCGGGCCGCACGCCAGCGGTTGGAACGTCTGCCCTTTGCAACAGCCGCGGAACCCGCAAAAATTTATTTTGTGGACAGCCTGGCCCGCATTCGGGTCCTCCTGAACAAACGGCCCTGCAGTTCGGTCTATGGATTCCTGGGCATAGCGCCGGCCAGCCCCTTTAACGCCCGACTGCTCTTGATGGGCGAAGCGCGGCTGCAGCTATATCACGCCTTGGGTTTTGGGGAGTCTGTAGATTTGGAATGGCGACGGCTGCAGGTGAGGACCCAAAGCCTCCGCGCCGGCCTGGCATGGCCTTATATTTTTAACACCCCCTTAGGATTGGATGGCCGCTTTGATTACTACAGAAAAGATTCCTCCTTCCAAAATATTCAACTGGCCCTGGGGATTCGATATCTTTTTCCCGGCCAGAATTATTTAAGATTTAGTTATCAGCGTTTTATAAGCCAACTCATTGAGCGCAGCCAGCTTTCGGGATTAAAAACACTGCCTCAGGCGCACGATGTCACCATGAATCTGGCCTCCCTGGGGGTGCATTGGCACAACACCGACAATTTGTACAATCCTGGTTCTGGCTTTATTGTGGAAGGAGAAGCCTCAGCCGGATTAAGAAACATGCCACGCCTGCCGGAACTTCCGGACACATTATACCGTGGTACCCCGCTTAAAGCGCCCTTTTGGAACAGCACATTCCGCGCAGAATCCTTTCTCGGCGTCGTTCATCCCTGGGTGCTTCGGCTCGCGTTGGCCGGAGGCTTGGTCGGAGGGCCGGCTGTTTTTCAAAATCAATTATACAGACTGGGCGGGCTGAGGCAGCTCAGGGGTTTTAATGAGGAGAGCCTCTTTGCCTCCCGCTTTGGGGTGCTTACCGTGGAGCCGCGCCTCCGGTTTGAACGCCAGTCTTTTATTTGCCTTTTCGCCAACGGGGGCCTTTTGAAATATCAAAACGGCGTTTACGCATGGCCTTTGGGTTTTGGGGCCGGAGGAGCTTTGAACACCAAAGCCGGTCAGTTAGAATTGTATTATGCCTATGGAGTCCTTCAAGGGGCGCCGCTGCGGTGGAGAGAACCCCGAATTCACGTAGCTTACAGAGCGCTTTTTTGAGTTTTCAGGGTCCAGGCTTCCTGGTAACGCCACCACACCCCCAGAGCAGAAATACGGGCGATATGCCAGCCCGCTGTACCGTCCAGAAAGCCACCCCGCACAAGCCAGTGGGTGATGAATTTTAGGGGTGGTTTCACCCACATTCCCCACCGAAGGCGCCATGTGTTCTGAGTGCTAAGCTTTCCCGCAGCCAGCCGGGCATAGTTCTGGGTTCGCTCTTCATGCTCTTGAATACTGTGGTAGGTGAAATGGAAGAGATGCCCTTCCAGATCCTGCACGGGAACATGGGGAGGATACAAGAGTCTTTCGTGCACGGGGTCCTGGCTCCAACAGGCCTGGCCTTTAGGAAATAACCGGACCTTGCGGTCTGGATACCAGCCGCTGTGCCGCACAGGCCGCCCGCACCAGAAAGGCAGTCGGTTAATCCTGTACACCCCCTTCAATCCGGCTTGGCGGGCAGCCCGGATACTTTGTAACAAGGTTTCATCCGGCACTTCGTCTGCGTCTATGGATAAAATGTAGCCCCCCCTCGCCTGCTGAATGCCCCAGTTTTTCTGGGCGCCGTAGCCTTGCCAGGCTTTCAGAAAAAACCTGGCTCCCATGCGCCGGGCTATCCTTTCCGTGGCATCCTGGCTGCCACAATCCACCACCACCACCTCGTCGCATATTTGACGTAGGGCAATCAGCACTTTTTCCAGATATCTTTCTGCATTGTGCGTGATGATAACACCGGAAAGGCCGCCTTCGGAGGGGACGGTGTAATTTTGCGCAGGCTTCTCTTCCATGGCCGCTTCACAAAGCTATCTCAACTACTTTTTTTACACTTTCACTTCTTTCCTCACCATTATTAATCCGCTGAGCCTGATTCCGGTATTCCTGACGATGACGGCGCCCCTCACGCGGCCCGAACGCCGGAAGACCGCGCTCAAAGCCACCATCACAGCCTTTTTGATTATGATGTTTTTTGGGTTTTTCGGGAATTTCATTTTTGGCTTTTTTCATATTTCCACCAACGGTCTCCGGGTGGTGGGGGGTATCCTGTTTTTTATAATTGGTTTTGATATGCTGCAGGCCCGATTTTCTTCCATTCGCTTGCGCAGCGAAGAGGTGAAAGAATACATCAGCGATGTGTCCATTACGCCCCTGGGCATCCCCATGATCGCAGGACCCGGCGCCATCACCAACTCCGTTATTATGATGGACAAAGCCCGCGATACCCAGGAAAAACTCATTTTGGTGGGCGTCATTTTCCTTATTTGCGTGAACACCCTGATCACTTTGTTGTTGGCCGGCACCATAAAATCCCTGATTGGCGACACGGGCAACAAAGTGATGATGCGCATCATGGGGTTAATCGTTATGGTGATTGCCGTGGAGTTGTTTTTTGACGGTCTTCAGCCGTTTGTTCGGGAAATCTGGCGTATCCGGTGACCCATTTTTCCGGTAGGATTGAAGCAGAATTTGTTCTGCAATGAGTTGGAAATGCGTGGCTTCTGGTTCCTGAAGAATCTCAAATCTGAAAAAAATTTAAGATGCGAATAGGGCATGATAAACCATTTTCCCTAAACGTCCGATATGCGGTCCAAAAACCAATAAGCCTGTAGCCAGCGCCCCCAGGGCGGCAGCCAATACGGCAGCGGCAGCAACATCCTTAATACGGCCTACTTGTTCGTTATGCCCGGGGCTCACATGGTCGCAAAGCCATTCCACGGCAGTATTGAACATTTCAGCACAAAAAACGCCGGCCGAAACGGACAACACCAAAGCCCACTCCAGTCTGGACAATTGGACCCACCACCCCGCTAACAGCACCACGCCCAAGGAAAAGAAATGAAAACGCATGTTTCTTTGGGTGACAGCTGCATGGCGCAGACCCCGAAAAGCAAAAACAAAGCCAAGCCAAAATCGACGCATAATCAAAAATCAAGAACAAACCTGGCATTGAAGAGTCGGGGTGTCAGGTAATTAGGCACCGGATAGTACAGACCATAGTTGTCCCGAATCCAAGTGTAGGATACCGTGTTCCGAATACCCAAAAGATTGAAAACTTCAAGGGAAAGCCAGGCCGCTTTGATGATGCGTGTGAGGCGCTTTTCTTTTTCTTTATTGCGCCCGGCCTGCAGAAGCTGGAATGAAAAACCAATATCCACCCGCCTGTAAAACGGCATTCGAAACACGTCCTGGTAACGGCGAAACGTAGGAGGACCAAAAGGCCAGCCGGTTCCAAACAAAAGGTTCAGATGCACCTTGTAGTTAGGATTGTTCCGGATGTAGTCCTGAAAAAAAATGCTTAAACTTACTCTCTGATCCACGGGCCTGGGCAGGTAGCCAGGATACACCGCCACGCTGTCGGCCACAGGCACATTGCTGGCCGGAGGCACAGGTTGGCCCTGTGCGTCGAGGCGTTTAAAATACACGTCATCCTTCAGATCCTCTTTTGTGGACATTACGGACAGTGTGAACCAGGATTCCACCCCTTTTACAAATTGCCCATGGAGTTTCATATCCACGCCTGTGGCGAAGCCGCGCGCGTTGTTGGTGGCGTAGTAGCGGATGCGCACATTGTCCAGCTGGTAAGGGATCAGGCGGTCCATAGCTTTGTAATACACCTCGGTGACAAATTTGAAAGGCCTGTCCCACATTCTGAAGATGTAATCCACGCCGGCAATGAAATGGAGCGAACGCTGCGCCCGGATGTGGGGATTGAGCCGGCCCCAGGGATCCCTAAATTCTCTATAAAAAGGCGCCTGATAATACACCCCCGCCGCCAGCCTGAACACTGTGGGGCGCCGCCATTTGGGCCTGAGCGAAAAATACAGCCGGGGCGCGGGCATCCATTCCTGATTGTAGGTCCAGTACTGGGCCCTCGCACCCACATTCAATAGGATGGTCAGGGAGTCGCGGGTACGCCAATTGAATGTGTGTTCCACGAACAGCATAAAGCGGTGTGAGTTCAATTCCTGAGCCGACTTTAAGACATAAGGCGCCCTCAAATTTTGGGTATCGCGGGGGCCGAAATAGGGAATTAAAAAGCCCAAAGAATCCTGCATGTTCCATTCCCGCATCCGATCACGGATATGTTCGGTGCGCCAGTCGGCTCCCCAGCGTAAGGTGCCGGCAGGAAGGCTGTGCATGCCCCGCACCTGGCCGGTCATTACGCGGGCATCGAGATAGTTGCGGGCATGGTTCAGAAAACCTCCCACACCACGGGCCTGTGTTTCCTGACCAAATTCTTCGCTCCCCAGGTTAATTTCCAAATCGCTGAGGCGGTATTGGCCAAGCACATCAAAGGTTTCCGATTCGCGCGTGTCGGTGTAGGATCCTATGAATTTTATCTGGTGTTCGCGCCGGGGGCGCCAGTTGAGAGTGAGGGCGCCCAGGCCTGTGCGAAATTGAGTTTTTTCCCGCCCTTCAAAATATACAGTGAAGCGGTAGGCCTGATTGATCAATCCGAAGGCGGTTTCGCGTGTACGCGGCACAGTAATGAATTGATTCAGGCTATATATTCCAAGAGCTGTGATGTCTAAGTTTTCCGTGATATCAAAGGTCAGTTGGCCTTGAAAATCCCCAAAGCGGGGCTGATAATCGCCCCGGGTATCCAAACCCCGCAAAATGTAGTTGTTGGCGCGGTATCGGGCTCCCAGATTCATGCGGAGGCGCTTGTGCCACCAGGCGTCCTGGAGCAGAAGGCTGCCGCCCGTGATGCCGCCCGACACCGACGCCCGAAAACGGGTGGGTTTCAGGTATTCGATATCCAGCACGCTGCTCATTTTCTCCCCGTAGCGGGCCGGAAATCCACCCGTGGAAAAACTGATGGCCGATACCATATCGCTGTTTATGAAACTGAGGCCTTCCTGCTGACCGGATCTGGCTAAAAAAGGCCGGTACACTTCGATATCATTAATATAGATAAGATTTTCATCAAAATTGCCGCCACGCACAGAGTAGCCGGTGCTCAATTCGTTGTTGGAGGCCACGCCCATTCCACTGCTTTTCAGCAGTCCGATGAGCGGATCCCCTGGTGTGCTTACCAGGCGGGCATTTTCCGGATCCAAGGCCCGGATGGTGCTCCCCTCAAAACGTTCCGATTCGATATCAATAATTGT
This sequence comes from Flavobacteriales bacterium, assembly GCA_025055575.1. GTDB lineage: Bacteria > Bacteroidota > Bacteroidia > CAIKAF01 > CAIKAF01 > JANWWQ01. The sequence continues at coordinate 18,667 of JANWWP010000058.1, read as the reverse complement.
AATTTCATTAGATCGTGGCAAAATCCGGAGATTCATTTTTTTACGTTGACCATTCTGCAGCGTAACGGCCAAAGTCAGACGCTCGTAATTCAGGTGGGAAACCACCAGCTCGTATGTGCCGGGGGGGAGAAGGAGGGAAAAAGACCCGTTGGCATCCGTAGCCACACCCGCTACGCCCGGTACGCCGATAGAAACCGCTTCCACAGGCGCACCTTTATCATCCGTAACCCGGCCGTATAACTCAGCTTTCACCTGAGCTTCTGCTTTTCCCCAAAAAATAAAACCCAGAAAACAGGCCGTCACTGCCCGCCAGACCATAGCCTTATTTTTTCCGGGAGGTTTTGGACGGATCCTTAAATTTTCCTTTTTTAAGTGCATCAATAAATTGGTACCAGGCAAAAGGATTTAAAATATTCAGCGGGGGAAGGCCTCCGGCATAATAATACTGGCGATATTGCTCTGCCATGTAGTTTTTGTAAGCCACGCCGGCGTCTATCGGGGTGCCCTGGCGCACGCGTTCCATCTCTTGCTGCTGAAGATTGCGGAGGGCGCGTTCGTAATCATCATCTTTCAACCGCAAATTCAAAAAAGCTTCATCAAATTGCTCCTTGGAAAAAGGCCCAACGGTGGCTTTTCGCAAATACACCGTGTCGCGTATGAGAGTCTTGGTCAGATAGTACCGTTGGTTGGGAATATCGGAAGGAATCACCGCCGCAGAAATCTTGTAACCTACGGAAGAAAAAATAACGGTATCCCTCTCCCGTAAGACGAGCGTAAAAAAACCATTGACATCCGAGGTGGTGCCTCGGGAGGAATTTTTTATGCTAATATTTGTGAAAGGCAGGGCTTCCCCTTTTTCATTTTGTACTAGGCCGGAAAACTGCACTACCCGCCGTTCGGGCGGTGTCGTTTCCTGGGCTTGCACTGTAATGGAAGACGACAATACAATCCACCCCACAGGAAGCATGCCCGATGTAAAACCAGCGGGCACCATGGAAGATATTTTAATGGTAAAAAATTTTTTGACAACAGAGTGAAAAAACACCGGCTTACAGCTTTACAAATTTTTTGCAGAAACGCTTTTCTTCATCCCAGATTGTGAACAAATAAACCCCCGAGGCAAGACCCGAAATGTCAAATGTATGGAAATATTTATCCCACACACCTTCGGCCACTACCCGGCCTTCTGAAGAAACGATGCGCCATCGAAAAGGATTTCCCGACCCATCGGGCTGCACCAGCACCATAACAACATCCCGCGCAGGCACCGGAAAGAGGGTCAGAGGCCGCGTGGATTCCTCCGCAAAAGGAATACAGAATGGAACGGCCCCTACGTTCTGAAACTGGTCCAGGCGTCCCATAATCCGGCCCCGGGCGTCCTCGACTTCCACAAAACCAGCGCCATATTGACAGCACAAACCATCTCCTCCGCTGTCTGTGACGCGCAGCTCGTAACAATCAAAAGGAAGACACAGTGTCCAGGAATTCAGAGTCTGAGAAGCCAAAGGCGGGGCTTTCCAAAGCGTGTCGCCCTGCCTGCTCAAAACAAATGCGCCGGTTTCCGAAGGATAGGCATCCGAAAAAATATTTATTTTGATTTTTTCGCCGTTCAACCGCCGAATGCTCAATTGCAGTGAATCGTTCAGGGGATTTTCATCTCCCTGAGGAACCATTTGGGCTATCCAGATTTCCTTCCTCAATTCTCCAGGCTCCAAAGGCCCCACGGGCACCGCAGTTGCAAAAATCTGACTGTAAGGCAGCTGAAGGATGGTATCCAAAAGCAATTCCAAACCGCTGGGGTGCACCCGCCAAAGACGCAGACCGGGCACTGTATCGAATCCAAAATTGCGCAGCTGAATCATCACCGCAGGGTCATTTTCACACACCTCCAAATCGACACTGGGACTCAGGAAGCCGATGTCTTTGTTCCAGACAGGCTGGTAGGGGTCCAGGCCATTCCATTGGCCGGGGGCAGTGCCCAAAGGATCCAGCCAGGGTTGCAGTGAGGTGGCTGGGGTGCCCCCGCCTGTCCAGGAGTGATACAGCATTCCATAGAAATCATTAAAATTGAAATTACAAGAGGCCTGGCCACCATGCAATTGACCAATGATGTGATGTTGGGCATCGAACAGAGGCGATCCGGAAGACACCGGTTCGGTGGTGCCCGAATCCCAAGCCGCTACATGCCAATGGTTGCGCGTGGTGTCGGAAACGCCCAAATAAGGGGCCGGCAAAGGACTTTGTAAGTCCTGACTGATTTTTTTAACATCTCCCCGCGGATGATGAATGCCCGTCACACCGGAGTCCGGAAGCACAAGAGTGCGGTTCCAGCCGGCATAAAAGGGATAAAAATCGGCCGGCGGGGGCTCCGAGAGTTCTACCAATGTAAAATCTGAGGGCGCCCACTGCGCCAATATGGTTCCCCCCTGAATAAATTGATGCAGAGGACCATCCACATCTTCACATCCTGGGCTCTCATAGTTAAATAAATAAATATTGTTGCTTTGAACATTGCAATGGCGGGCCGTGAGGAGCAAAGGCCGGCCATCCTGGGCCGTGTTATTGATCAGGGCGCCGCTACATTTGCGTGTGTTGCCCGCTGTGAGCATCAGCACCACACTGCGTTTTTCGTTGGTCCAAGCCGGAAAACCACAATTTACATCCTGATTGCATGGGCCGCTGTCTCCAAAACCTCGAGGCGTGCTCTGCCAATCTCTGTAACCGAAGACCACGGAATTTACCTCCACCCAGGCGCTGTCGCTGCCTTCTAAAGCCACATACAAGGTATCCCCATAGCACGGCAGGGTGGCCGGCCAAATGTCCCTTCGATGCCACAAGGCCGCAGGCAGAACCTGGTGGACCTCCCACCGGCTGTTGCGCACCACCACCCGCCCGTTGCGAGTCCAGGAGCCCGGACCAAAGTTAAGACTCAGACTCACCGCCCCAGGGGCTGCGAAGCCAAAACATGGGGCTTTGCCTCCCTGAAGCACTTGCCTTACGGGAAGTTCCACACCGAATTGTTCCCACTTTTCCCAACCTCTCAATGTGTCATCCGGAAGGGAGGGAACGGGTAGTGTCAGGATTGGACACGACGCCAGAGACTGTGAGACGGCCAGCGATGGAAAAATCGCATGCACAAGGCACCAAAAGCTGGCAGAAAGAGTCACTCGGGCCAACGAGCAAATTTAGCTACTTTTGTCGGCCCATGCGGGTTTTTCTGCATTTTCTGAGTCTTCCCCGCCCGCTGAATATGCTCCTGAGCGGCGCCGCTGTGATGGCCCTGCAGTATTTTTTAAATCCCTTGGAATTCCAGTTTACTAAAAGCTTAACGGCCGCACTCGTTGTGGCTGCCACCCTGGGAGCAGGAAACATATTAAATGACCTTCTGGATGTCGTGCCGGATCAAAAAAACCACCCCCATCGATTCCTGGCGCGCTACCCGGAACGGCGTTCCCAGGCCTGGGCTTATTTAGTAGTTCTCATGGCTTGCGTTGCAATTCTCATGTTGTCGTCGAAACAAATTCATAACACGGCCTTGGTTCTGCTGGGCAGCGGCATCTTCTTTCTTCTTTTTTTATACAATTTTTGGCTGAAAAAAATTCCTCTGGTGGGTAATTTTTGTGTGGCTTTGATGGCTGCCTCAGTGGTACCTTTCAGCATGCTATGGCTTCAAGGAGAGGGCATCGGGGATAAGGTGCGGCCCACAGAGGTTTTAGCGGTGTATTTTCTGTTCATATTATTTAGCCATCTTTCCCGAGAACTCATCAAAAGTATCCAGGACCACCCCGGCGATGTGTTCCGTCAAAAGCATACCCTCCTGAGCCTTGCCGGGCTGCGCTTAACTCAGTTTCTATTGAGCATTCTCCTCAGCATTTTACTGGCTTTGGTGTTGGTTCTTATAGCCCGCGAAAACCATTCCCTAAATCCGGTCGGATGGTTGGCTTTAGGGACGTCAGGGTATTTCTTTGGCCGCACACTGATAAAACTTAATCAACTTTCCGAAACCGGTGGTCCAGTAAAGCTTTCGCGCTGGCTGAAAAGTTCTATGGCCACCGGAATACTGAGCCTTGTATGCTGGAACTAATGGCCCTGCGTTGGATTTTGGCCTCGGCGTCCCCCCGTCGGAGGCTTCTGCTGGAAATGGCCGGCGTGCGGCCCGAAGTTTGGCAGGGGGCACCGGACGAAAACCTGCCGGAAGACACCCCGGCGGCCTCCTGGGGCCTAATGGCTGCGCGCAAAAAGGCCGAGTGGTTTCGCTCAAAAAGACCCTCCGGCTCTGTATTGGTGACCGCAGATACCACCGTGGTGCTGGACAATGAAGTGCTCAACAAACCCCACGACGCGGAAGATGCTTTTCATATGTTGCAGCGTCTCAACGGCCGCACCCATCAAGTCATGACGGGAGTCTGCGTGCTCACAGATGCCGGGGAAATGGCCTTTGTGGAAACGACAGAAGTCACATTCCGCCAGCTGCCCGAAGCTTTTCTCCGAGCCTATGCCCAATCCGGACAAGGGCTTGACAAAGCCGGTTCCTACGGTGCACAAGACGCTTTCGGAATTTTGGGTATCCAAGCCATTCAGGGCTGCTTTTACAACGTGATGGGGCTGCCTGTAAGCCGTATTTTTTTTGAACTTGGGCAACTATTCAAATCCTCTTTGTCTATTACAAAATGATTAATTTTAAAGAGCACATCAGGACATTTCTGAATGTTTTTCTCCCGCTGACCATCCTTTGTACTTTTTGGGCTTGTGTTCCATTCAAGCGCACCGTTCTCTTGAGAGAGCCAGATGATCAATTACTAAAAAAAGAGGCTTCTTATTCGTATTTTCTGAAAGAATATAAAATTCAACCTCAGGACATTCTGGACCTCACGTTCAATGAAAAAGACGAAAACATAAAACAGCTGTTGGATGTGGAAAGAGCAAATAACAATTATTTCAACACACCCAGTGGTTTCTATGCGCGGGGTTACAGAGTGAATCAGGACAGCACCATCGACGTCTTTAACATTGGAAAAATAAAAGTGGGAGGCTTTTCGGTCGAAGAAGCCCAGAATATTATAAAACAAAAAGTTAAGGAAAAATTTCCTTATGCTGAGGTCAACGTAAAATTTGTAAGTTTTAAAGTTTCCGTTTTGGGAGAGGTGAACAATCCGGGGCTGCACTTTATTTTCAATGAAAAAGTATCCTTGCTGGATGCCCTGGCCCAGGCAGGGGGCACCTCAGAGTATGCCAACGCCCAGCGCATTAAAATCATACGGCGCATAGGCCACGAAAACCGGGTTATAAAAATTGACCTCACACGCGAAGACGTTCTCTCGGCAGACCATACAGTGGTGTGGCCGCATGACGTCATCTATGTGGAACAACTTAAATCTAAGCCTATCAACACCACATTTCGGCAAATCACTCCCATTTTATCCGTCATATCGGTGTTAGCTACAGTAGTTAATATTACAGCTTTAATTATTTACAGGAATCGGTAAATTGAATTAAGATTTAAGAAATTATCATGTCAGAAAACAAAACTGAGAATTTAAAGGATAACCAAGGGCTTGCGTTTCTCCTTAGAACCCTAGGAATCGTAGTAAAAAATAAATTTCTTTACGCCATTTGTATCCTCTTGGCCCTCATTTTAGCTCATTTATATTTAAGGTATTCTATTTATTATTATGATATTTCGAGCCAAATATTAATTGAAGACAAAAGCAAGGGGTCCGATATTCTGGAAAGCGCCGTTTTTGAAACTTTTCAGATCAGCGGGACCAACAAAAGCCTGAACAATGAAATCGCCCGCATCACCAGTTACAATTTTGTAAGAAAGGTGATTTTGGAAAATCAGTTTTATATAAAGTTTCAATCGTATGGCCGCATCAAGAAAAGCGAAATTGCCCGCGAGGAAGTGCCTTTTGAGTTGGTGCTGGACCTTAACCATCCGCAGGTTGCGGGTGCCGAATTTAAAATTGAAGTCATCGACAGCAATTATTACGAGCTCAGTACGGATTCAAAAAAAGGACGTTTGTTTGATTTCAGTTCCGGAATGCCTCTAGATGAAAAGCCTTTTTCGCTGGCTTATAAAGGTAAGTTTTTGTTCGGAGATTTGGTGGAAACACCCCATTTTAAATTCAGGCTGATGCTGCGGCCTTCAAAAAACAACGGCAATGAAATCATAAGAGGCCGCTCTTTTTCTTTTGTTCTTCAAGATCCTGAAGCCGCCACCACGGCTTACTTGTCAAAAATCAACGCCTCACCCACCCTCAAAGAATCCTCCATCATTCAAATCAAGCTAAGAACACCCAGCGTAAAAAAAGATTTGGCTTTTCTGGATTCCCTCACCACGGCTTATCTGCGGGAATCCCTAAAAGAAAAAAATCAGTCGGTTTTAAACACCATAAAATTTATTGATAATCAGCTCAGCTTTGTGAGCGATTCTTTGTATGCTTTTGAAAATAAATTAGAAAATTTTAAGAGTCAGAAAAAAATATTTGATCTGAATTTCCAGGCCGGCCAGCTTCTCAATACCATTAAGGAGCAGGATGCCCGGATCATGCAGACCCAAATGGCCATTAAGGAACTGGAAGACCTAAAAAATTATTTATCCGACGAAAAAAATACCAGCGGCTATGTGACCCCTTCCCTGAGCTTTAATAATGATCCTTATCTCAACAAACTGCTTAGCGAATTTGTAGTAGCCCAAAACGAACTTAAATCTAAAATCGAATTTACAAAAGACAATAATTTGATTGAAAGGTATCGTCTTCGTTTCACCAGCCTGAGAGATGAAATCGTTCAAAATATTTCATTTAAACTGAAAAATGAAAACGAAAATCTCCGGATTTTGAGGTCAAAACTTGCAGACCTGGAAAGTAAAGTAGCGGCTCTGCCCTACAATCAGAGAGAGTTGATTAACATTCAACGCAAGTATTCCGTGAATGAAAACGTCTTTAATTACCTTTTACAAAAAAAGGCGGAAGCCCAGCTCATTCTGGCCTCGAATGTTATCAATAAAAAAATTATTGAAACAGCCCGGCTCAAGAGCACTTCCCCTGTAAAACCCAAAGCTACTTTTATTTATTTATTTAGCTCTTTGCTTGGCATTACAATTCCCTCCCTCTTTTTATTCATAAAATCCTCCATCCGCACCCGGGTCAACTCAAGACAGGATATCACGCAACGCACAAAATTTCCTATCATTAATTTGCTTCCCCACAACCATTACGATACCAATCTGCCGGTGCTCCACCATCCCAAATCGATGGTTTCGGAAAGCTTCCGGGCTGTGCGCGCGAATCTTAAATTTCTCACTTCAGGCAAAGAAAAAGCTATCATTGCCACGACATCCTCCATCTCAGGGGAGGGAAAAACGTACATCAGCATCAATCTTGCCGGCGTTTTTTCACTCTCCGGGCTTAAAGTGCTGTTGGTGGGCGCCGATTTAAGAAAACCGCGGATCTACGCGGATTTTAACCTGGACAACAGCGTGGGACTCAGCAGTTATCTCAGCGGCCAAAAGACTTTTGATGAAGTGGTGTTTCCGTCCGGTTACGAAAATTTTGATGTGGTGGTCTCGGGTCCTATTCCTCCCAACCCGGCCGAACTATTAGAGACCCCTGCTTTTGAAAATTTCTTAAAAACAGCCCGGGAAAGATATGATTACGTGATTGTGGACTGCGCGCCTTTAGGTCTTGTTTCGGATGCGTTCACCATCATGAAAAAGACGGACATCAACCTGTATGTTACACGTCAGGATTACACGCCATTAGCTATGATTTCCCATCTGGACGAAATGATGCGGAATGCGGGTATTGAAAAATTGTACATTCTTCTTAATGATTATAACGCCAGGAAGGACACTTACGGCTATGGTTATGGGTACGGTTATGGATATGGGTACGGTTATGGGTATGGCTATGGCTATGGATACGGTTATGGGTATGGCTATGGCTCAGGGAGCGGGTACTACAAAGAGAATGAATCGGGCGGCGGTTATTATGTAGAAGATGAGAAAAAGATGCGGAAAAAGAAGAAGAACATTATGAGAAAGTTTTTAAGAACAAAGACTTTCAGAAACTAACCGCGCCCTCTCACCATGCGAATTGTATCACGTATCCCCCACCCGCATTTCCATATTACTGTATTTCAATTCAATGATCATTACATTTTGAAAATCCAGCTGGGAGATTTTGAGCAAAGTCTTCGCTTCCGGATTGAAGATTTAGAGGATCCTGAACGATGCGCAGAATTTTTTGAAGACCCACAGAATTTGGAAATCATTAAAAAAAATTTTCTCGCGCTCAAAGAAATCCAGGATGGTTTTTTGCAAAGAATCCAGGGTTAATCTCTGAGCTTATTGTAAAAGTTTATAATTTTGCCGCCCCAACGGTGGGTGTAGCTCAGCTGGTTAGAGCGTCAGATTGTGGCTCTGAAGGCCGCCGGTTCAAATCCGGTCACTCACCCCAAACCAAGGCGCGCAAGCGCCTTTCATTTTTTGGGTATGCGCCTTTTTGAAGAAATTAAAATACAGGACTGGTCAAAACTGGAAGAGGAAATCCTGACTTGGTGGAAAGAATCGGAAATTTTCAAAAAAACTTTGGAACACCGCCATGGAGCGCCGCGCTTTGTGTTCTATGAAGGCCCTCCCAGCGCCAATGGAAAACCGGGCATACACCATGTGATGGCCCGCACCGTTAAAGACCTTTTCTGCCGATACAAGACCATGAAGGGTTTTTTGGTGGAGCGCCGCGCCGGCTGGGACACCCATGGACTTCCCGTGGAGCTGGAAGTCGAAAAGTCGCTTGGAATCCGCAAAGACGACATCGGAGAAAAAATATCCGTAGAGGAATACAACCGATTATGCCGCACAGCCGTGATGCGCTACACAGAAGAGTGGAATAGCCTTACGGAACGCATGGGGTTTTGGTTGGATCTGAAGAAGCCCTACATCACTTTTGAAACGACTTATATTGAAACGGTTTGGTACATCCTCAAACGCCTGCATTCTCAAGGTTTTTTGTACAAAGGCTACACCATTCAACCGTTTTCTCCGGCCGCCGGAACAGGTTTGAGCACCCACGAGCTCAACCAGCCCGGATGCTACCGCCCGGTGAAAGATCTGGCCGTGACCGCCTTATTTTTTCTGGACGAGGCCAGCCGCAAAAGGCTTCTTGAAACTGCCGGCCTGGTTTTGGATCTCCCTATTGGCGCTGCAGCATGGACCACCACGCCATGGACTCTGCCTTCCAACACAGGGCTTGGAGTTCATGCCGAAATAGAATATCAGCTGGTGGGCATAAGGAACCCATATACAACTGATGTTCAAGCTATAATTATTGCCACCGATGCCTTGCCCCGCTACCTGAAGCCCGAAGATCAAGTGGATGCAAGCACCTTCTTGAATCAAATTCACCTATCTTCCCGCGAATTCCAAAAATCCTGGTGCCTTTTGGCCTCCTTCCAAGGAAGCCTTCTGGAAGGGCTGTATTACCACCCCTTGCTTCCTTATGCAACACCTGATACCGGCGACAATTTCCGGATCGTAACGGCCGATTTTGTTTCGACAGAAGAGGGCACAGGCATTGTCCATTTGGCGCCATCTTTTGGCGCCGACGATTTTCGCACGGCCCGCCAAAAAAATCTGGGCGCGCTCACTTTGGTGGACCGCCAGGGCCGCTTTACAAAAGAAGTGACGGATTTCGCCGGTGAATTCGTCAAGGCGGAGTATTACAGCCCTGAAGAGCGGGAAGAAATGGCACGGCGCCAAGGACGCGACAAATACCTGACCGTGGACGAACGGATTGTTATCCGGCTAAAAAAAGAAGGTAAAGCACTCCAGGCCGGTTGGTATGAACACAATTATCCCCATTGCTGGCGCACAGATAAGCCCATCATCTATTATCCTTTGGATTCCTGGTTTATACGCACCACCGCAGCGCGGGAAGCCCTCATAAAGAACAACGCCCAAATCCGCTGGAAACCTGCCTCCACGGGCACCGGTCGCTTTGGCAACTGGCTGGAAAATCTGGTGGACTGGAATCTTTCCCGCAGCCGATTTTGGGGTATACCTCTGCCGGTCTGGCGCACGGAAGACGGAACAGAAGAAATTTGTATAGGGTCGCTGAGCGAGCTGGAAGAAAAATTAGACGAAGCCGTCCAGGCTGGTTTCATGGAAAAAAATCCCTTGAAACGGCTCCCAGGTGAATCTCAAGAGGCTTATTATGCCCGCATTGACTTGCACAAGCCTTTTGCCGATCAATGGGTTCTGGTAGCGCCATCGGGCCGGCCGATGCGACGGGAATCCGATCTCATTGATGTATGGTTCGACAGCGGCGCCATGCCTTATGCCCAATGGCATTGGCCTTTCGAGAATGAAGCTGAGTTTAGGGTGCATTTCCCGGCTGATTTCATCGCAGAAGGGGTGGATCAAACGCGCGGGTGGTTTTTTACCTTGCATGTGCTGGCGACCCTTCTCTTTGACCAGCCTGCTTTCCGAAACGTGGTGGCCAACGGTCTGGTTTTGGACAAAAACGGCAACAAAATGTCCAAACGTCTGGGCAATGCTATTGAGCCCCTGGCGCTGGCCCAGAAGACAGGTTTCGACGCCATACGGTGGTACATGATGTCTAACGCCCATCCATGGGAAAATCTAAAGTTTGATCCAGAAGGCCCTGGAGAAGTGCTGCGCGGCGTGATGGGCACAGTGCACAATGCCTACCTTTTTTTGGCCACCTATGCCAACGTGGACCGTTATAGTCCGCAAGCTTATAGTACCCACCGCCCTTATACAGGCAGCCACCGTTTTGATTTATGGATTTTGCAGCGTCTGAATCACACTTTGCGCACCGTGGACCAGGCCTTGGAAAATTATGAGCCCCTGCCGGCCTGTCGCGCTATCGAGAATTTTATCAACGAAGACCTTAGCAATTGGTATATTCGTCTCAACCGACGCCGTTTCTGGAAATCGGAAGAAGAAACCGACAAAGTGGAGGCGTATGATACACTTTTTACCTGCCTGGATGCCCTGAGCCGCATGATGGCCCCTGTGGCCCCGTTTTATTCGGAAAAATTGTTTCAAATGCTTCGGGGCCTAAAGCCGGAAGACCGGCAGAGTGTCCACGCGGCCTCCTTTCCGGAGGAAGTGCCACTTCAGAAAGACGAGGAACTGGAAGCCGAAATGCAACTGGCCCGGGAATCTGCATCCCTGGCATTGGCCATCCGCAAAAAGTTGAAAATCCGGGTGCGCCAGCCCTTATCCCGCTTAATAATCCCTGTTCGTGATGAAAGGGAAGCGGCTCGAGTGGAAAAAATAGCTCCTCTTTTAAAAACTGAAATCAACGTTAAAGAAGTGGTAGCCGCCCGGGATGACAGCGCATGGATTAAAAAAAGCGCCCGACCCAACTTTAAGAATTTAGGACCCCGGTTCGGACCGCGGATGCAAGCTGTGGCGGAGGCCATTAAAAGTCTTGGTACGGAAGAACTCCACCGCCTGGAAAAAGAAGGTCATGTGACCTTGAGCGTCCACGGAGAAAGGCTTACCCTCAGCAAAGAGGATATTGAAATAATAGCCACCGATGTGGAAGGCTTTCATTCTGCCAGCAGTGGCACCGTCACCGTAGCCCTGGATGTACAACTTACTCCAGAACTCATAAAAGAAGGCCTGGCCCGCGACATTGTCAACCGCATTCAGAACCTGCGCAAAGAATTAAATCTGCACGTCAGCGACCGGATCGTTCTGGAAGTGTATGGAGAAGGCCTCACCCGGGACGCGCTTCAGGAGTATTCCCACTATATTTGCGCCGAGGTTTTAGGCGAAAAAATGGTATGGAGCGACAAGGAACATCTTGACTATAAATTTGATATTGGAGAAAATGAATCGTTTAGTCTGAATCTTAAAAAAGCACATTATGAGCACTGAAAAAACCCGTTACAGCGATCAGGAACTGGAAGAATTTCGCCAGCTGATTGAAAAAAAATTGCAAAAGGCGCGTCAGGAACTGGATCTCCTGCAAAGTGCCTTCAATTACAAAGACAGCAATTCCACCGACGATACATCCCCCACATTCAAACTTTTGGAAGACGGTTCCGAAATCATGACCCGTGAGGAGATCGGACAGTTGGCCATGCGTCAAAAAAAATTCATTCAGAATCTGGAAGCCGCATTGGTGCGCATCCAAAACAAAACCTACGGCATTTGCCGCGAAACAGGCAAACTGATCCCTAAGGAACGGCTGCTGGCAGTGCCACATGCCACCCTGAGCATGGAAGCCAAGCTGAAACAAAACCGTTAAAAACAGTCCGCCTCTGAATCCAGGCGCTGATTCCTTATCCATCCGAAGAAAAGCGGGCCTGGCAGGAGCCATTACGGCTTCCATTATTTTACTAGACCAGGCTCTGAAAATTTGGGTGAAAACATCTTTCACGCTCGGAGAAACCCGGCCGGTTCTGGGTTCTTACCTTCAGCTTCATTTTGTGGAAAACTATGGCATGGCTTTCGGCATGGAATTTGGCGGCGCCTTGGGCAAAATCCTTCTGAGCCTCTTTCGTCTGGGCCTCATCGTTTTTTTAGGATACCTGCTGTCGCGCTATATCCGTGAAAACTCTGGTCCGGGTGTCATTATTCCTCTGAGCCTCATTATGGCGGGCGCTTTAGGAAACATGATCGACAGCACTTTTTACGGCTTGTTGTTTTCAGCTTCTGATTTTGAAACCGTGGCCCGAATGTTTCCGCCCGAAGGTGGCTACGATGGCTTCTTACATGGCCGTGTGGTGGACATGTTGTATGTGGAACTGGTAAATTTCTCCCGAGAGCAGGCGCCCTCCTGGTTTCCCGATTTTTTATTCGGACCTGACGGTCATTTTGTGTTTTTCCGACCCGTATTCAATCTGGCGGATGCCGCCATCACATGCGGGGTGGTTTTGGGCCTCCTGTTTCGCCGCCAATTTCAGTCCTTAGGGCAGCCAGCCGCCCAGGATTAACGCATCAGATACATTTTGCCCCATCCTTTTCGGAAAAAGCGGTCGGCCGCCGTGGAAGATTTTTCTATTTGTTCTCCCTCCATCTCCGTTATCACCCGGTACAGATAGACTCCAGAGGCCAATTTGTCACCAAATTGATCGGTGCCATCCCAGGCAAACTCCGTGATGTTACGCCCGATGCGGATGGGCCCCAACTCATCCTGAAAAATTTCGCGCACGATGCGGCCGTCGGTCGTAAGGATTTGAATTTTCATGAAAGTGGGAATTCGATTTCCCGTTAATGTAAAAACAAAACGCGTGCTTGTGGAAAAAGGGTTGGGGTAATTCAAAACCTCTGTAATGGTGGATTTGTTGACGACGCGGAATTCCACGTTGTAATCGAAATCCCCGTTGCCCATCCCGCTGGCATTCTGACTTCTGTCCCGGGCCCTTACGCTCAACCGATATACACCATCCAGGTCGGTGAAGTCAGGCCGGTACTCCACACGGGCCTGGTTTTGGGCAGAGGTGGCGGGATAAAAAGTGAGGTCGGGCTGGGAGAAACTCAGTTTTTTAGGTGCATTATCGGTAGGTTTTTTGAGAAAGATTTCAAAAAGAGAAGTATCGTTGAGCCACAGCAGCTTATTTTCATCCTTAAGATAGATATGAATTTCGGGCCTTCCCGACACGATGTCGCCGTTCATGATGCGCACCCCGTCAAAAGTGACATCCAGCAAGGGATTTATTTTATCTTTCAGGGTGAGAAAAGTCCGGCTGGCGATGTTGTTGAAATGATACTGCTCAGGCTGCCGTTTTGGATGATCAAAGGGATTGGCTTCCATCCAAAGCACATTTAAATCCGGATAGCTCATGTTGCTCACCTTAAAAGTGTCCGTGAGCACAGCTCCCACAGGTAGAGGTCCCAAGGTTTTGAGGTAGGTATGCGATACGTTGGATGGATCCACAATAAAATATTTCATGGCCAGACTGTCCATCGGATAGTCGCCGATGTTTTCAACCGGCACGGCCAACCGGAGTGTAGTGCCCTGGGGCAGAGTATCGTCCTGGAAGGTGTAACCCAGGGCCGGATTGAGGGCGCACTCCGGCACCCCGTCAAAAAGGATGCGCCAGCTCCGCAATTGCGAAGGCGTGTAGAGGCTGTCGTCGCGCGTGAAGAAACTCAGCCTCAAATAAGGATATTGAGCCGCATTGGCGTAGTTAAATAAATCCGGGATGTCCACCTGGGCCGGATTGACAATCGTGAGCAGAGGCGTGGAATTACCCGCCCCCGAAATGCCAAAAACGGTCATACTGATGCTGTCCTGTGTGGGCTGCTCCACGCTGCGGGTGCGCCAATGGAAGGACTTCCAGGACGTGGACGCTCCAATAAGGGGCGATTGGATTCTTCCGAATTTCCAGTCGTTTTGAAGCACCGTGGTCAGGGTGATCATGTCATTAGGTCCGCTGCCCACCACTTCCTGCGCGGTGGCGGGAAAACCCTTACGAGCAAAAAAGATATAGGGTACATTGGTGGCATTGGCCGCCAGGTGCACAATGGTATCTGCCCCCAGATTTAAAAAGGCCTGCAGTTGGGCTCCGCTGAAATATTGAAAATTGGTGGAGTTCAAGGTAAATACCAGCACATAATAGCCCAGGGGTACACTGTTGTTCAGCATGTCTTTGAGGGCTTCCCTTGAAGGTGTGACGTCAGGCCTGAAATAAAAAAGTTTTTCCACCCGGTTGCGACAGGCACAGTTGTCGTTGAGATTTCCAAATCCATTGTTGGGGTTCAATCCGTTACAACGGCTTCCCCAGGGCTCCAGCGTGGTGGGGTCGATGACGGCCACAGCCAGCAGAGGTACAAAGCCGCATCCCGTGCCATATTCCTGCAACACGCCATCCAGGTCGTATTTGCAGTAATTGAGCGCCGCCAACCCGCCGGGCTGGCCAATGGTTACCACTTTCAGTTGTTTCAGATTCGGAGAAAAATCAAAGCGCCGAAAAGGCCGGTTGTACACCGTGTAGAGATAGTCATTGTCTTTAAACTGATAAAAATGGGATTGTCCCCAGCCATACTTTCCCTGAATGTATTCAAAGGAGCTTTCGCGCCACTTATGAAAAACCCCTGTGTTGGCAGAATCCACGCCCACCCGCCAGAAGTACACAGTACTGTCCTGGAACAGAACGGGCGGCTTCCATTTCACCACACCTCCGGATTGCTGGATCACTGTATCCCGTAGAAAGGGCGTGTTAAAAAGGTCGGTGGTGTCCAACTGAAATTTATATTTTTTTACAGGCGCAAAAGGATCGCCCGTGGAAGCCTTGAGCCACGTGGTATTATTGGGAATAACGGCAAACCGCGGCGGATACACCGGAAAAATTTCTGAAGCCCCGATAAAAAGCGGAATGGTGGCGCTGTTGTTGTTGTTGGCCATTTCGTCCACAGCATCGGCCGGGTCCGCCGTGGCGGTGATGTAGTTAATACCAGGGCCGTGAATAGGATCTGTAGGCAGCTTCACAAAGAAGGTATCGGAGAAGAGCACCGGTGGAATTCTTTTGAGAATAATGTCATCCGGTTTTCCCGGTTTGGCATATTTTCGGCGCACTTCCACATCCAGGCTGTCGGTCATGGCCCGGCCGGCATTGAACACGGCCACCTGAAGTAAAAAACTATCCTGATCGGTGGTCACCACCTGGGGTATGGCGCGGATGTAAGGCGGGGTGATGACCAGGTCGGGTTTTGGCAGTCCATAGGTGGTGAGCGCGGGGTCGCCGTGTAAGCCCATCTCCAGGGCCAAAGCCCTGCCAAAAGGATTGGGGGATTGATGATACAAGGCTTCACCGGCAAATGAAACCGCTGTCCCTAAAGGCTTTAGATAACGGCGCCAGCAGATGTTTTTGTAGAATTCGTAACCATATTGAGCGATGAAAGCCGTCAAATTCACTGTGCTGGAAGCGATGAAGGCAACAGCGCCTTTGTAGGGCTCGTGCACAAACCGCTCGCTCACGGTGTAATAGTCCTGAAAAAGATCCCCTGAAAAACAGCTGTTGGCCAGCACCACTGGACATTTTCCCTGATTCTCATACACCGCAGGGTCGTCAATGTTGGTGTCAAAACCGCTGCCGGAGGCGTGACCAAAAAAGGTCATGAGCGCCACCCCACCGTTGATAAGGCCTTTGATGCTGTCGGCCAGGGTGATGCTTACAGGCGCGTTGCTGGATTTGGAAAAGGTGTACACTCTTCCGCCCATCAGGGTGTCTTCATAAATGGCTTTGTAGCCGTTCAAATAATTCAACAAAGCCTGCTGTTCCTGCTGGCTGAAGCCCCCTGCAAAATGCAGAGCCCTCTTCATCCAGGGCTCAAATTTTTGGGCTTCATTGTTCATAACCTTTTTGAGGTAGTTTAATACTTCGCCGGGATTTCGCGCCGTCAAGCGCCCGATGCCCACATGAAATTTTTTGGTGCCGTAGAGGTTGAAACCATATAAATTATCCGTGGCCGGATTTCCCAGCGTCGGCACATAATTCATGGCCCAGTAGGCCGGACTCCAGCGCACCGTTGGGGGAGAATAGCCTTTGCCGATCAGAAACACCAGTTCAGGTTTTGTGGTCCAGGAATCCAAAGCAAAACGCAGAAAGTTGCGCACGGCCTGGGGGTGCCCCGGAATGCCCCATGCAAACTGATCGGTGAGCTCTTCAAAGTCCAGAGTGATGGCCTTCCAGCCCGTCAGTCGGCGGTAGTCGGTGTATTGTTCGGCTTCGTTCCATAAGGCTTTGGACGTGATGGTCAAGTAATTGAAATTGCGGTACTCGGCTGCGAAATTTCTGAAACGGCCCGTGGCAAAGCCCTTCACCTGAACAGGCCGCAACGTGGTGACTTCTATAAAACGGCTCTCTGAAGTGAGGAAGCATCGGTTGAGACCAGCAGGACCGTTGGGCAATAGAACACTGAACCCGCTGCCCGATGAATATACCGTCACCATCCGACGGCCCGTCAGGTCAAAAAGCCAGGGGACCGAACCATTGGTATTAAAGTTTGAAATACTCAGATGGTATTTGGACTGGGCCGGATTGTCCGGAATTTCCATATATTGATCTTGGCGACCGGAAAGGTTGTACACCTGGGGCATGCGCGCCTCCGCGTGAAGCAAGGCGTTGCGCGTGTTCATGGAATAGAAAGGAGAAAAGTGCACCCGATAGGCAAAGGCGGCGGAAGCCAAGCCGGCCCCCGTAGAAGTCACCACCATCTTGGCCAAGCCGTAAGCAGAAATAGAGGTATCTTTTTGGCCACTGCCAAAAGTGACAAAATACCGGTGGTCCAAAGGCGCGGCATCTGGGGGATCGTTGGCACCGGCAATGTGAATACGGAACTCGGCATTGGGACCGGCCGTAAACAGCGTGCTCTGGTAGCCAGCCCACACGCCCGACCAACCCTGCGTGTAAAATTGTGCTCCGTTAAAAATAGCCGCCCAACCCTCGCCCGCCGTATAGGCGGGATTTAAGATATTGTGCGTCAGCACCTGGCCGGGATTGTATTCAGAACTGAAAGTCTGCCGAACCAAAGCCCAGTAGAAGGGTGCCACATCGTAGGCCTGAAAATTGTTGTCCGTCTCCGGGATAAATCTCAGGTTGCTCAAGTTGCCGGATACCGTCAGAAAATAATAGATGGTGTCACAAAACAAGCTGAGCGCCGGGGTGGCATGATCCTTAGGATCCATGAATAAAAGGGTATCAAGCCGACCGTCGTTGGGCTCACCAAAAAAAAGAATATGGTCGCCGGGATCCCACACACCATCTGCTTCACCGGCTATGAAAACAGGAATTTCCTGACCACGGGCCACCATCTGAACCTGCCTGGGATCCGTATTCAAAGGAAAACCGGCGCCTTGCAGTGTGCTGTAGGAAATTTTATGAATCCCCTGCGTGAAAACCGGGCACTTAAAATACACTTGATCCGGAACAATCCATTCATTTCCATAGGATTGGGCCGATGTCCTATGAAAGAAGAAACCACTGCAAAAAGCAAAAATTAGAATGTGAACACAAAGGCTCCTAAGGTTGTCCGGAGAAACGCCCATATAAGTATTTACAAAATTAAGGCAGGGTGGGTTTAGACCCGCGGAAATTTCACGAAAACATCACATCCATCCCCCCGATCGGGCAAAAAGAATGTAATCGGAAGCCGGTGGCTGAAACCCCGCCTGGCGCATTAAAAAGGCCATCTGAGCACGATGGTGGGTGCCGTGATTACATACATGGAGCACAATATCTGAAAAGATATTCCGGCAAGAGGCGCCCTGCAAATTTTTATAATGAACCCAAGTGTCGCCGGGAATCGTTTCCAATAGCATTTGGAATTTCCTGAGCAAAACTTCATTAAAAAATTCGGGAAAGGATGGCGGTGCAGACCACTGGGCCAGGTCTAGGTGTGCCATTGTCGGCTCCTGATGACCTTCTTCGGATTCTGCTGGTGGCGAAAGGATGACCCTTTCAACATCCAGGGGAAGAAACCGGGGCGCCCAGCCTTCCACGCGCGCTGCCCACACATATTGGGCAAAAAGGATATGCGCCATCAGATGGCTTAAACGGTTCTTAACTTCAGGTGGATCTTTAAATTCCTGCAGGTTTTTCAAAAATAAATTGTTGGCCTGGGCGTTGTACGCCAAATATTTGGCTAAATTCATGGAAAAGGTATTCATGGAATTCAGACGTCGTT